>NZ_JBIWOK010000007.1:191867-431785 GCF_044767675.1 Streptomyces sp. NPDC101219
CCCCGGGCGCCGTGACGGTCCGGCGGACCCGCGGTCCGTGGCCGGGGGCGGGCGCGAGCGGCGCGGCGGGTGCGTGGTTCGCTCTCCCTTCGGCCGGATGTGGGGCGGCGCCGGGGGCGGCCGGTGAGGTGGCGGGCCACGGGGTCGGCGGCCTGCGTGCGGATCGGGTGGCCCGCCGGCGACCGCCCCACCGCCGGCCCGCGACCTGCTGTCCGTCCGGGGCGGTGGCGCAGGGGCTTCGGCCGGGGTGCGTCGTCGCCGACGGTGGATTGGCGGAGGGACCGGGCCCCGGCCCGTCCCCCGGGCGCCGTGACGGTCCGGCGGACCCGCGGTCCGTGGCCGGGGGCGGGCGCGAGCGGCGCGGCGGGTGCGTGGTTCGCTCTCCCTTCGGCCGGGTGTGGTGCGGCGCCGGGGGCGGCCGGTGAGGTGGTGGGCCACGGGGTCGGCGGCCTGCGTGCGGTTGGGGTGGCCCGCCGCGGGCCGGGCCTGGCGGCGCGGGGACGGCGTCGGCCGGTGCAGCCCGGGCGAGCGCACCCGCCCCCGGCCGGCCGGGAACCGACCCCCCGCAGTGCTCTGAGCCGGGGGCGCGGCGGGCCCGGGACCGCCGCGCCCGTCAGCCGGTGACGGCCTCGGGGTTGAGCCGGACGCCGGCCACCGGTGCGGAAGGCCCTCCGGCTCACCGGGGAGGACGTCCGCGTGGACCTCCGCGTCCTCGGCCGGGCGGTGGCTGCGGTGCGGGCCGGGATTCGCCGGCCAGGGCGGCAGCTCCCCGGCCTCGGCCGGCTCCGGCTCAGGCCGCGACGCGGTGGGCGGCGGCTCGGGTGAGGCCCTGCATCACGCGGAGGTCCTCGGCCATCTCCGGGTGCCACTGGACGCCCAACACCCAGTCGGGGGCGGGCAGTTCGACCGCCTCCACCGTGCCGTCCGCCGCGTGGGCCGACGGGAGCAGGCCCCGGCCGAGGCGGGCCACCGCCTGGTGGTGGAAGGCCGGGACGGAACTCTCCTCGGGCACGAGCCCGGCGTAGCGGGTGCCCGGCACCGGGGTCACCGGATGGCTGCTGAAGACGCCCGGTGCCCCCGCGTGCCCGTCGATGTGCTGGACGAGGGTGCCGCCGAGGGCGACGTTCAGCAGCTGCATGCCCCGGCAGATGCCGAGCAGCGGGATCCGCAGGTCCAGGGCCGCCCGGATCAGCGCGAGCTCCCAGGCGTCCCGGGCCCGCGCGGGCGGGCCGGTGCACGGGTCGGGTTCGGCGCCGTAGTGGACGGGTTCGACGTCCGGGCCGCCCGCGACGACCAGGCCGTCGACGCGGGCCACGGTCGCCGCGGCACGCTCCGGAGCGTCCGGGGGCAGCATCACGGCGAGTCCGCCCGCCCGCTGCACCAGCCGCGGGTACCCGGCCGGCAGCAGCGCCGCGTCCAGTTGCCAGGCGCCCCAGCGCACCCCGGGCTCCGCGTAGGTGCTGATACCGATCAGTGGCCCGTCGTCCGCCATGCCGCCTCCATCCGTCCCGTCATTCCCGTCAGTCCCGGGACAACTCTGCCTCGGCCGCGGCCAGTGCCGCGAACTCCTCCTCCGGGGCCTTCGCCACCAGGTGCCGGCGGCTGTACAGACCGAAGTAGGCCACGGCCACGATGTACACCGCCAGCGCGATGAACGCGGCCGTCACGTCCACCAGGAACGTCGCCACCAGCGCCGCGCAGGCCAGCACCAGGGCGACCGACGAGGTCAGCACCCCGCCCGGGGTGCGGTACGGCCGCGGCAGTTCCGGCTCGCGGCGGCGCAGCACGATGTGCGACAGCGACATCAGCGCGTACGAGATCGTCGCCCCGAACACGGCCACGTTCAGCATGCGCGCCCCGTTGCCGGTCCCGGCGGCCAGCGCGAAGCCGATCGCGCCGGGCACCAGCAGCCCCAGCCAGGGGGCCTTGCGGCGGCTGGTGAGGGAGAGGAACCGGGGCAGGTAGCCGGCCCGGGACAGCGCGAACAGCTGGCGCGATCCTGCGTAGATCAGGGAGAAGAAGGAGGCGACCAGACCGGCGAGACCCGCGTAGTTCACGATCCGGCTGAGCCCGGTCGCCCGGCCGTCCGGCTGGAGCGCCTCCACCAGCGGATTGCCCGCGTCCTGGACGGCGGCCGAGCCCCGGGCCCCGGCCGCGGCCACGAAGGTGACCACGGCCAGCACCGCCAGGATGCCCATCGACCAGCGGATCGCCCGCGGCAGGGTGCGGGCGGGGTCCCGGGTCTCCTCGGCGGCCAGCGGCACGCCCTCCACGCCCAGGAAGAACCACATGCCGAACGGGAACGCGGCCCAGATGCCGAGCAGACCCATCGGCAGCCAGGAGTTCGCGCCGAAGGCCGAGGCGTCGACCGGGATGTCGTCCAGGGAAGAGGCGTCGAATGCGGACAGGGCGCCGACCGCGAAGACGACCAGGGCCGCCACGGCGATGCCGGTGACGACGAAGCTGAAGCGCAGTGCCTCACCGACGCCCCACAGATGGATGCCGATGAAGATCACGAAGCAGGCCAGGTACACGGGCCAGCCGGACTCCAGGCCGAACAGGCCGAGCGACTCCACGTAGTCGCCGATGAAGATGGAGATCGCGGCGGGCGCGAGGACGTACTCGATCAGGATGGCCGTGCCGGTGAGGAAGCCGCCCCAGGGGCCGAGCGCCCGGCGCGCGAAGCCGTAGCCGCCGCCCGCGGTGGGCAGGATCGAGGACAGTTCGGCCAGGGCGAAGACCATGCAGGCGTACATGGTGCCCATCAGCACCATGGCGATCGCCAGGCCGCCGAAGCCGCCCTCGGCCAGGCCGAAGTTCCAGCCCGAGTAGTCGCCGGAGACGACGTAGGCGACGCCGAGGCCGGTCAGCAGCAGCCAGCCGGCGCTGCCGCGGCGCAGCCTGCGGCGGTCCAGGTAGTCGTCCGGTTCGGTGGGGGCGGAGACACGGGAGGTGGACGGAAGGCTCACGGGGGACTCCCCAGATGCGGCGACGGAAGCAGGGCACCGGCAATGGAGCGGCGCCGGCAATGGAGCGGATCCAGACCTTTGTGGGCCCATACCTTCCTGGCGCGGACACCGGGAGCGCAAGCCTCCGCGCGTCAAGGCGCGGTAAACACCGCGTTGCGGGGTGCTGCCGTCCTCAGGCCAGGAACCCCCGCAGCAGCGCGGCGGTGCCCGCGCAGTGCTCGCGCATCACCTCGCGCGCCCCGTCCGCGTCGCCCTCCAGTACCGCCTCGACCAGGGCGGTGTGCTGCTGCTGGGAGTGCTCCAGGTTGCGCACCAGCAGGGGGATGCAGTCCAGCAGGTCGTTGACGGTGGCCCGGACGGCCGCGTACTGCGCCGTCAGCGTCGGCGACCCGCACAGCTCCGCCAGCGTCAGGTGGAACAGCGTGTCCAGCCGCCGGTACTCCGCCAGCGGCGCGTCCCGCGTGCCCGCCAGCGCCTCGCGCAGCCGCTCCGCCTGCCGGCCCGTCAGGCCGTGCGCCGCGCACAGCCCCGCCGCCCCTACTTCGAGCACCTCCCGGAAACGCAGCACGTCCTCGATGTCCACCTCGGCGATCCGCCGCCGCAGCTCGCCCTCCCCGGTGTCGGTCGGCCGGGGCAGCACGAACGTGCCCCCGTAACGCCCTCGCCGGGACTCCACCAGGCCCTGGTCCTGCAGCACCTTCAGTACCTCGCGCAGCGTCACCCGGCTGATGCCGAGCCGCTCCGCCAGCTCCCGTTCCGCCGGCAGCCGCTCCCCGCCGGCCACCAGTCCCAGGCGCACGACCTGGAGGATCTGCTCCAGCGCCTCCTCGAAGCCGTTGCCCGCGCGCACCGGCCGCAGCACCGGCGCGAGCCGGTCCCCGACCGTTCCGGCCGACTCCTCCCGCATGTGGTCGCGCCCCCTTCCCAAGCAATGGTTCCCGGCAATACCTTATGGCTCCCGGCCCGCCGAAGAAGCCGAAGGAGGCTCCCCGTGGCAGACCGCACACCACCACTCGGCGTCGAGGAACTGCGCGCCCTCGTCGCGAGCGGTGAGATCGACACTGTCGTCCTGGCCTTTCCCGATATGCAAGGGCGGCTCCAGGGCAAGCGGTTCGCCGCGCGCTTCTTCCTCGACGAGGTGCTCCGGCACGGCAGCGAGGGCTGCAACTACCTGCTCGCCGTCGACGCCGACATGAACACCGTCGACGGCTACGCCATGTCCTCCTGGGAGACGGGCTACGGCGACTTCGCCATGTTCCCCGACCTCGACACCCTGCGCCGCCTGCCCTGGAACGAGGGCACCGCCATGGCGGTCGCCGACCTCGCCTGGGCCGACGGCTCCCCGGTCGCCGCCGCGCCCCGCCAGATCCTGCGCCGCCAGCTGGACCGCCTCGCCGCCCTCGGACACACCGCCCAGGCCGGCACCGAGCTGGAGTTCATCGTCTTCCGGGACACCTACGAGCAGGCCTGGGACGCCGGCTACCGGGGGCTCACCCCGGCCAACCAGTACAACGTCGACTACTCGGTGCTCGGCACCGGACGCATCGAGCCGCTGCTGCGCCGCATCCGCAACGAGATGGCGGGCGCCGGGCTCACCGTCGAGTCCGCCAAGGGCGAGTGCAACCCCGGCCAGCACGAGATCGCCTTCCGCTACGACGAGGCCCTGGTCACCTGCGACCAGCACGCCGTCTACAAGACCGGTGCCAAGGAGATCGCCGCCCAGGAGGGCTTCTCCCTCACCTTCATGGCCAAGTACAACGAGCGCGAGGGCAACTCCTGCCACATCCACCTCTCCCTCGCGGATGCCGACGGCCGCAGCGTCATGCCGGAGTCGGCCGAGGACCCGGAGGGCATGTCGGACGTCATGCGTCACTTCCTCGCCGGGCAGCTCGTCGCCCTGCGCGAGTTCTCTCTGCTGTACGCCCCCCACATCAACTCCTACAAGCGGTTCCAGCCCGGCTCCTTCGCCCCGACCGCCGTCGCCTGGGGGCGCGACAACCGCACCTGCGCGCTGCGCGTGGTGGGCCACGGCCCCTCCCTGCGCTTCGAGAACCGTCTCCCCGGCGGCGACGTCAACCCGCACCTCGCCGTGGCGGGCATGGTCGCCGCCGGACTGCACGGCATCGAGCAGCGACTGGAGCTGCCCGACCCCTGCCCCGGCAACGCCTACGCCGCCGACTACGAACACGTCCCCACCACCCTGCGCGAGGCCGCCGAACTGTGGGAGACCAGCGCCCTCGCCAAGGACGCCTTCGGCGCCGACGTCGTCGCCCACTACCTGAACATGGCGCGCGTCGAGGTGGACGCCTTCGACGCCGCGGTCACCGACTGGGAACTGCGCCGCTCCTTCGAACGCATGTGAGGCCCGAACCGTGTCCCACGAGTCATCCGAGCCCCAGGTCCCGTCCGAGCCCCAGGCCCTGTTCGAGCCCCGGGTCCCGTCCGAGCCCCGGGTCCCGTTCGAGCCCCAGGCCCCGTCCGAGCTCCCGGTCCCGTCCGAGCTCCGGGTCGCCAACCCCGCCACCGAGGAAGTGATCGCCACCGTCGACGCCGTCGGCCCCGCCGGTGTGGACGCCGCCGTCCTGCGCGCCGCCCGGGCGCAGACCGCCTGGGCGGCCCTCCCGCCCGGTGACCGGGCCCGCCTGCTGCGCCGGTTCGCGGCCACCGTCGACACCCACCGAGAGGAACTGGCGCGCCTGGAAGTCCGGGAGGCCGGACACACGCTCGGCAACGCCCGCTGGGAGGCCGGCAACGTCCGCGACCTGCTCGACTACGCGGCCGGGGGAGTGGAACGCCTGACGGGCAGCCAGATCCCGGTCCCCGGCGGGATCGACGTCACCTTCCCCGAACCCGTCGGCGTCGTCGGTGTCATCGCCCCCTGGAACTTCCCGATGCCCATCGCCGCCTGGGGCTTCGCCCCCGCGCTCGCCGCCGGCAACGCCGTCCTCCTCAAACCGGCGGAGGCCACCCCCCTCACCGCCCTGCGCCTGGCCGCCCTCGCCCTGGAGGCCGGGTTCCCCGAGGGCCTGTTCCAGGTGCTGCCCGGACACGGCCCGGTCACCGGCAACGCCCTCGTCGAGCACCCCGGCGTAGCCAAGATCGTGTTCACCGGCTCGACCGCCGTCGGCAAGCAGGTGTGGGCCAAGGGCGCCGACCATCTCAAGCGCATCACCCTCGAACTGGGCGGCAAGAGCCCCAACATCGTCTTCGCCGACGCCGACCTGGAGGCCGCCGCGGCGGCCGCCCCCATGTCCTTCCTCGACAACGCGGGACAGGACTGCTGCGCCCGCACCCGCATCCTCGTGCAGCGCTCCGTGCACGACCGCTTCCTGGACCTCCTCGCCCCGGCGGTCGAGGCCGTCCGGGTGGGCGACCCGGCCGACGAGAGCGTCGACATGGGCCCGCTGATCTCCCGGTCCCAGCTGGACCGCGTCCGCTCCTACGTCCCCGACGACCTGCCGGGCATCCGGGGCAAGGCGCCGGCGGGCCCCGGCCACTGGTTCCCGCCCACCGTGCTCACCGGCGTCGACCCCGCCGCCCGGGTGGCCGTCGAGGAGGTCTTCGGCCCGGTCGCCGTCGTCCTGCCCTTCGACGACGAGGCCGACGCCGTCCGCCTGGCCAACGCCACCGACTACGGCCTGTCCGGCTCCGTCTGGACCCGGGACGTCGGCCGCGCCCTGCGCGTGTCCCGGGCCGTCCGCGCCGGGAACCTCTCCGTCAACTCCCATTCCAGCGTCCGCTACTGGACCCCGTTCGGTGGCTTCAAACAGTCCGGCGTGGGGCGCGAACTCGGCCCCGGGGCGCTGGACGCCTTCACCGAGACCAAGAACGTCTTCATCAGCACGGAGGCCTGACCGCACATGAGCGAAGAAGTCATCTGCCGCCGCCTGGCCGGCCGCACCGCCGTCGTCACCGGCGCCGGCAGTGGCATCGGCCGGGCCGCCGCCCACCGGCTCGCCTCCGAGGGCGCCCACGTGGTCTGCGGCGACGTGGACGAGGCACGGGGCAAGGCGGTCGCCGAGGAAACCGGCGGCCTCTACGCGCACGTCGACGTCACCGACCCCGAGCAGGTCGAGGCCCTGTTCCGGACCGCGTACGACACCTACGGCAGCGTCGACGTGGCCTTCAACAACGCCGGCATCTCCCCGCCGGACGACGACTCCATCCTGGAGACCGGCCTGGACGCCTGGAAGCGGGTCCAGGAGGTCAACCTCACCTCCGTCTACCTGTGCTGCAAGGCCGCCATCCCTCACATGCGCCGCCAGGGCCGGGGCTCCATCATCAACACCGCCTCCTTCGTGGCCCGGATGGGCGCGGCCACCAGCCAGATCTCCTACACCGCCTCCAAGGGCGGCGTGCTCGCCCTGTCCCGCGAGCTCGGCGTGCAGTTCGCCCGGGAGGGCATCCGCGTCAACGCCCTGTGCCCCGGCCCCGTCAACACCCCGCTGCTGCGGGAGCTGTTCGCCAAGGACCCGGAGCGCGCCGCCCGCCGTCTGGTGCACATTCCGCTGGGCCGGTTCGCCGAGGCCGAGGAGATCGCCGCCGCCGTCGCGTTCCTTGCGAGCGACGACTCCTCCTTCGTCAACGCCACCGACTTCCTGGTCGACGGCGGGATCTCCGGGGCGTACGTCACACCGATCTAGCGCCGGTCGTCACCGTCCTGTCCGTCCCCCTACAGTGCCGGGATGAGCATGACGCCCCCACCCGGCTGGTACCGCGACCCGCACGCCCCGCACCTCGAACGCTGGTGGGACGGCACCGCCTGGACCGAGCACCGGCGCGCCCCCGGGGCCGCGGGGGCACCGGGAGTGCCGGGAGCCCCGGGGGGTCCGGTGCCGGCTCCGGCCGGTCCGGTCGGCCATGGCGGGACCGCCGGTCCTGGCGGGACGGGCGGTCCTGGCGGGACGGGCGGGGCGGGCCGCGCCCGGGTGATCGCCGTCGTCACGGCGGGCGCCGTGCTCGTCGCCGCGATCGTCACCGGGGTGGTGCTCCTGCGCGAGGACGACGGCCGGACCTCGGTACGGACCGGGCCCACCACCACCTCGTCCGCCGCCGCCCCGCCCAGCCGCACACCGTCGCCCTCCGCCTCCGCCTCCGCGCCGTCCGCCGACGACCCGGCGGTCGTCGAGGACCAGCTCAACGGCGTGACCTTCCCGCTTCTCGACGGCTGGGTCCGGCCCCGGCACATCGCCGAGGACGACGTGATCATGACCACCGACGGCACCTACGACTGCCCCGGGGAGGGCTCGGTCTGCCGGCACGGCATGGTCATCTCCCGCACCGTGACCGGCAGCGACAAGACGTCGCCCGAGCGGCTCGCCAAGGAGGACATCTCCGACGCGGCCGACGACGCCTTCGACCGCGACCTCATCGGCAACCGCCCCTACGGCGGCATCACGTCCCACACCACCGTGAAGTCCGGTCCGGTCGCGGTGGCGGGCCGGGCCGGCTACCTCGTGCGCTGGCGCGTCAAGACGGCCAAGGGCCCCGGCGGGTACGTGCAGTCGATGGTGTTCCCCTCCAGCGTCGGCACGGAGTCCCCGGTCCTCGTCCGCTACGTCGTCGACGCAGGGGAGGACGCGCCGCCCGTGACGGACATGGACCGCATCACCCGCGGCATCCGCACGATCGGCGACACCGGCAGCGGCGGCGGGGTCGGCAGCAGCATCGGCCCCACGGAGTGAGTACCCCGCACTGAGCACCCCGGCCCTCACGGGCCCGCCGGGGCACCCCGGGCGTCAGAGGAACGTCATGCCCTCACCGCGATATGTCGGCACGGTGTCCGTCACCGTGTCGCCCTCGACCAGATGCAGCGCGTCGAACCGCTCGCACAGCTCACCCGCCTTGGCGTGCCGGAACCACACCCGGTCACCGATCAGCAGGTCGTCCGCCGGGGAGCCCAGCAGCGGCGTCTGCACCTCACCGGCACCCTCCTGGGGGTCGTAGCGCAGCCCCTCGGGCAGATACGGCACCGGCAGCCGGTCGGCGCCCGGCGCGCCCGACGCCGGGTAGCCCCCGCCCAGCACGGTCACCGCGCCGACCCCCGGGCGCCGCACGACCGGCAGGGCGAACAGCGCCGCCGGACGGCCGGTGAACGACGTGTAGTTGTCGAACAGCCGCGGCACGTACAGCCCCGACCCGGCCGCGACCTCCGTCACGGCGTCCTCCCCGGCCGTGTGCTGCACGCTGCCCGTGCCGCCGCCGTTGACGAACTCCAGGTCCGGGACGACCTCCCGCACCGCCCGCACCACCGCCGCGCGCCGCTCGGCCAGTTCGCGCCGGGCCGCGGCCTGCATCAGCCGCACCGCCCGCGAGCGCAGCGGCCTGCCCGCCACCGCGTCGCCGACGCCCGCGACATGCCCCTCGTACGCCATGAGGCCCACGACCCGGAACCCGGGGCGCCGGGCCACCGCCCGCGCCACCTCGGCGACCTCGGCGGGGGAGTGCAGCGGGGAACGCCGGGCGCCGACCCGCACCCGGCCGCCGAACAGCCGCAACGACGTGTCCAACTCCAGGCACACGCGCACCACTTCGCCCCCGCCGGCGCGCGCGGAGTCGATCAGGTCCAGCTGGGCCGGGTCGTCGATCATCACGGTGACCGCCGCCGCCGGCTTGGGGTCGGCGGCCAGCTCGGCGTAACCGGCCCGGTCGGCCGAGGGGTAGGCGAGCAGCACGTCGTCGCAGCCCGACCGGGCCAGCCAGAGCGACTCGGCGAGCGTGAACGACATGACCCCCGCGAACCCCTCCCGGGCCAGGACCCGTTCGAGCAGGGCGCGGCAGCGCACGGACTTCGAGGCCACCCGGACCGGCTTGCCCCCGGCCCGGCGGACGAGGTCGTCGGCGTTGGCGTCGAAGGCGTCCAGGTCCACGATCGCCAGCGGGGCGTCGAGGTGGGCGGTGGCCCGGTCGTAACGGGCCCGGTCGGAGGCGCGCACAGTCATGAACGAAGCCTGCCAGACAGGATTACCGCAGGGTAGGGGGACGTTCCGGGCAGATGCCGCGGCTGCGCGGACTGGTTCCCGCCCGGCCCGGATCACGCCGTAGAGTGACGCGCACGCCCGGACGGAGGACACCGGGCCCGGGCCGCGCCGGGATGACGCCTCACCCGTGCGGGTATCTCTGCCCGGGACGGCTCCGCGCCGGGTGCGACAGCGACACACCGGCCCGCGACGAGGAACGCGGGCACGAGGAACGGGGGGTGCATGAGCACGGAAGCACAGCGCGCCTCCCACCCCCCGCGCCCCACCACCCCGCCGGCCGCAGCCCCGCCTCCGCCGGTTGCAGCCCCGCCTCTGCCGGCTGCGCCGCCGGCCGCACCGCCGCGCCCGTCGCATCCCCCTCGAACGGAGGAGGGGGGCACCGCGCCCGGCGACGGCGTGCCGTCCGCCACCGCCCCCCGCGCCCGCACCTCGGGCGGCACCGGCGCCTTCGCCCCGCGCCGCCCCGCCGATGCCCCGCCCCGTCCGGCGGAAGCCCCGGGGTCCCGGCCGACCGCGACCTCGGCTCGCCCCGCCGAAGCTCCGGTGTCCCGGGCAGCCGATGCCCCGGCCCGTCCGGCCGAAGCTCCGGTGTCCCGCCCGACCGCGACCTCGGCTCGCCCGGGGGAAGCTGCGGCATTCCGGGCGGCTGATGCCCCGGCCCGTCCGGCCGAAACTGCGGGGGCCCAGGCGGCTGATGCCCGGGCCAGTCGGGTCTCCCCGCCCCCGTCACGCCCGGTCTTCGCGACCTCGGCCCGCCCGGCCGAAGCTCCGGTGATCCACCCGGCCGGAACCCCGGCCCGCCCGGCCGGAACCTCGGCCCGCCCGGCCGACACCCCGGCCTCCCGGGCAGCCGGCGCCCCGTCCCGCCCGGTCTCCGCGCCCGCGGCCCAGCCCCCGGCTCCCGACGCCGCGCCCTCCGCCCCGAGGACGTCCGAGGTCCCGGGCCCCGCCCCGTCCTCCGCGCCTCCCTCTGCCCCGTCCTCCGCCACCCCGGCCGCCCCCGCGTCCGCCCGCCCGCCCGCGAGCACCCACGGCGCCCGCGCCCCGCGCCCGGCCCCCGCCGCCGACGGGCCCGCCGCACCGCCCCCGCCGCGGGCCTCCGCGCGCTTCCCGGACGCGCCGCCCGCCGTCGGCGGCCCCGGCACCCGGCACACCCCCGCCGACGGGACCGGCGACAGCGGCCGCCGCGGCGGTGCCGAGGACACGTCCCTCCTCCCGCCGCCGCCCGCCCACCGCCCGGCGGACCGGCCCGCCGCCCGCCCCGAGGCGCCGTCCGAGACGACCACCCGCCTGCGTCCCGTCCCCGGCACCGGCACCGGTGTCCCCGCACCCCGGCCCACCGCCTCCGCAGGGACCCGCACCGACGGCGACCCGCGGGCGTACCGCACCGCACCGGCCGGCCCGCCCCACGGCTCCCCGGACCCGGCCCTGTCCTGGTGCGCCCCCTCGGCCCCGGGCGGCACACCGCCCGCCGGGCGGCCGGCCGTGTCCTTCGGGCAGCCCGAGGGCTACGACGGGCAGGCCCGGCCGCGGCTCCTCGGACGGCGGCCCCGGTCCCAGGTCGTGGCCGCCGCCGTCTGCCTCGTCCTCGGAGCGGGACTCATCGGCGGCGCCGCCACGGGCAGCTGGCTCGCCGGGGACTCCGGCGAGACCGGCACCGGCGGCGGGTTCGCCTCCGCCGGTGCCCTGTGGCACAGCGTCCCCGTCGACGAACTGTTCCCGCCCACCCTCGAAGGCAAGGGGGCGGGCCCCGGTGGCGCCGACCGCACCTGGACCCGGATCGCCGTCGCCCCCGACAGCGGCTGCAAAGGTGCCTTCGACCCGCTGCTGCGCAAGGTGCTCGGCACCGTCGGCTGCGAGCGCCTGCTGCGCGCCACCTACACCGATGCCACCCAGAGCCATGTCACCACCGTCGGACTGCTCTTCACCAAGGCCGACGCCGCCGGCATGACCGCCCTGGCCGGACGCTTCGACACAGAGGGCCTGGAGGGCCGCAGCGACCTGATGCCCCTCCCGTACACGGCGAAGGGCACCGCGGCCGAGGACTTCGGCGCCCGGCAGCGGGCGGCCTGGGTGATCTCCGTGCTCACCGACGCCCCCGTCGTCGTGTACGCCGTCTCCGGCTGGGCCGACGGCCGCACCGTCGCCGAACCGCAGTCCGCCAAGGAGGCCATGGAGTCCGGCGCCACCGGCGCGGTCGCCGAGGCCGGCCTCGGGCACGAGGCGCAGGGCCTCGCAGACCGCGTCGAACGCGGTATGCGCGGGCACGTCCGCACGGCCACGGAGCGACCCTCATGAGCCTCTCCCGCACCCCCCGGCGCGGCACCGCCGCCCTCGGCGTCCTGCTCGCCGCCGCCCTCGCCCTGCTGCCCGCCGCCCCCGCCCACGCGGACGGCATCCGCGCCCGCCAGTGGGGCCTGGAGGCCATGCGCACCCAGGAGGCGTGGCAGACCACCACGGGCGCGGGCGTCACCGTCGCCGTCCTCGACACCGGCGTCGACGCCGACCACCCCGACCTGGCCCGCAACGTCCTCCCCGGCAAGGACCTGGTCGGCTTCGGCGCCGGCCCCGGCGACCGGGCCTGGGCCCGGCACGGCACCGCCATGGCCGGGATCATCGCCGGCCACGGACACGGCTCCGGCAACACCGAGGGCGTCATGGGCATCGCGCCCGAGGCGAAGATCCTGCCCGTCCGCGTCATCCTGGAGGACGGCGACTCCTCCCGGTCCAAGGCCCGCAGCACCCGCGGCAACGCCCTCGCCGAGGGCATCCGCTGGGCCGCCGACCACGGCGCCGACGTCATCAACCTCTCCCTCGGCGACGACTCCGCCTCCGCCCACCCCGACTCCGGCGAGGACGAGGCCATCCAGTACGCCCTGCGCAAGGGCGTCGCCGTGGTCGCCTCGGCGGGCAACGGCGGCGAGAAGGGCGACCGCATCTCCTACCCGGCCGCCTACCCCGGGGTGATCACCGCCACCGCCGTCGACCGCTACGGCACCCGCGCGGCCTTCTCCACCCGCCGCTGGTACGCCACGGTCAGCGCCCCCGGGGTGGACGTGATCATCGCCGATCCCGACCGCAAGTACTACGAGGGCTGGGGCACCAGTGCCGCCGCCGCGTTCGTCTCCGGCGCCGTCGCCCTGCTGCGCTCGGCCCACCCCGACCTCACCCCGGCGCAGCTCAAGACCCTCCTGGCGGACACCGCCCGCAACGCCCCGGCCGGCGGCCGCGACGACTCGCGGGGCTTCGGCTTCGTCGACCCGGCCGCCGCGCTGCGGGCCGCGGACCGGCTCAAACCGAAGGGCCTTGAGCCGGCGTCCCACGGCGACCGGTACTTCGGTCCCGGCCCGGACACCGCCGGCTCCGACGGCGGCGCCACCGCCTGGGCCGCCCCGCTGGCCGGCGGGGCCGGCGTGGTGCTCCTCGTGGCCACCGTCGTCCTCTGGCGCGGCCGGCGCCCGGCCCCCGAGGACCACTGAGCCGTACCGCCCCGCCGGCCGCCGAGGGCCTCTGCGCCGCACTGCCCCGCCGGTCCCCGGCGTCCTCTGCACCGCACTGCCCCGCCGGTCCCCGGCGTCCTCTGCGCCGCACCACCCCGCAGCAGGCCCTTGCCGCCTACTGCGCCGCACTGCCCCGCCGGTCCCCGAGGACCTCTGCACCGCACTGCCCCGCCGGTCCCCGAGGACCTCTGCGCCGCACCACCCCGCACCGCAGGCCCTCGCCGCCTACTGCGCCGCGCCGCCCCGCCCGACACGGAGCCGCCCCTCACCATCCCCGGACGGATCACCCGGCCGGCCGTCGCCCGCCCTCCGCCGCCGGCCGCAGCGCCGCCATCGCGGCCCGGGCCGCGGCCTCCACCCGTGCGACGCCCTCGGCCATCGTCGCGTGGCCGTCGGACAGCACCGTCAGCAGGCAGTCCCGTCCCCCGGACGTGACGCGGCCGAAGCTGTGCACCACCCACAGGCCGGTCGCGTCGCGCGGCATCCAGCCGTTCTTCACCGCCCACGCCGGGCCGTCCGCCACCACCGGCACCCCCCACGCCTGAGCGGCGACCACCTGTCCCATCAGGGTGCGCGCGAGGGCCCGCGCACCCCCGCCCAGCAGGTCCGCGCCCTCCTCCCCGTCCCGCCCGAGCAGTCGGCGCAGCAGGACCAGCCGGTCGGCGGCCGTGGTCCGGGTCAGCCCCCAGTAGCCGCCCTCGCCGCCCACCGTCTCCGTCAGCCCCAGACGGGCACACGCCGCGTCCAGCCCGGCCGCCGAGCCGACCGTGCGCCACAGGGCCGACGCCGCGTCATTGTCGCTGTGCTCGATCATGGCCGCGGCCAGGGACCGCTCCGCCGCGGTGGGCCCGCGCCCGGTGTCCTGGGCCCGCAGCAGCAGGGCCGCCAGGATGTCGGCCTTCACGACGCTCGCGGAGACGAACACCCCGCCCCCACAGCGGACGCTCTCCCCGGTCACCAGGTCCGTGGCGGCGACCGACACCCGCACCCGGCCCACCCCGTGCGGCCGCCCGGCACCCACTGCTTCCTCCCGGGCCTTCACCGGCACCGAGCCTCCACCGCCCTCCGTCACCGCCGACCCCCTCCTGAACCGTCCCTCCCCCGGCCGCCCGCGTCGGAGCGCGCCACAGGCGGCCGATACAGTCGGGGACCGTGGCGAACAAGAACATTCCCGACCCCGGCTACCGCGACGACGACGGCTCCGCCGACCCCCGGCTGAGCGCGGCACTGGCCGCCTGGGCCGAGGACCGCGACGCCGTCGGCCCCGTCCTGGAGGCCCTCGAGGGCACCCGTCTGCTGGTCCCCGTGGTGGCCGTCCTCGGGGAGGTGGAGACCGATGAGAACGGGCTGCGGCGCGAGAAGACGAGCGACATGGCCGTCCCCACCCTGAAGGCCGGGAACCGCACCGCGCTGCCCGCCTTCACCTCCACCGACGCGCTCGCCCGCTGGGACGCGGACGCCCGCCCCGTCGCCGTCCCGCTGCACCAGGCGCTCCAGGCCGCCGCCCACGAGAAGGCCGACACCGTCGTCCTCGACGTGGCCGGACCGGTGCCCTTCGAGCTGACCGGCCAGGCACTGCTCGCGCTGGCCGAGGGGCGGACGACGACCGACCCGCTGGCCGACCCGGCGGTCACCGACGCCGTCCGCGCCGCCGTCGCCGCCGAACCCGCCGTGCTGCGCGCTCACCTCGGCCCGGGACAGGCCGACGGCACCCTCGCCCTCGTCCTCGACCCGGCCGCGTCCGTCGCCACCACCGCCCGGGACGTGGCCCAGCGGCTCGCGGCCGACGAAACACTGAGGGCCCGCCTGGTGCGCGGCCTCGACCTGGCCGTCCTGCCGGCCGAGGTGACGCCACCGGGCGAGCCCCTGTACGTCCGGGCATGGGACGGCACGCGGACCCGGCACGCGAAGCGGGAGACGAACGGTCAGGCGTAGAGGGGGCCCGTGTACTTCTCGCCCGGACCCTGGCCCGGCTCGTCCGGGACGAGGGAGGCCTCGCGGAACGCCAGCTGCAGCGACTTCAGGCCGTCGCGCAGCGGGGCCGCGTGGAAGGAGCTGATCTCGGTGGTGGACGCGTCCAGCAGACCGGCCAGCGCGTGCACCAGCTTGCGTGCCTCGTCGAGGTCCTTGTGCTGGTCGCCCTCCTCGGTCAGCCCCAGCTTCACGGCGGCGGCGCTCATCAGGTTCACGGCGACCGTCACGATCACCTCGACCGCCGGGACCTCCGCGATGTCGCGGGCCATGGCGTCGAAGTCCGGGCTGTCGGGGGTGGTCTCGGGGGTCTCCGAGGCGGGGGTGTCACTCATGCCCCTCACGATATGCGCTGCCCGCCTGCCGCCCGACGGCAGGAGGCGCGCACCGGGCGGTTAGCGCGACCCCCCGGGAGCTGCTAACCTTGTGTAACGACCGGTCGGACCCGCATGCCTTCAGGCGCGCGAGCCCGGCCCACAAGTGGAGGCTTCGAACTCCCACCTTCCGCCCCCAGGGCGGCGGGTCACCGGTCAGGCGGTGCCGCTCCACGGCGAACCGCCCGAAAGTGCGCCCCGCGGTCACCGCGGCGGTGTTCCGGTAGTTCGAGGAACCCGCCTGTGATCGTCCGGGGCATTTTTGTTGCTTCGGCGCGGTTAGGTCTCACGAGAGAACACAGACGTTACGCGGCTGTCCGCCAGACCGCCGTGTGGTGCTACCGAGGAGGATCCATCAGCGCCGAGCCCCGCATCAACGACCGGATTCGCGTTCCCGAGGTGCGACTTGTCGGTCCCAGTGGCGAGCAGGTGGGCATCGTCCCGCTGGCCAAGGCACTGGAGCTTGCGCAGGAGTACGACCTGGACCTGGTCGAGGTCGCGGCGAACGCCCGTCCGCCCGTGTGCAAGCTCATGGACTACGGGAAGTTCAAGTACGAGTCGGCCATGAAGGCCCGTGAGGCGCGCAAGAACCAGGCGCACACGGTCATCAAGGAGATGAAGCTCCGGCCGAAGATCGACCCGCACGACTACGACACCAAGAAGGGTCACGTCGTCCGGTTCCTCAAGCAGGGCGACAAGGTCAAGATCACGATCATGTTCCGTGGTCGCGAGCAGTCCCGGCCGGAACTCGGCTACCGGCTGCTGCAGCGTCTCGCGGAGGACGTGGCCGACCTCGGGTTCGTGGAGTCGAACCCGAAGCAGGACGGCCGCAACATGATCATGGTCCTCGGTCCGCACAAGAAGAAGACCGAGGCGATGGCCGAGGCTCGCCAGGCGCAGGAAGCCCGTAAGGCAGACGCGAAGGCCAACCCCGGCAAGTCGCAGAATGCCGCGGAGTCCGAGGCCGCCGTGGCGGCCGAGGAGCCTGCCGAGGCGTGACTCCCCGGGGCGCGAGCCCCAGGAAGCAACCGAAACAAGTACGACGCTCCACCGTGCCCGGTTTTCGTGACCGGGCATCGGAGCGCCACCGACGAGGAGAGAACGGCGCTATGCCGAAGAACAAGTCGCACAGCGGTGCCAGCAAGCGCTTCAAGGTCACCGGCTCCGGCAAGGTGCTCCGCGAGCGCGCCGGCAAGCGCCACCTGCTCGAGCACAAGTCGTCCCGTGTGACGCGTCGCCTCACCGGCAACGCCGAGATGGCCCCGGGCGACGCCAAGAAGATCAAGAAGCTTCTCGGCAAGTGACGCGTCGGCGCCCCGCAGGCGCCGTCCGACAGTCAGGACCGGGACCCAATCGATTTCGGGCCGTGTGAGCGACAACCGCGGCCCCGCTACAAGGAGTTAACAAGTGGCACGCGTCAAGCGGGCAGTCAACGCCCACAAGAAGCGCCGGGCGATCCTCGAGCAGGCCTCCGGCTACCGCGGTCAGCGCTCGCGCCTGTACCGCAAGGCCAAGGAGCAGGTCACCCACTCGCTGGTCTACAACTACAACGACCGCAAGAAGCGCAAGGGTGACTTCCGCCAGCTGTGGATCCAGCGCATCAACGCCGCTGCCCGCGCCAACGGCATCACGTACAACCGCTTCATCCAGGGTCTGAAGGCCGCGAACATCGAGGTCGACCGCAAGATCCTGGCCGAGCTGGCCGTGAACGACGCGACGGCGTTCGCCGCGCTCGTCGAGGTCGCGCAGAAGGCCCTGCCCGCGGACGTGAACGCGCCCAAGGCCGCGTGACGCCCCGCCGGCCCTGAGCCGACGTGACTGAAGGACCCGCAGGCTGCATGGCTTGCGGGTCCTGCTGTTGCGCGACGCACCGGCACGGGACGCGGGCCCGCGGCGGCTCCGCGTCCCCTGCCGCGCAGCCGCGTGTCCATCCCCGCCCCGCCCCCGACCGGACGGCGGCCCCGGCCCCCGCGCCGCGCGCCCGCGCAAGCGTCCCCGACGCCGCGCGTCCGGGACTCCACGAAGGTGACGAAGAAGATGCCCCCCGTCGGCCCCGAGCTGATCTCCCCCCGTTCCACCCGGGTGCTGGCCGCCCGGCGGCTGGCCAAGCGGAACTTCCGGGGCAAGGAGCGGCTGTTCCTCGCCGAGGGACCCCAGGCCGTACGGGAGGCCGCCGCGCACCGGGCCGACGGCGCCGCCACCCTCGTCGAACTCTTCGCCACCGCCGAGGCTGCCGACCGCTACGCCGACATCGTCGGCGCCGCCCGGGAGGCCGGCGCCCGCGTCCACCTCGCCGCCGAGCAGGTCGTCGCCGACATCTCCACCACCGTCACCCCCCAGGGGCTGGTCGGCGTCTGCCGGTTCCTCGACACCCCGTTCGAGGAGATCCTCGCCGCGCGGCCCCGGCTCGTCGCCGTCCTCGCCCACGTCCGCGACCCCGGCAACGCCGGCACGGTGCTGCGCAGCGCGGACGCCGCCGGAGCCGAGGCTGTCGTGCTGACCGACGCCTCCGTCGACCTGTACAACCCCAAGGCCGTACGCGCCTCCGTCGGCTCGCTGTTCCACCTGCCCGTCGCCGTCGGCGTGCCCGTCGAGCAGGCCGTCGACGGACTGCGCGCCGCCGGCATCCGGGTGCTCGCCGCCGACGGCGCCGGGGACCGCGACATCGACGACGAGCTCGACCGCGGCACCATGGGCGGCCCCACCGCCTGGGTCTTCGGCAACGAGGCGTGGGGGCTGCCCGAGGAGACCCGGGTGCTCGCCGACGCCGTCGTCCGCGTCCCGATCCACGGGAAGGCCGAGAGTCTGAACCTCGCCACCGCCGCCGCCGTATGTCTCTACGCGTCGGCGCGTGCACAGCGCGCCGCCGGAGGGTGCCGCTCCGTCACCGGGAACTAGTAGGGTGACCAGCTCGGAGAGCCCCCAAGGCAAGTCGAGAGGCGGGGTACGGGGATGAGCGTCGGCACGGGCAGCGCACCGGGATCACGTCAGGTGGCGCGACCGCCCGCCCCCCGGCCCGGTGATCTCGGCGACCTCGGCATCGACCCCGACCAGCTGCCCGACGGACTCGTCGTCGCCGACGAACACGGACGGGTGATCTGCTTCAACCGGGCCGCCGTCCGCATCGCCGCCCTCCCCGCCGAACAGGCCCTCGGCCGGCGCATCGAGAGCGCGCTGCCCTTACAGGACCTCGAGGGCCGCCACTGGTGGCAGCTCACCGACCCGTACGGCGGCCTCGCCATCCGCAACGGCCAGCCCGAACGCAACCTGCTGCTGCCCGGCGGTCGGGAGGTCCTGGTCGCCGCCCGCTACGTCCGCACCCGGCCCACCGGACCGCTGCGCCGCCTCGTCGTGACCCTGCGCGACACCGAGGCCCGCCGCCGCACCGAGCGCAGCCACGCCGAGCTGATCGCCACCGTCGCCCACGAACTGCGCTCCCCGCTCACCTCCGTCAAGGGCTTCACCGCCACCCTGCTCAGGAAGTGGGAGCGGTTCACCGACGACCAGAAGCGGCTCATGCTGGAGACCGTCGACGCGGACGCCGACCGGGTCACCCGGCTCATCGCCGAACTGCTCGACATATCGCGCATCGACTCCGGCCGCCTGGAGGTGCGCCGCCAGCCCGTCGACATCGGCGCCGCCGTCGGCCGCCACATCCAGGCGTACGTGGCCGCCGGACAGCCCGCCGACCGGTTCCTGCTGCGCATCCAGCACCCGCTGCCCGACCTGTGGGCGGACCCGGACAAGATCGACCAGGTGCTGAGCAACCTGCTGGAAAATGCCGTGCGCCACGGCGAGGGAACGGTCACCATTGACCTCACGCCCGCGCCGTCCCCGCGAGAACCGGAGCACGGCGAGCACGCGGCCACGTCGGTCACGGTGAGCGACGAGGGCCCCGGCATCCCGGAGGACTCCATGAACCGCGTCTTCACCCGCTTCTGGCGGGGCAGCAAGCGCGGCGGCACCGGACTCGGGCTGTACATCGTCAAGGGCATCGTCGAGGCCCACGGCGGCACCATCACGGTCGGGCGGGCCCGCGCCGGCGGTGCTCAGTTCCGATTTACGTTGCCCGTGGGGGCCCCGGCCTTCGCCCGCGACCTGCCGCGCACCGCGCGCTAGGAGTGGCGGGCCCGGACCCCCACGGGCGCCTTCGTCCATCCCCGCCCCGTTAGACTCGACCCTTGGCACCTTTGTGTCCCCGCGCCAGGACGTGTCGTGCACGAGCCGGTGGCGGGGACCATCAGCCCCGGGGGCACCTCCCAGTGGCAACTGGGGGACAAATCGGAAGTACGGGAAGAGATGTCGGCACCCAATAAGTCGTACGACCCTGTCGAGGTCGAGGCGTTGAAACCGGAAGAGATCGAGCGCATGCGGGACGAGGCGCTCGCCGCCTTCGCCGCCGCGGACTCCCTGGACGCGCTCCACGAGGCCAAGGTCGCCCACACCGGCCCCGCCTCCCCGCTGGCCCTCGCCAACCGCGAGATCGGCGCCCTGCCCCCGCACGCCAAGGCCGAGGCCGGCAAGCGGGTGGGCCAGGCGCGCGGTGCCGTGAACAAGGGCCTCGCCGCCCGCCAGGCCGAGCTGGAGGCCGAGCGGGACGCCCGCGTCCTGGTCGAGGAGTCCGTGGACGTCACGCTGCCCTACGACCGGACGGCCCCGGGTGCCCGGCACCCGCTGACCACCCTGTCGGAGCGCATCGAGGACATCTTCGTGGCCATGGGCTACGAGGTGGCCGAGGGTCCGCAGGTCGAGGCCGAGTGGTTCAACTTCGACGCCCTCAACATCGGCCCCGACCACCCCGCCCGCGGCGAGCACGACACCTTCTTCGTGCAGGGCCCCGAGGGCGGCACCGAGTCCGGCGTCGTCCTGCGCACTCACACCTCCCCGGTGCAGATCCGCTCGCTGCTCGACCGCGAGCTGCCGGTGTACGTGATCTGCCCCGGCCGCGTGTACCGCACCGACGAGCTGGACGCGACCCACACGCCCGTCTTCCACCAGGTGGAGCTCCTCGCCGTCGACGAGGGCCTCACCATGGCGGACCTCAAGGGCACGCTGGACCACATGGTGCAGTCCCTGTTCGGCGAGGGCATGACGACCCGGCTGCGGCCGAACTTCTTCCCCTTCACCGAGCCGAGCGCCGAGATGGACATGCTCTGCTACGTCTGCAAGGGCGCGTCCGTCGGCAACCCCGACCGTCCCTGCCGCACCTGCTCCAGCGAGGGCTGGATCGAGCTGGGCGGCTGCGGCATGGTCAACCCGCGGGTGCTCACCGCCTGCGGCGTCGACCCCGAGAAGTACAGCGGCTTCGCCTTCGGGTTCGGCATCGAGCGGATGCTGATGTTCCGCCACAACGTCGAGGACATGCGAGACATGGTCGAGGGTGACGTCCGGTTCACCCGGCCGTTCGGGATGGAGATCTGATGCGGGTCCCGCTTTCCTGGCTGCGGGAGTACGTCGACCTGCCGGCCACCGAGACCGGCCGTGACGTACAGGCCAAGCTGATCGCCGCGGGCCTCGAGGTCGAGACCGTCGAGCACCTCGGCGCCGACCTCAAGGGCCCGCTGGTCGTCGGTCAGGTGCTGACCATCGAGGAGCTGGAGGGCTTCAAGAAGCCGATCCGCTTCTGCACCGTCGACGTCGGAACGGCCAACGGCACCGGTGAACCGCAGGAGATCGTCTGCGGCGCCCGGAACTTCGCCGTTGGCGACAAGGTCGTCGTGGTCCTCCCGGGCGCCGTGCTGCCCGGCGGCTTCGCGATCTCCGCCCGCAAGACCTACGGCAAGGTCTCGCACGGCATGATCTGCTCCAGCGACGAGCTGGGCATGGGCGACGACGGCAGCAAGGGCATCATCGTGCTGCCGCCGGAGACCGAGGTCGGCAAGGACGCCATCGAGCTGCTCGAACTGGTCGACGAGGTCCTCGACATCGCCGTCACCCCCGACCGCGGCTACTGCCTGTCGCTGCGCGGCGTGGCCCGTGAGACCGCCACCGCCTACGGTCTGCCGCTGCGCGACCCGGCCCTGCTCGACGTGCCCGGCCCGAACGCCTTCGGCTACCCGGTCAAGGTCTCCGACCCGGCCGGCTGCGACCGCTTCACGGCCCGCACGGTGACCGGTCTGAGCCCCGAGGCG
Organism: Streptomyces sp. NPDC101219; assembly: GCF_044767675.1. Taxonomy (NCBI): domain Bacteria; kingdom Bacillati; phylum Actinomycetota; class Actinomycetes; order Kitasatosporales; family Streptomycetaceae; genus Streptomyces; species Streptomyces sp. NPDC101219. Next base: position 213,793 of record NZ_JBIWOK010000007.1, read on the forward strand.
CGTTCCCCGATCTGGCTCCAGCGCCGCCTGCAGAAGGTCGGCATGCGCCCGATCTCGCTGGCCGTCGACATCACCAACTACGTGATGATGGAGCTCGGCCAGCCGCTGCACGCCTACGACCGCGCCCAGGTCCAGGGCACCATCGGGGTGCGCCGCGCCGAGCCGGGCGAGAAGCTCACCACCCTCGACGGTGTCGAACGCACCCTGGACGCCGAGGACCTGGTGATCACCGACGACCGCGGGCCGATCGGCCTCGCCGGTGTCATGGGCGGCGCCGACACGGAGATCGCCGACGGCAACGGAGGCGGCGGCGCGTCGACCGACGTGGTCATCGAGGCCGCGCACTTCGACGCGGTGTCCGTCGCCCGCACCGCCCGGCGCCACCGGCTGTCCTCCGAGGCGTCCCGGCGCTTCGAGCGGGGCGTCGACCCGCAGGCCGCCGCCGCTGCCGCGCAGCGCACCGTCGACCTGCTCGTGCTGCTGGCCGGCGGCACCGCCGAGGCCGGGGTCACCGAGGTCGTCGCGCCCAGCGCGCCGCGCACCATCACCCTCCCGGCGAACCACCCGGACAAGGTGGCGGGCGTCGCCTACGGGCGGGAGACGGTCGTCCGGCGGCTGCAGGAGGTGGGCTGCGACGTCTACGGCCAGGACGAGCTGATCGTGACCGTGCCGTCCTGGCGGCCCGACCTCACCGACCCCAACGACCTGGCCGAAGAGGTCATCCGGCTGGAGGGCTACGAGAACCTGCCCGCCACCCTGCCCCGGCCGCCCGCCGGGCGCGGCCTGAGCGGCCGGCAGCGGCTGCACCGCCGCATCGGCCGGGCCCTGGCCGGCGCCGGATACGTCGAGGCGCCGAACTACCCGTTCGTCAGCGAGCAGGTCTTCGACCAGCTCGGCCTGGCCGCCGACGACCCCGCCCGCCGCGTGGTGCGGCTGACCAACCCGCTCAGCGACGAGGAGCCCGCCCTGCGGACCTCGCTGCTGCCGGGTCTGCTCGGCGCGCTGCGGCGCAACGACGGCCGCGGCTCCCACGACCTGGCCCTCTTCGAGACCGGCCTGGTCTTCCACCCGCGCGCCGAGCAGCGGAAGGCCGTCCGGCTGCCCGTGGACCGGCGGCCCACCGACGAGGAACTCGCCGGGCTGGACGCCGCCCTGCCGGAGCAGCCGCGGCACGTCGCGGTGGTCCTCGCCGGTGCCCGAGAGCGGGACGGCTGGTGGGGCAAGGGCCGCCCGGCCGACTGGGCGGACGCGGTCGAGGCCGCCCGGACCGTCGCCCGCGAGGCCGGCGCCGAGCTGATCGTCCGCAAGGGCCAGTACGGGCCCTGGCACCCGGGCCGCTGCGCGGAGCTCGCGGTCGTCGTCGACGGCGCCGAGCGGGTCGTGGGCCACGCCGGTGAGCTGCACCCGGGCGTCCTGAAGACCCTGGGGCTGCCCGAGCGCACCTGCGCGGCGGAACTGGATCTGGACGCGGTGGCGGGTGCCGGCGAGGACATCCCGCAGGCGCCGGCCATCTCCACGTTCCCGGTCGCCACGCAGGACGTCGCGCTCGTCGTGGACGCGTTCGTGCCGTCGGCCGACGTGGAGGCCGCGCTGCGCGAGGGCGCCGGTGAACTGCTGGAGTCCATCCGCCTGTTCGACGTCTACGAGAACGCCGAGCAGCTGGGCGAGGGCCGCAAGTCCCTGGCGTACGCGCTGCGGTTCCGCGCGGCCGACCGGACGCTGACCGTCGACGAGGCGTCGGCGGCCCGGGAGTCGGCGGTCGCCCTGGCGGGCGAGCGCACCGGAGCGGTCCTGCGCGCCTGAGCGCACCGGGGGGCGCGCGTGCACCCGGGGCTTGCCTCGGGAGCATGTGCGCCCCTTCTGCTCCCTCCCCCCGGTCACCTCACTCATTCGGGTGACAATTCCGGGTGATACGTCCGGATGCGGTGCAGCGGTCGACAGAATCGGACCGGCCTCACGGGGCCGGTCCGCGCGCTGTCAGAGGCCTATCTGGGGGGCCGGCTGCATGATCCGCTTCAAGGCTGGGGTGCCCCGCAGGGGACGGACCCCGACCACCACACGGGTGCCCGTCCGCGCGCCCCGTCGTCGCCGCCCCGGCCGGTTCCCGGCCACCCGTACCCCGGAGACGACCCGGGGGAGTCGGCTGCTCGCGGTCGGCGTCCCCACGGCCTGGGCCGCCGCCGCGGTCGCCCACCGGCTCACCTGCCCCCTCGCCCACGACGAGCGGCTCAGTGCCCGGCTCGTCAGCAGCGCCGTGCTCTGCGCCATCGGCACCGGCATCGTGCTGCACGTCCGCCGCACCCTGCTGCGGGAACTGCGCCGGGCCCGCCGGGCGACCGAGGCCGCGCACAGCGTGCTGCTGCGGCCGCCCCCGCCCCGCGTCGACGGACTGGCCGTCGCCGCGATCCAGCTGTCCGCCGACACCGCGGCCCGGATCGGTGGCGACCTCTACGAGGTGGTCGCCACCGAACACGGCGTGCGCGCCGTCATCGGCGACGTGCGCGGACACGGACCCGACGCCGCCGGGACCGCCGCCACCGTCCTCGGCTGCTTCCGCGAGGCGGCCCACGACGAGCGGGACCTGGCCGGAGTGCTGCGCCGGCTGGAGCGGGCGATGGCCCGCCGCATCCGGGCCCGGACGGGGGAGGAACCCGCCGCCCCGGGCCACGCAGACCCGCCCGACGAGGACTTCGTCACCGTCCTGCTGCTGGAGATCCTCCCCGACGGCACCACCCGGGCCCTCAACTGCGGCCACCCCTGGCCCCGACTGCTGAGCGGCACAGGCGTCGAAGCACTCGCCCGGACCGACCCGCTGCCGCCGCTCGGCCTCTTCCCCCTGCCGCCCGAGCTGCCGGCCGTCCGCTGCCCGCCACTGCTCCCCGGCACCGCCGTCGTGCTGCACACCGACGGCGCCGAGGACGCCCGTGACGCCGACGGCCGGTTCTTCCCGCTGGAGCGGGTCCTCGCCGACGCCGCCCGCGACACCCCGCTCACCCCGCAGGGCGTCCTGCGTACCGTCCTGACGGCGCTGATGCTTCACACCGGCGGGCCGCCCCAGGACGACGTGGCCCTGCTCGTCCTCACCAGCGAACGCCCGCCGCAGCCCGCGCACCGCGCCGGGTGCGCGGCGGACCTGAGCAAGCCGCACCACCTGTCGGGCCCGCGCCCGCCTCCCCGCGACGTCGCCTCGCCCGGGCACCGCCCCGCGCCGTGAGCGGCCGTGCCGCGTACCGTGCCGCCGCGCGCGGTCCGGGACAGGGCCGTACGCCGTCCGCCCCGCCACGGAATGTCGGGCAGGCAGCTGGGCGGACGGCGGGATCGGGCCGTCGCACTGTACGAGGGGGAGCCGACGGCCCGGCCGGCCTCTTTCGAGGCCCTTCAGTCAAGCGGCCGGAAACTCTCCGCGACAGCGCGCACACCCTACGGATTCGAGCACTCGGTTCACACCCCGTGTGAACGCGGTGCCACTACTCTGTCCGGCACTGAGTCACCGGGGGGCCCGACATGCAGCCCAACACTCTGCTCGACGCGATCCTGGACGAAGCGGGGATCTCCCACGCGGGCCTGGCCGCCCACGTCAACCAGGCGGGCCGCACGCGGGGACTGTCCCTGAGATACGAACACACCGCGGTGGCCCGCTGGTTGAAGGGCCAGCGCCCCCGGGGCCAGGTGCCCGACCTGATCTGCGAGGTGCTCGCCCGGCGGCTGCACCGCCCCGTCACCCTCGACGACGTCGGTCTCGGCGTCCCCGGCGAACCGTCCGCCCCGCACACCGGTTCGCTGTCCGGGTTCGTGGAGCGGGCCACCGCGCTGTGGCGGTCCGACCAGCAGCAGCGCCCCCATCTGATGGGCGCCCCTGCCGTCACGGGCACGCCCGCGGTCATGCCCGTGTGGGAGTGGGAGAACCCGCCCGAGGACGTGGACGTCTCCCGCGGCGGCCGCCACCGGGTCACGGCCGGCGACCTGTCCATGCTGCGGGCGGCCCGCGCGCACTACGAGCAGCTGTACCGCAAGGCCGGGGGAGTGGCGACCCGCGCCCGCATCGTCGGCTTCCTCAACGCCGAGGCGGCGCCGCTGCTGCGCGGCAGCTACACCGACTCCACCGGCCGTCAACTGCACCGCGCCACCGGCGGGTTGGTCGCCATCGCCGGCATCTGCGCCTACGATTCCGACGCCCACGGCCTCGCCCAGCGCTACTTCCACCAGGCGCTCCGGCTCGCCAAGGCCAGCGGGGACCGGGGACTGGGTGCGTACGTCATCGCGCTGCTCGTCAACCAGTCGCTGTTCATGCGGGAGTTCCGCCAGTCCGTCGCCTTCGCGGAGGCCGCGCTGCGCGCCGCAGGTACCCACATCACCCCCGCGCTCGCCTCCGACCTGTACGCGATGCAGGCGAAGGCGTACGCCCATCTCGGCGACGGCAGCAGTGCGTTGGCCTGCATCCGGCGCGCCGAGCAGGCCGCCGAACGGATCCGGCGCGGTCATGAACCCGAGGAGACCGGGTATGTCCAGCCCGGCCTGGTCAACGTGCAGGTGGCGGAGGCGCTGCTCAGCCTGGGCGAGCTGGCGGCGGCCGGGGAGCACGCGGCGGCCGCCGTGGACACCCCCGCGCACGACCGGGGCCGGGTGCACCGGCTGGCCATGCTGAGCACCATCGAACTGCGCCAGGGCAACGCCGACAGGGCGGTCGCGATCGCGGTGGAGATGGCCGAGCAGGCCCGCGGGATGGAGTCGCAGCGCCTGCGCGACCGCCTGCGCGCGGTCCGGGACCACCTGGTGCGCAGCGGCTGCGCCGGCACGGACGAAGCCGCCGAACTCATCGACGGGGCCCTGCGCGTGCCGCTGTAGGCGCGGGCCTCCACGGCCGGGCCGACGCGTTCCCGGCCCCGCGCGCTCCTGCGTGCGCCTACCGAGCGCTGTCCACTGCATCGCGGGCGGCCACCCGTGCGCCTGCTGCCGGGTTGTTCCTGCTGCGATATTGCCCCTTACTCATCGGAAGGTGGCAGAACCGTGCAGTGGACGAAGCAGAACGAAAAAACTGTGTATGCCAACCGCTGGTTCCAGGTGAATCTCGCGGACGTCGAACTCCCGGACGGCCGGCACCTCGACCACTTCCTCATTCGGCTGCGGCCCGTCGCCGTCGCCACCGTGGTGAACGAGGCCAACGAGGTCCTCCTCCTCTGGCGCCACCGCTTCATCACCGACAGCTGGGGGTGGGAGCTGGCGGCGGGCGTCGTCGAGGACGGCGAGGAGGTGGCCGGGGCCGCGGCGCGGGAACTGGAGGAGGAGACGGGCTGGCGGCCCGGCCCGCTGCGCCACCTGCTGACCGTGGAGCCGTCCAACGGCCTCACCGACGCCCGGCACCACGTCTACTGGGCCGACGAGGGCGAGTACGTCGGCCACCCCGTCGACGACTTCGAGTCGGACCGCCGTGAGTGGGTGCCCCTCAAACTGGTCCCCGACCTGGTCGCCCACGGGGAGGTCCCCGGCGGCTCGATGGCGGCGGCGTTACTGCTGCTGCACCACCTCCGCCTGGGCCACGACGCCATGCCCTGACGGCGGCCGGCCCAGCACGCGCCGACGGCGCAGCCGCCCCGGGGTCCGGCACCGGATGCACGCGGTGCCGGACCCCGGGGGCGGCGGGCAGGCTCCCCGCGCCGGGCGGGAGGGTCAGTCGTAGGGCGGGAGGATCAGTCGTAGGTGTAGAAGCCCGAGCCGGTCTTACGGCCCAGGCGCCCCGCGTCGACCATGCGCTGGAGCAGCGGAGGAGCGGCGTACAGCGGCTCCTTGTACTCCTCGTACATCGAGTACGCGACCGAGGCGACCGTGTCCAGGCCGATCAGGTCCGACAGCTTCAGCGGGCCCATCGGGTGGGCGCAGCCCATCTCCATGCCGTTGTCGATGTCCTCACGGCTGGCGATGCCGGACTCGAACATCCGGATCGCGGAGAGCAGGTAGGGGATCAGCAGCGCGTTCACCACGAAACCGGAGCGGTCCTGGGCGCGGATGGCGTGCTTGCCCAGCACCTTCTCGGTGAACAGCTGGGCGCGGCCGAGGGTGCCCTCGGACGTGGTCAGCGCCGGGATCAGCTCGACCAGCCGCTGCACCGGGGCCGGGTTGAAGAAGTGGATGCCGATCACGTGGTCGGGCCGCGCGGTGGACACCGCCAGCTTCACCAGCGGGATGGAGGAGGTGTTGGAGGCGAGGATCGCGTCCGGGCGGGTCACCACCTGGTCGAGCACCTGGAAGATCTCGGTCTTCACCTGCTCGTTCTCCACGACGGCCTCGATCACCAGGTCACGGTCGGCGAACTCGCCGAGGTCCGTGGTGAAGGTCAGCCGGGCCTGCGTGGCCTCCAGCTCCTCCTCGGTGATCTTGCCGCGCTCGGCCGCCTTCGACAGGGAGGTGAACAGCCGGGTGCGGCCGAACTCCAGGGCCTCGCCGGTCGTCTCGGCGACCATCACGTCCAGGCCGGCCCGGGCGCACACCTCGGCGATTCCCGCGCCCATCTGACCGCAGCCCACCACTCCGACGCGTTCGATGTCGGTCACATCGTCCCTTTCGCTCTTGTTCGGGCGACTCATCCGTTATGGCGGTGGCAGGTTGCCGGGTCCCGGTGCCTGCTCCGTTCGTGCACGTTACTCCGAGGTATCGATGATCGATCGCCGGGGTCGGGCATCCTGGGGCACTGAACGGTCCGCGACCGGCGGATCCGCTGTGTTTTCGGGGCGTACGTATGCGACAAGTGTCACGCAGGACGTTCGCGGCGGCGGCACTGTCCGTGCTGACCATGCTGCCGGAGGCGTCGACGGCGCGCGGCCGGCGGGAGCCGGCGCCCGCCGCGGGGCCGGAGCGGGGCGGCGCCGCCGGCGGGGAGATGCGAGGCGTCTGGGTCGCGACCGTGAGCAACCGCGACTGGCCCTCCGCGCCGGGACTGAGCGCCGCACGCCAGCGGGCGGAGCTGATCGCCCACCTCGACACCGCCGTGCGCCGGCGGCTGAACACGGTGATCCTCCAGGTACGGCCCACCGCCGACGCCCTGTGGCCCTCGCCCCACGAGCCCTGGTCGCAGTACCTCACCGGCACCCAGGGCGGGGATCCCGGCTGGGACCCGCTGGGCACGGCCGTCGAGGAGGCCCACGCCCGGGGACTGGAACTGCACGCCTGGTTCAACCCCTACCGCGTCGCCCTGCACGCCGATCCCGGCCGGCTGCTGCCCTCGCACCCCGCCCGCCGCCACCCCGGCTGGGTCGTGCGGTACGGGGGGCGGCTCTACTACAACCCGGGGCTGCCCGAGGTCCGGGCGTTCGTCCGGGAGGCGATGCTCGACGCGGTGCGCCGCTACCCGGTCGACGCGGTGCACTTCGACGACTACTTCTACCCGTATCCCGTCCCGGGCCAGATCTTCGACGACACCGCCGCCTACGACGCCCACGGCGGCGGCTTCCCGACCCGGGCCGCCTGGCGGCGGGACAACATCGACCGGCTGGTGCGTGAGACGGCGGCCGGGATCAAGCAGATCCGGCCCGGCACCCGGTTCGGCATCAGCCCGTTCGGCGTGTGGCGCAACGCCGGGACCGACCCCCTCGGCTCGGACACCACCGCGGGCGTGCAGACCTACGACGACCTGTACGCGGACACGCGCCGGTGGGCGCGCGAGAACTGGATCGACTACATCTGCCCGCAGCTGTACTGGAACATCGGCTTTCCCGCGGCCGACTACGCGAAGCTGCTCCCCTGGTGGGCCGAGACCGTCCGCGGTACCGGCACCCGCCTGTACGTGGGCGAGGCGCTGTACAAGGCCGGCGATCCGGCCCAGCCCGCGGCCTGGCAGGACCCGGCCGAACTGTCCCGGCACCTCACGCTCGCCGCCCGCCACCCGGAGGCACGCGGGCACGTGTACTTCGCCGCGCGGGAGGTGGCGGCGGACCCGGCCGGGGCGATGGCCCGGGTGGTCGCCGACCACTACGGCCGGCCGGCGGACCCCCCGGCCTGATCAAACGAAAGAGCCTAGTGCTGGTGGTGCACCCTGTGCCGGATCTCGGAGTCGGGCCCGGGCGAGCACACGGTCTCGTGCCCGTCCTCGAAGCGCACCCGGTAGGGCGGGCTGCCCTCCGGACCCATCACTTCGACGATCTCGCCGACCTTGTCGTGCTGACCGACCACCCTGCCGTGCTGGACAAGCTGGTCGCCCACGGTTGCGCGCATCGGTCTCTCCTCATCACGTGCGGGAGCAGCGTTCCGTCCTGACGAGTCTACGGCCGGGACCGCCGCCCGGCAGCGGGCCGGACGCCGCTTGCGCGAGGCGGTACGGCCCTCACCCGCGCGCCCGCCGGGTGACGGCGATGCACACCAGCACCGCCGCCGCCGTCAGCGGCGCGGCCACCGGCAGGTGCTCGCCCAGCAGCAGTACCGACCACCAGGGTCAGCAGCGGCTGCGCCAGTTGCAGCCGGCTGGCCCGCGGGATGCCGATCACGGCCATGCCCCGGTACCAGAGGACCAGCCCCAGGAACTGCGAACCGGCGGCCACCCACAGCAGCCCGGTCACGCTGTGCGCCGTGAGCCGGACGGGCTCGTGCGCCGGCGCCAGCGCGGCCACCGGGACCGTCAGCGGCGATTTCCGGCCACCGGACCGGCCCGCCCCGCCGACGGCCCTCGCGCCCGAACGGCCGGCACCACGGCGCCCACCAGCACTTTCGGGGCTTTTGCCCGACAGGTCCTGACCGGTGGGTACGGTCGCTGTCACCTGGGGTGACGGCCGGGCTGTGCCCCTTGACCTGCCGACTTCCCGGGCCGACCATCGCGGCATGGCAGTCCGGGTCACGTTCGTCGCCGCCGCGGGGAGCTCCTCGCTGCTCACCGAGCGTTTCCAGGACGACCGGCCCCTGGGCCAGGCCGGCTGGCACGAAGTGCAGCGCGTGGCTCACGAACTGCTCCCGCTCGCCGCGTCCGACCTGCGCTACTGCTCCCCGAACCCGCGCAGCCGGGCCACGGGCGACGGCCTCGGCTACGCCCCCCTCGTGCAGCTCGCCCTGCGCGACTGCGACATGGGCCGCTGGCGGGGGATGAGCCTGGGCGAGGCCATGGCGCGGGAACCGGAGGCCGTGGACGCCTGGCTCGCCGACCCGCGCTCGACCGCCCACGGCGGGGAGTCGCTGCTCGACTTCATCGCCCGCGTCGGCGGCTGGCTGGACACCCGGCCCGCCGAGGACGGGTGCCGGGTCGTCGCGGTGGCCGAGCCCTCCGTCATCCGGGCCGCCCTGGTGTACGTGCTGAATGCGCCGCCCGCGACGTACTGGAGCATCGACGTCCGCTCCCTGTCGACGACCACCGTCGCCGGACGGGCGGGCCGCTGGAGCCTGCGCCTGGACCCGGTGTCCGTTCAGCCGCTGCGCGCGTAGCCGGTGGTGAGCTCCAGGTCCTTGGCGGGGCCGCGCACCCGCCACACGGTCCGCCAGTGGTCCGCATCGCGCACGGTGAACTCGCCCCGGTAGAGATCCGCCGAGCAGGGGTGGTCGGCCAGGTGCCGTCCCGCGGTCAGATCCAGGTGATGGAACGGGCGGCCGTCGGCGAACCGCACGTCGGCGGTGCCGTGCGGCCCCGGCAGGAAGTGCAGCGTCCGCTCGGCCGGGCGGGTCTCCCCGCGCCAGGTGAACGCGCCGGCCTCCTCGTGCCGCAGCCCGCCCGCCGGATCCGGCAGGAAGGCGGTGGTCCCGGCGAACGTGCCGGTCTCCCCGCTCGCCATGTCCCGCACGACCCGCTCCACCCGCCACGTCCCCCGCAGGAACGCCAGCACGTCCGGCACCGGCCAGAACTCCTCCATGCGGTCCTCCTTCCCGCGCACCATCCTGCCGCGACCGGGCGCGGGCCCCGGTGCCGGGCCCTGGAGGGGTCGGTGTGCGCGCCCCGGCGTCGCACTGCCGTGCGGCTGTGCCTCCCGCATTTCGTTGCATAAAACTGCGGGCAAGCGTATAGTCATGCCTCTCAGGAGGAGGTTCCATGACGGTACGAGTGGCAGTGGCCGGGGCGAGCGGATATGCGGGCGGGGAACTGCTGCGTCTGCTCCTGGCCCACCCCGGGGTCGAGATCGGCGCCCTGACCGGCAACTCCAACGCCGGGCAGCCGCTCGGTGCGCTGCAGCCGCACCTGCGACCGCTGGCCGGACGGATCCTGGAGCCGACGACCGCGGAGGTCCTCGCCGGGCACGACGTGGTCTTCCTCGCCCTGCCGCACGGGCAGTCCGCCGCCGTCGCCGAGCAGCTCGGCCCCGACGTGCTCGTGATCGACATGGGAGCCGACTTCCGGCTCTCCGACGCCGCCGACTGGGAACGCTTCTACGGCTCCCCGCACGCCGGCACCTGGCCCTACGGCCTGCCCGAACTGCCGGGCCGCCGCGCCGCGCTGGAGGGGTCCAGGCGCATCGCGGTGCCCGGTTGCTACCCAACGGCCGTCTCGCTCGCCCTCTACCCGGCCTACGCGGCCGGACTCGCCGAGGCCGAGGCGGTGATCGTCGCCGCCTCCGGCACGTCCGGCGCCGGCAAGGCGCTCAAGCCGCACCTGCTGGGCAGCGAGGTCATGGGCTCCATGTCGCCCTACGGCGTCGGAGGCGGCCACCGGCACACCCCGGAGATGATCCAGAACCTCTCCGCCGCGGCGGGGGAGCGGGTCACCGTCTCCTTCACGCCGACCCTCGCGCCGATGCCCCGCGGCATCCTCGCCACCTGCACCGCCGCGGCCAGGCCCGGCGTCGGCGCGGACGCCGTGCGGGCAGCCTACGAGAAGGCCTACGCCGACGAACCCTTCGTCGACCTGCTGCCCGAGGGCCAGTGGCCGGCCACGGCCTCCGTGTACGGCTCCAACACCGTGGCCGTGCAGGTCGCCCACGACGCCGACGCGGGACGCATCATCGCCATCGCCGCGATCGACAACCTGACCAAGGGCACCGCCGGCGGTGCCGTCCAGAGCATGAACATCGCCCTGGGTCTCGACGAGACCACCGGGCTGACGACGATCGGAGTTGCGCCGTGAGTGTGACGGCAGCGAAGGGATTCACGGCGGCGGGCATCGCCGCCGGGATCAAGGAGAACGGCAACCCCGACCTGGCCCTCGTGGTCAACAACGGTCCCCGCCGCGCCGCCGCCGGTGTCTTCACCTCCAACCGCGTCAAGGCCGCCCCGGTGCTCTGGTCCGAACAGGTCCTCAAGAGCGGGCAGTTGACCGCCGTCGTCCTCAACTCCGGCGGGGCCAACGCCTGCACCGGACCCAAGGGCTTCCAGGACACCCACGCCACCGCCGAGAAGGCCGCCGAGGTCCTCGGCACCGGCGCCGGCGAGATCGCCGTCTGCTCCACCGGACTCATCGGCGTCCTGCTCCCCATGGACAAGCTGCTCCCCGGCGTCGAGACCGCCGCCGGCCAGCTCACCGAGCACGGCGGCGAGAAGGCCGCCATCGCCATCAAGACCACCGACACCGTCCACAAGACGTCCGTCGTCACCCGCGACGGCTGGACCGTCGGCGGCATGGCCAAGGGCGCCGGCATGCTCGCCCCCGGCCTCGCCACCATGCTCGTCGTCCTCACCACCGACGCCGACCTCGACGCCGAGAGCCTGGACCGCGCCCTGCGCGACGCCACCCGGGTCACCTTCGACCGGGTCGACTCCGACGGCTGCATGTCCACCAACGACACCGTGCTGCTGCTCGCCTCCGGCGCCTCCGGCGTCACCCCCGAGTACGGCACCTTCGCCGAGGCCGTACGGGCCGTCTGCGACGACCTCGGGCAGCAGCTGATCCGCGACGCCGAGGGCGCCAGCAAGGACATCAGGGTCGAGGTGGTCCATGCCGCCACCGAGGACGACGCCGTGGAGGTGGGCCGCTCCATCGCCCGCAACAACCTCCTCAAGTGCGCGATCCACGGCGAGGACCCCAACTGGGGCCGGGTGCTCTCCGCGATCGGCACCACGCAGGCCGCCTTCGAGCCCGACGCACTGAACGTCGCCATCAACGGCGTCTGGGTGTGCAAGAACGGCGGCGTCGGCGAGGACCGCGAGAAGGTCGACATGCGCTACCGCGAGGTGCACATCGTCGCCGACCTCGGCGCCGGCGACGCCACCGCCACCATCTGGACCAACGACCTCACCGCCGACTACGTCCACGAGAACAGCGCCTACTCCTCATGAGCGACACACCCACGCGGAAGCACACCGCGCTGCCCAAGGCGCAGATCCTCATCGAGGCGCTGCCCTGGCTGACCCGGCACCACGGCAAGACCGTCGTCATCAAGTTCGGCGGCAACGCCATGGTCGACGAGGACCTCAAGGCCGCCTTCGCCCAGGACGTCGTCTTCCTGCGGCACGCCGGACTCAAGCCCGTCGTCGTGCACGGCGGCGGCCCGCAGATCAGCGCCGCCCTCGACCGGCACGGCATCGTCAGCGAGTTCAAGGCCGGGCTGCGCGTCACCACCGAGGACGCCATGGACGTCGTCCGCATGGTGCTGGCCGGCCAGGTCCAGCGCGAACTCGTCGGGCTGCTCAACCAGCACGGCCCGTTCGCCGTCGGCCTCACCGGCGAGGACGCCCACACCATCACCGCCACCCGGCACCGGCCCGAGATCGACGGCGAACGTGTCGACATCGGCCGCGTCGGCGAGATCACCGAGCTCGACACCGGCGCCGTCCAGGCGCTGCTCGCCGACGGCCGCATCCCGGTCGTCTCCTCGATCGCCCGCTCCCAGGACGACGGACATGTCTACAACGTCAATGCTGATACGGCGGCTGCGGCACTCGCTGCGGCGCTCGACGCCGAGACTCTCATGGTCCTCACCGACGTCGAGGGCCTCTACGAGGACTGGCCGCACTCCGACGAGGTGATCAGCCGCCTCACCGCGTCCCAGCTGGAAAAACTCCTGCCGGAGCTCTCCTCCGGCATGGTGCCGAAGATGGAGGGCTGCCTGCACGCCGTGCGCAACGGCGTCACCACCGCCCGCGTCATCGACGGCCGGGTCCAGCACTCGATCCTGCTGGAGATCTTCACCGACGAGGGCATCGGCACCATGGTCGTGCCCGACGACACACCGGACACACCGGTCACCCAGGGGGAGTCGTGAGCAACGAGGAACTGACGGCGCGCTGGCAGGGCGCGCTGATGAACAACTACGGCACGCCGCGCCTGCCCCTGGTCCGCGGCGAGGGCGCCACCGTGTGGGACGCCGACGGCACCGCCTACACGGACTTCGTCGGCGGCATCGCCGTCAACGCGCTCGGCCACGCCCACCCCGCCGTCGTCGAGGCCGTCACCGCGCAGATCGCCACCCTCGGCCACATCTCCAACCTCTACGTCGCCGAGCCGCCCGTCGCCCTCGCCGAACGGCTGCTGCAGCTCTTCGGCCGCGACGGCAAGGTCTACTTCTGCAACTCCGGCGCCGAGGCCAACGAGGCCGCCTTCAAGATCGGCCGCATGACCGGACGCGGCCACGTCGTCGCCACCGACGGAGCCTTCCACGGCCGCACCATGGGCGCCCTCGCCCTCACCGGCCAGCCCGGCAAGCGGGACCCGTTCCTGCCGCTGCCCGGCGACGTCACCCACGTCCCCTACGGAGACGCCCAGGCCCTGGCCGCCGCGGTCACCGAGGACACCGCCATGGTGATCATCGAGCCGATCCAGGGCGAGAACGGCGTCGTCGTCCCGCCGCCCGGCTACCTCAAGGCCGCCCGCGCCATCACCGCCGCCACCGGCGCGCTGCTCGTCCTCGACGAGGTGCAGACCGGCATCGGCCGCACCGGCACCTGGTTCGAGTACCAGGCGCACGACGGCGTCCTGCCCGACGTCGTCACCCTCGCCAAGGGCCTCGGCGGCGGACTGCCGCTCGGCGCCACCGTCGCCTTCGGCCGGGCCGCCGACCTCCTCGCACCGGGCGGGCACGGCACCACCTTCGGCGGCAACCCCGTCGTCTGCGCCGCCGCCCTCGCCGTCCTGGAGGCCATCGAGCGCGACGGACTACTGGAGAACGTCAAGCGCCAGGGCGAACGGCTCCGCGCCGGCATCGAGGCGCTCGGCCACCCGCTCGTCGACCATGTCCGGGGCGCCGGGCTCCTCCTGGGTATCGTGCTCACCGAGCCGCTCGCGCCGCAGGCGCAACAGGCGGCTCAGGACGCCGGATTCCTGGTGAACGCGCCCGCCCCCGATGTCGTACGGCTCATGCCGCCGCTCACCCTCGCGGACGACGCGGTGGACGCCTTCCTCGGGGCACTCCCCGGCATCCTGGACGAGGCCGGCCACCCGGCGGGCGGGGAAGGACGATCCGGAGAATGAGACGACGATGAGCCAGGAGCGGGACCACGCACCGCACGCCGGGCCTGCCGTACCGCAGACCCGCACCGCACGCCACCGCCGGATCGTGGACATCCTCAACCGGCAGCCCGTGCGCAGCCAGAGCCAGCTGGCGAAGCTGCTCGCCGACGACGGGCTGACCGTCACCCAGGCGACGCTCAGCCGGGACCTGGACGAGCTGAACGCGGTGAAGATCCGCAACACCGACGGCGACCTCATCTACGCGGTGCCCAGCGAGGGCGGCTTCCGCACGCCGCGCGCGCCGCTGGGGGAGTCGGCGAAGGAGGAGCGGATGCGCAGGCTCTCGGCGGAGCTGCTGATCTCCGCGGAGGCCTCCGCCAACCTCGTGGTCCTGCGCACCCCGCCGGGCGCCGCCCAGTTCCTGGCCTCGGCCATCGACCAGGCCGAACTCCACGACATCCTCGGCACGATCGCCGGCGACGACACGCTGCTGCTGATCAGCCGGGAGGCGACGGGGGGTCAGGCGCTGGCCGACCATCTGCTGCGGCTGGCGCAGAACGGCCACTGAGCGCTCCGCGGGTCAGGCGGAAGACGGCGCTGCCCCGGCCGCTACGTCGGTCGCGACCTGCGGGTCGGCTGCGGCGGTTCGCGCAGTTCCCCGCGCCCCTGAGGGGGGTGGGTGGTTCGGTGGGTGGTGACGTGCGGGTCGGCTCTGGCTGTTCGCGCAGTTCCCCGCGCCCCTTGGGCGGGGCAGGGGAAGGCACATCCCCCGCGGATCCCAGAACCACGACCGGCAGCGCCCGCTCCCCAGGGGCGCGGGGAACTCCGCGACAACCGCCCACGGTCCGCAGGGTCGCCACGGCCGCCAGCGCCCCGCTGCCCAGGGGCGCGGGGAACTGCGCAAGACCCACCACGACCCGCAGGACGCCACGGCCGGCAGCGCCCCGCTGCCCAGGGGCGCGGGGAACTGCGCAAGACCCACCACGACCCGCAGGTCACCACGACTAGCAGCCCCCGCTCCTCAGGGGCGCGGGGAACTGCGCAAAACCCGCCCACGCCCCGCAGGCCACCTCACCCCAGCCTCCCCGCCAACCCCGCCGTACAACGCACCTCGTCCCCCGCAGTGATGAGCAGCGCCTCCACCCCCGGCAGCGACTCCAGCCAGGCGAGCCCGGCCCGCGAGCCCATCGCGAACGCCGCGGTGGCCCAGCAGTCCGCCCAGGTAAGACTCGGGGCGACGACCGTCACCGCGACCAGGTCGGTCACCGCGGAGCGCCCCGTGCGCGGGTCGACGATGTGGTCGCCCCGCTCGGACGTGCCCGAGGTCGCCACGGCCAGTTCGTCCACTCCCGCCGCGGACACCACCGCCGCGAGTCCGCCGGGCCGTACCGGGTCGGACACGCCCACCCGCCAGGGCCGCTCCGGCCCGGGCGCGCCGAGGAGCTGGACGTCGCCGCCCCCGTTGACGTTCACGCCCGCGGCCCCCGCCTCGGCGAGGGCTCGCGCGGCCCGCTCGGTGGCCCAGCCCTTGACGATGCCGGTCGGGTCGAGCCGGCCCCGGTAGCGGGGGCTGAACCAGCCCCCGCTGAGCCGTTCCGCCTCCTCCGCCAGCGCGAGGACCTCCGCGACCTCGGGATCGCACTCCTCGACGGTGAGTTCACCGCGCGCGAGCCGGGAGATCTGGCTGTCGTCGCGGTAGGTGCTGAACACCTCGTCGACGCGGTGCAGTCCGGCCACCGCGTCCGCCAACGCCTCCCGCACGGCGTCGGGTTGCCCGCCGCGGACGTCGAAGGAGAAGACGGTCCCCATCGTCTCCTCCACGTGACGTACCGCGGCGGGAGCCTGTGCCGACCCGGTCACCGTCTCAGCCACCGGCCTGGTCCAGGGCCGACTGGAGGGACTTCTTGTAGCCGGCGCTGGTGTAGGTGGCCCCGGAGACGGCGTCGATGTCGGCGCTCCCGGCCTCGACGACGGCCTGGTTCAGACGGGGCACGGAGTTGAAGGTGACCTGGTCGCTCTGCCCGCCCTTGGGCGCCTGCACCGCCTCGGCCCTGGTGATCTTCCCGCCGGCTACGGTGATGCGGACCTGCACCGTCCCGTACTGGGTCTTCTCGGCGTCCCCGGTGAAGGTGCCGTTCTCCAGGGCCTTCGCCCCGCCGCCCTGCTGCTTCCCCGCACCGTCCGAGCCGGACGCCCCGTCCGAGCCCGAGGAGCCCGCGCCGCCGCCCGACGAGCCCGACGCGTCCGAGGAGCCTGAGGACGCCGGGGGCGCCTCCTTCTTCGCCTTGTCGAGCGCGGACTGGAGGGACTTCTTGTAGCCGGTGCTGGTGTAGGTGGCCCCGGAGACGGCGTCGATGTCGGCGGTCCCGGCGGCCACCGCGGCCTGGTTCAGCTTGGGTACGGCGTTGGCGGTGATCTGGTCGCTCTGGCCGCCCTTGGGGGCCTGGACCGCCTCCGCCTTGGTGATCTTCCCGTCGGCGACGGTGATGCGGACCTGCACGGCGCCGTACTGGGTCTGGGCGGCGTCACCGGTGACCGTGCGGGCCTGCGCGCCGCCGCCCTGCCCGGACCCGGCCGCCGACTTCGCCGCCTTGTCGAGCGCGGACTGCAGCGACTTCTTGTAGCCGTCGCTGGTGTAGGTCGCCCCGGACACGCTGTCGATGTCGGCGCTCTGCGCCGCGACGGCGGCCTGGTTCAGCTTGGGTACGGCGTTGGCGGTGATCTGGTCGCTCTGGCCGCCCTTGGGGGCCTGCACCGCCTCGGCCTTGGTGATCTTGCCGTCGCTCACGGTCAGCCGGACCTGGACCGCGCCGTACTGGGTCTGCTCCGCGTTGCCGGTGACCGTGCCGTCCCCGATGGCCCGGGCCCCGCCCTGCGGGGACTGCGCCGCCGCGGGCGGGACCGCGCCGCCGGCCGCGTCGGCCGAGCCCGGGTCGGAGCCGGGCTTCAGCGACAGCAGCAGCACGATGCCCGAGACGGTGGCGGCGGTGGCCAGCACGACACGCCGGACGGGGTGAGACTTCCTCATCGTTTTCCAAGCTCCTGAAGGGGTGTGGACGGCCCGTCGCTCACATCTCGAACGACTCGTGGTGGATACGGCGAGCGGGGACCCCCGCGCCGCGCAGTGCCTCGTAGACCGACTGCGCGAATCCGGGCGGACCGCACATGAAGACGTCGTGGTGGTCGATGTCCGGGATCTTGCGCTGCAGGCTCTCCGCGGAGATGTCGGGCCGCTCGCCCTCCGGGCTGTTCACCGCGTACATCAGGCGCGCGCCGCGCTCGTCGGCGATCTTGGCCAGCTCACCCCACAGGGCCAGGTCCTGGGTGGTGTTCGCCCGGTACAGCAGGGTGATGTCCCCCGCCGCGCCGGGCAGGGTCTCGAACAGCGCCCGCATGGGGGTGATGCCCACGCCGCCCGCCACCAGCAGCACCTTGCCGCGGCTGCGGCGCTGCGCGGTGAGGGCGCCGTAGGGGCCCTCCGCCCAGACCCGGGTGCCGGGCTCCAGTTCGCGGAGCCGGGAGCTGTGGTCGCCGATCGCCTTGACGGTGATGCGCAGCATGTCGGGGCGGGGGGCCGCCGACAGCGAGTACGGGTGGGAGCTGAACCGCATGCCCGGCGCCAGGAAGCGCCAGCGGAAGAACTGGCCCGCCTCCGCGCCCATCCGGTGCAGCCTGCGCCCGCTGATCAGCACCGACGTGATGCCCGGGGTCTCCTCGATGACCGCCGCGACCCGCATGCGGTGCCGCAGGTTCAGCCGGACGGGGGTGATCACGCGGTACCAGAGGACCAGTGCGGTCACGGTGCCGTAGAGCCCGTACCAGAACGTCTTCGCGGTCGGTTCGACGGCGAACTCGTTGCCGGTGGTGATCTGGTGCCAGAACGTCAGGTACACCGCCGCGTAGGTGAGCAGGTGCACGTGGTACCAGCCGTCGTACGGCAGCCGGCGCCGGACCGGGCCGATCGAGATGAAGGCGATCACGAACAGCAGGCCGGTGCCGATGGCCGCCTTGCCCATGTCCGGCAGCTCGTTCACCGAGGTGATCGTCTGCTGGACGATGTCGCCGAGCGTCTTGCCCGCCTGGAGGGCGTAGCCCCACATGATGAGGAAGACGTGGGCGATGACCAGGCTGACGGTGTAGCGGCCGCTCATGGCGTGCCAGCGCGCGACCCGGTCGGAGCCGACCCGGCGTTCCAGGGCGGGCACCCGCGCCATCTGCAGGACCACGAGGGCCATCAGGTAGCCGGCGAGCAGGCCGGTGATCCGGCCGGCGGCGACCACCCGGCCGGTGGTGTCCGCGATGGACGGGGTGTTCGTCCACCACAGCCACAGCACGGCCACCGCGCCCGCCCCCACGGCGAGCAGCAGGGGCACGGCGGGGGAGCGGCGCGGGCGGATGCGGCGCATCGTCTGGCGGCGGGCGGCACGGCCGCCGGCGAGCGTGGTGGTCACGGTTCCTCCGTGGGGACTTGGCCCTTGGCCCACAGATACGTGCCGTGACGCTGCAGCGTTCAGCCTGTTTCGAGGTCAGTGGCGGGTGATCGCGGTGGCCCCGTCCCGGGTGCCGATCGCCAGGTGCGGGCGCCGCCCGGGTTCGGCCCAGCGCAGGATCCGCCGCATGGCCTCCGCGGGCACGGACACGCACCCCGCGGTGGCCCCGCTCCCGTTGACGTGCAGGAAGATTCCGGCGCCCCGGCCGCGTACCGGCTCGCGGTAGTTGAAGCCGACGACGAGGGCGTGCGCGTACTGCTCGCGGTAGGTGATCAGGTGTTCGGCCTCGGCGGCCCGGCAGTCGGCGGCCCGGGGTTCGCTCCAGCGGTTGTAGTGGCGGGAGGCGTTGTCCTGGCACCACCAGGAGTCCTCGCGCACCGGCCGGTAGGAGTACGTGGTCCCGGCCGGTGCCGGGCGGATGCCGAAGGCGTACGGCAGCCGGTACAGGCCGGTGGGTGTGGTGCTGGTGCCCTGGCGGCGGGTGGTGCCCTCGGCCAGCCCGTTGGCCCCGAAGCGGGCCGGGGCGGAACCGGCCGCCACCCAGCGGCCGTCCCGGCGGTCCCACCAGGTGAGCGTGCCGGACGTGGAGGAGGTGTCCGGGGCCACCGCGGTGATGAGCTGGGTGCCGCCCCCGGTGTCCGCCATCCGGTCCGGCAGCGGTGCGGCGGCCGGCCCTCCGGCGGGCGGGCGGCCCGCGCCGAGCGCGAGGAGGGAGAGGCAGAGCAGGACGGCGGCGGGGGCGGCACCTGGGCGCATGGCTCAGACGGTAGACGGGGGCAGCGGCAACGGCAGCCCGGGAAGTCCGTCCATGCTCGTCGCGATGTGCTCCTTCTTGGTGAAGTAGGCGTCGAGGGAGGCGTCGTCCTCGCGGGCGAACCGCTTGGCGTGCAGATCGCGCTCCGCCTCGTAGGCCATGAAGGGCACCGCGTACCCGCAGGTGTCGCGGATCAGTTCGGCCGTGACGACGATGACGGCGCGCAGGCCGTGGGAGCCGTGGTCGATGTCGGGGAAGCGGGCGAGCAGACCGGGGAAGCGGGGGTCGTCCCGGAAGACGGGTTCCCCGCGGCCGTGGACGCGCACGATGTTGGGCGGGCCCTGGAAGGCGCACCACATGAGGGTGATCCGGCCGTTCTCCCGGAGGTGGGCGATGGTCTCGGCGTTGGAACCGGCGAAGTCGAGGTAGGCGACGGTGTGTTCGTCGAGGACGGCGAAGGATCCGCGCAGTCCCTTGGGTGAGAGGTTGACCGTGCCGTCGGCGGACAGGGGAGCGGTGGCGGTGAAGAAGACCGGCTGCTCCTCGATGAAGGTGCGCAGCCGTCCGTCTATGCGCTCATAGGTCTTTCCCATGGTCATGAGTATGAGCGAAAGTCTTTCGGCTGTCTAAGGAATTCGTGGGCCGGCCGGCCCCGGTCCGCCTGCCGCCGGGAAGTCCGTGGCCGCCCCGGCCGGCGCGTACACGGGGCGGCCACGGCGCCTGTCACGTCACGCGATGGACGTGCAGGCGGCCGGGGGCCGGGCACTGCGGAGGCCCGGGTGCGGACCGGGGCCGACGCGGCGCCTGTGTCGCAGAGCCATACGGGGGAGCGGCCGGAGGTGTTCAGTCGCGGGCGGGGCGGGTCCCGCGGGGCGTGGGGGCTCCGTGGCGCTGAGCGGCCGTCTGGCGGGCCGGAGTCCTGGCGGGCCGCCGTAGTAACCCCCGCCGTCACGGATGCGGGCGCGTGAGGCGACCGCACCGCCCGTCCTGGGTCGATGGGGAACCGCTGCTGCCGCGACCGTCCGGGCCGCAGGCGGCGAGCCCTCGGATTCCGGGCTCCGGCCGGGCGGATTGACGAATCATGCATCCTCCTGCATACTCATGCATATCAGCGAATGCACTGTGAGGAGAAACCCGTGACCGAGCGCGTCGTACTCGCCTACTCAGGCGGTCTGGACACCTCCGTCGCCATCGGCTGGATCGCCGAGGAGACGGGCGCCGAGGTCATCGCCGTTGCGGTCGACGTCGGCCAGGGCGGCGAGGACCTGGACGTCATCCGCAAGCGCGCCCTGGCCTGTGGCGCCGTCGAGGCCGAGGTCGCGGACGCCAAGGACGAGTTCGCCGACGAGTACTGCCTCCCGGCGATCAAGGCCAACGCCCTCTACATGGACCGCTACCCGCTGGTCTCCGCGCTGTCGCGGCCCACCATCGTCAAGCACCTGGTGGCCGCCGCGCAGAAGCACGGCGCGACCACGGTCGCCCACGGCTGCACCGGCAAGGGCAACGACCAGGTCCGCTTCGAGGCCGGCATCGTCGCCCTCGCCCCCGACCTGAAGTGCATCGCCCCGGTCCGCGACTACGCCATGACCCGCGACAAGGCCATCGCCTTCTGCGAGGACAAGGGCCTGCCCATCGCGACCACCAAGAAGTCCCCGTACTCCATCGACCAGAACGTCTTCGGCCGCGCCGTCGAGACCGGCTTCCTCGAGGACATCTGGAACGCCCCGATCGAGGACGTCTACGAGTACACCCAGAACCCGGCCCTCGCCCGTGAGCCCGACGAGGTCGTCATCACCTTCAAGCAGGGCGTCCCGGTGGCCATCGACGGCAAGCCGGTCACCGTGCTCCAGGCGATCCAGCAGCTCAACGAGCGGGCGGGCGCCCAGGGCGTCGGCCGGATCGACATGGTCGAGGACCGCCTCGTCGGCATCAAGTCCCGCGAGGTGTACGAGGCGCCCGGCGCCATCGCCCTGATCACCGCCCACCAGGAGCTGGAGAACGTCACCGTCGAGCGCGAACTGGCCCGCTACAAGCGGCAGGTCGAGCAGCGCTGGGGCGAACTGGTCTACGACGGCCAGTGGTTCTCCCCGCTCAAGCGCGCCCTGGACGGCTTCATCGACGAGGCCAACCAGCACGTCGACGGCGACATCCGGATGACCCTGCACGGCGGCCGGGCCGTCGTCACGGGCCGCCGCTCCGAGTCGTCGCTGTACGACTTCAACCTGGCCACGTACGACACCGGCGACAGCTTCGACCAGTCCGCCGCCAAGGGCTTCATCGACATCTACAGCCTGTCGTCGAAGATCGCGGCGAAGCGGGACCTGGCGTAGGCGCCCGGCGGGCCTCCCCCGCAGTAGCCTGACTGCCGCCTCCTCACCCACCGTGAGGAGGCGGTGGCACATCCACAGCCTTCGAGGAGCAACGCAAGTGAGCAGCAACAGCGGTGACGTACGGCTCTGGGGCGGCCGTTTCGCCGACGGTCCCGCCGAGGCCCTGGCGAAACTGTCCGCGTCCGTCCACTTCGACTGGCGCCTGGCGCCGTACGACATCGCCGGCTCGCGGGCCCACGCGCGCGTGCTGCACACCGCGGGACTCCTCACCGAGGACGAGCTGACCCGGATGATCGCCGGCCTCGACCGGCTGGAGGCGGACGTCGCCGACGGCTCCTTCACCGGCACCATCGCCGACGAGGACGTGCACACCGCACTGGAACGCGGCCTGCTGGAGCGTCTCGGCCCCGACCTCGGCGGCAAGCTCCGCGCGGGCCGCTCCCGCAACGACCAGGTGGCGACCCTCTTCCGGATGTACCTGCGCGACCACGCCCGGATCATCGGCGGCCTGATCGCCGAACTCCAGGACGCGCTGATCGGCCTCGCCGAGGCCCACCCGGACGTGGCCATGCCCGGCCGCACCCACCTCCAGCACGCCCAGCCGGTCCTCTTCGCCCACCACGTCCTCGCCCACGTCCAGGCGCTGTCCCGGGACGCTGAGCGGCTGCGCCAGTGGGACGAGCGCACCGCCGTCTCGCCGTACGGCTCCGGCGCGCTGGCCGGCTCCTCCCTCGGGCTGGACCCTCAGGCGGTCGCGAAGGACCTCGGCTTCGAGCACGGCAGCGCCGCCAACTCCATCGACGGCACGGCCTCCCGCGACTTCGCCGCCGAGTTCGCCTTCATCACCGCGATGATCGGGGTGAACCTCTCCCGGATCGCCGAGGAGGTCATCATCTGGAACACGAAGGAGTTCTCCTTCGTGACCCTGCACGACGCCTTCTCCACCGGGTCGTCGATCATGCCGCAGAAGAAGAACCCGGACATCGCCGAGCTCGCGCGCGGCAAGTCGGGGCGCCTGATCGGCAACCTGACCGGCCTGCTGGCCACCCTGAAAGCCCTCCCGCTCGCCTACAACCGCGACCTGCAGGAGGACAAGGAGCCGGTCTTCGACTCCATCGACCAGCTGGAGATCCTGCTGCCGGCCTTCACCGGCATGATGGCCACCCTCACCGTGCACCGCGAACGCATGGAGGAACTGGCCCCGGCCGGCTTCTCGCTGGCCACCGACATCGCCGAGTGGCTGGTCCGGCAGGGAGTGCCGTTCCGTGTCGCGCACGAGGTGGCCGGCGAGTGCGTCAAGGCCGCCGAGGCCGAGGGCAAGGAGCTCGACCAGCTCACCGACGAGCAGTTCGCGGAGATCTCCTCCCACCTCACCCCCCAGGTGCGCTCGGTCCTCGACGTCCCCGGCGCCCTGGCCTCCCGCAACGGCCGGGGCGGCACCGCCCCCGACGCGGTCGCCGTGCAGCTGGCGGAGGTCAAGGCCGACGTGGCGGCCCAGCACGCGTGGGCGACCGCGAAGCGGCGGAGCTGACCGGGCGGCCCGGCGGACACCCGCCGGGCCGCCCGGGGCGGGCAGGGCGCACCCCCGGCCGGGCGGTCCAACTCCGTCCGGCGGAGCGAACGGGCGGCGCGGGTTACGTTGGGTCCGACGTCCGTACCTGAGCCGACCGACGGAGCCCGCGATGCCCTTCGCCCGCCTGGCCACAGCGACGACCCCCACCTGCCACATCGGCCTCGGCCTCGCCGCGGTCGGCCGCCCCGGCTACATCAACCTCGGGCGGGACCATGACCTCGGCGACCGCCGCACCGTCGACGACCTGCGCGCCCGCACCCACGAACTGCTCGACGCGGCGTACGCCCAGGGCGTGCGCTACATCGACACGGCCCGCTCCTACGGCCGCGCCGAGGAGTTCCTCGCCGCATGGCTGGCTGCGCACCCCGAGCACGACGACGTCGTCATCGGCAGCAAGTGGGGCTACACCTACACCGCCGACTGGTCCACCGACGCCGAGCGGCACGAGGTCAAGGACCACTCCTTCGCCGCCTTCGAACGCCAGCGCGCCGAGTCGGCGGCCCTGCTCGGCGACCGGCTCGACCTGTACCAGATCCACTCGGTGACCCCCGACAGCCCCGCCCTCACCGACAAGGAACTGCACGCCCGGCTCGCCGAGGAGGCGGCCGGCGGGCTCACCGTCGGCTTCTCCACCAGCGGCCCGGCCCAGGCCGACGCCATCCGCGCCGCGCTCGCGGTCACCGTGGACGGCGAGCCGCTCTTCCGTACCGTCCAGTCGACGTACAACGTGCTGGAGACGTCCGCGGGGCCCGCGCTGGCCGAGGCGCACGACGCCGGGCTCACCGTGATCGTCAAGGAGGGCATGGCCAACGGGCGGCTGGCCGGGCCCGACGCCCCCGAGCCGCTGCGCGCGGTCGCCGAGGAGGCCGGCCTGGGGTGCGACGCGGTGGCCCTCGCCTACGTGCTGCGCCGGCCCTGGGCGGGCGTGGTGCTCTCCGGGGCCGCGACCGTGGTCCAGCTGGCCTCCAACCTGCACGCCCCGGTGGTCGACCTCGACGACGACCGCCTCGCGGGTCTCGAAGCGCTCGCCGAGCACCCGGACACCTACTGGGAACGGCGCGGACAGCTGCCCTGGCACTGAGCCCCCGTTCCACCCCCGCCCGCCCCGCGCGGTGCTGCCACGGCCCGCGCTCTGTGACGCTGCCCTCATCCTGAGACAGGCATGCCCCGGGTGAGACATCACTGTCTCAGTTGCGCTAACCTCGTCTCATGGCCGTCGATCGTGAACAGGTGCTGCGCGCCGCCGCCTCCCTGCTGACCCGCAAACCCACCTCGACCCTGGACGAGGTCGCCCGGTCGGCGGGCATCAGCCGCGCCACCCTGCACCGGCAGTTCGCCGGACGCGACGCGCTGGTGCGGGCGCTGGAGGCACTCGCCATCGATGAGTGCGAGGCCGCGCTGGAGACCGCCCGGACGCACGAGGGCTCCGCGAGCGACGCCGTGCGCCGTCTGGTCGCCCGGATGGAACCGCACGCCGGCCTGCTGGCCTTCCTCTACACCGAGAACCAGCTCTTCGAGGGCGAGGAGCAGAACGACGGCTGGACCCGCATCGACGACGCCTTCGCCGCCCTCTTCCTGCGGGGCCAGGAGAACGGCGAGTTCCGCGTCGACCTGAGCCCCGCCTGGCTCACCGAGGCGCTCTACGGACTGCTCGCCTCCGCCGCCTGGGCGGTGGCCGAGGGCCGGGTCGCCCCCAAGGACTTCACCCACATGATCGTCGAACTGCTGCTCGGCGGCGTCCGGCGCCCCGACACCGCGCAGGCGAGGAACCACGCATGACCGGCACCGTCCACACCCCCCGGACCGACGAGGTGACCCAGCGGCCGGGCCGGTGGCTGGCGCTCGGCGTGCTCGTGCTCGCCGTGCTGCTGGTGGCGGTCGACGCGACCGTCCTCGGCCTCGCCACCCCCTACATCAGTGAGGACCTCGCACCCTCCGGCAGCCAGCTGCTCTGGATCGGGGACATCTACTCGTTCGTCATCGCCGGTCTGCTCGTCTCCATGGGCAGTCTCGGGGACCGCATCGGACGCAAGCGGATCCTGCTCGTGGGCGCCACCGCGTTCGGCGCCGTCTCCGTGCTCAACGCCTACGCCACCAGCCCCGAGATGCTGATCGTCGCGCGGGCCCTCCTCGGCGTCGCCGGGGCGACGCTCATGCCGGCCACCCTCGCGCTGATCCGCCATCTCTTCCATGACCCGCGCGAACGCAGTCTCGCGGTCGGCATCTGGGGCGCGACCGCCTCCGCGGGCACCGCCGTCGGACCGATCATGGGCGGGTTCCTGCTCGAACACTTCTGGTGGGGCTCGGTCTTCCTGATCAACCTGCCCGTGATGGCCGTCCTGGTCCTCGTCGGCGCCCGGCTGCTCCCCGAGTCCCGCACCGCGAACCCCGGCCCCTGGGACCTGGCCAGCGTCCTGCTGTCCCTGGTGGGCATGGTCGCCGTGGTCTACGCGGTCAAGGAGACCGCCTCCCACGGCTTCGGCTGGGTCACCGTCGCCGCCGGACTGCTCGGCGCGGGCGCCCTGCGCGGCTTCGTCCGCCGCCAGCTCCGGCTCCCGGTCCCGCTGCTGGACATGAGACTGTTCCGGCACCGCGGCTTCAGCGGAGCCGTGCTCGCCGACCTGCTGACCATCCTCGGCCTGTCCGGACTGGTGTTCTTCCTTTCGCAGTACCTGCAACTCGTGCAGGGCAGGCGCCCGTTGGAAGCCGGACTGGCCGAACTGCCCGCCGCGATCGGGGCGGTGGCGGCCGGACTGGTCGCCGGCCGGGCGGCCCGCCGGCTGTCGGTGCGCGCGGTCGTCTCCGGGGGACTCGCCGCCATCGGCCTGTCGCTGGCCGCCCTCACGGCCCTCGACGGATCCACCGGCTACCCCCTGCTCGGGGCCGCGCTCCTGGTGGTCGGACTCGGCGCCGGGTTCGCCTTCACGGTGACGGCCGACGTGATCCTCTCCAGCGTGCCCAAGGACCAGGCGGGCGCCGCCTCCGCCGTGTCCGAGACGGCCTACGAACTCGGCGCCGCCCTCGGCATCGCCGTGCTCGGATCCGTCGTGACCGGCGTCTACCGCGGCTTCACCGGCCCGCCCGGCACGCCGGCCGCCGCCCACGAGTCGCTCGGCGGGGCCGTCGAAGCGGCCGGCACACTGCCCCCCGACACGGCCGCGGCGATGCTCGACGCGGCCCGGCAGTCCTTCGTGGACGGGCTGGTGCTCGCCGCGGGCGTGGGCGCCACGGTCCTCCTGGCGGCGGCGGTGGCGGCCTGGTTCATGCTCCGGGGCCAGCGCCTCGAAGGGGACGCCGCGCACTGACCCCCGGGCCGGTGCCGGGCGGGCGGCGGGGGCGGCGTCAGGCCGCCTTGGCCTTGCTCGCGTACATGTCGACGTACTCCTGCCCCGAAAGCCGCATCACCTCGGTCATCACCGAGTCGGTCACCGCGCGCAGCACATAGCGGTCGCGGTCCATGCCCTCGTAGCGGGAGAACTCCATCGCCTCGCCGAAGCGCACCGTGACCCGGCCCGGCCGGGGCAGACCCGCGCCGCCCGGCTGGAGCTTGTCGGTGCCGATCATGGCGAACGGCACGACGGGCGCACCAGTCATCAGCGTCAGCCGGGCGATGCCCGTGCGGCCCCGGTAGAGGCGGCCGTCGGGGGAGCGCGTGCCCTCCGGGTAGATGCCGAAGACGTTGCCCTCCTCCAGCACCCGGTGGCCGGTCATCAGCGCCGCGACCCCGCCCCGCCCGCCGTCGCGGTCGACCGGGATCATGCCGACGCCGGTGAAGAACCACGCCATGAGCCGGCCCTTGAGCCCTTTGCCGGTGACGTACTCGTCCTTGCCGATGAAGAAGACCTGCCGGTCGCAGACGATGGGAAGGACGATCGAATCGATGAACGTCAGGTGGTTACCGGCGAGAATCACCGGACCGTCGGACGGAATGTGCTCCGCGCCCTCCACCCGTGGGCGGAACATCAGGCGCATGATCGGTCCGAGCACTGCCTTGATGAGCGCGAAGCGGGACAACGGGCCCTCCGGTGGGAACGGTATGTCGATGCGTACGAGTCTGTGCAGGTGAGGACATTACTCGCGGCCCAGGGGGTTGCGCACATCGGGCTCATGGGGTTCACCGAGGTCTTACTCACTATTGACACTGCTTTACCTGCGGTGCTCCCCGCGGCCCGGCGGCAACACTCCTGTCACCGTGTGACGGAATTCGCCCGCACCCCTGTATCCGGACGCGTTCCCCGATCCGCCCCGCCGAATCGGACGAGACGTCATGTCCCCTGAGTCCGTACGGCGGACCTACGACAGAAGACGACACGCGACATCACCCATGTGTTCGGCCCGGGGTCTCCCGCCGGTCACGCGCCCCCACCTACGATCGGCCCCGCACCGGACCAGCCGACGGCAGGAGAGAGCGCTCATGACAACGCGGGAGTCGAACGAGCAGGCGGGCGGAACCGGACGGCGGGCGCTCCTCGGCGCGGCTGTGGCCGGCGCCGGGGCGACGGTCCTCGGAGCCGGCGGCACCGCGGCGGCGGCCGGCGGGGCGCACCGCGGCGGACGCGGCAGAGGGCTGAAGGACCTGCCCGTACCGACCGTCATCGGGCACCGGGGTGCCAGCGGCTACCGGCCCGAACACACCTTCGGCGCCTACCAGCTCGCCCTCGACCTGGGCGCCGACATCGTCGAGGCCGGGGACCTGGTCCCCACCCGGGACGGTCACCTCGTCTGCCGCCACGAACCGGAGATCGGCGGCACGACGGACGTCGCCGACCACCCCGAGTTCGCCGGCCGGCGCACCACCAAGACCCTGGACGGCGTGTCCGTCACCGGCTGGTTCACCGAGGACTTCACGCTCGCCGAGCTGAAGCGGCTGCGCGCGGTCGAGCGCATCCCGGCCAACCGTCCGCACAACACCCTCTACAACGGCCGCTGGGAGATCCCCACCTTCGAGGAGGTGCTGCGCTGGCAGGACGAGCAGACCCGCAGGCGGGGCAAGCAGGTGTGGATCTACCCCGAGATCAAGCACCCCACCTACTTCCGGGCGCTCGGCCTGGGCCTGGAGGAACGGGTCGCCCGGCTGCTGCGCAGGCACCGCAAGGACCGCAGGAACTCCCCGGTCATCCTCCAGTCCTTCGAACCGACCAGCATCCAGCGCCTGGACGGACTGGTGGACAATCCGCTCGTGGTGCTCCTGTCCGGCGCCGACACCCGCCCCTGGGACTTCGTCCAGTCCGGCGACCCGCGCACCGTCGCCGACCTGATCACCCGCCGGGGCCTGGAGGAGATCGCCTCCTACGCCCAGGGCATCGGCCCCACCCTGGACCTCGTCATCCCGCGCGACTCGGCGGGCCGGCTCACCGAGCCCACCACCCTGGTCCGCGACGCCCACCGGGCGGGCCTCGTCCTGCACCCCTACACGCTGCGCAACGAGAACCCCTTCCTGCCCGCCGACTTCCGCAAGGGCTCCGAGCCGGACGCCTACGGAGACGTCTTCGGCGCCTACCGCGCCTACTTCGCCACCGGCATCGACGGTGTCTTCACCGACCAGCCGGACACCGGGATCCTGGCCCGCGAGGACTTCGTCAACCGCTGACCGGTGTCCTCCCCGTCGGGGTGAGGTGCGGCCGTCACGGGCAACCCCGCCCGGGACGGCCGCGTCGTCGGTGACATGACGCACGACCTCGTCACCTCCCTGCGTCCGCTGCTCACCGCGGAGGCGTCCGCCGAGGCCCACGCCTCCGGCGGCGAACCGGCCGACCTGGAACAGGCCGTGTGGCTGCGGCTGCTGGAACGCCTCGACACCGACGGCCCGCCGCCCGACCCCGGCGGCTGGCTCCGCCGGGCCGTCCGCGCCGAGGCCCGCCGCAGCCGCCGCACCGCCCGCCGCGAAGCACCGCTCGGCACGGACCCCGCCGACCCGGCGGACCCCGGACCGGAACGGCTCGCGCTCAGCGCGGCCCGCGGCCGGGCGCTGCGGGACGCCGTGCGCCGGCTCCCCGGCCGCTGTCCCCGGCTGCTGGAGGCGCTGCTGTCACCGCAGGACCTGACATATCAGGAAATCGCAGGCGAGTTGGCTATGTCACAGGGCAGTCTTGGGCCGGAACGTTCCCGATGCCTGGGATGTCTGCGTCGTTTGCTTGCGCCGGAGGTTGCGGGGGGCGGACGTGGGGGATAGGAGTGGGGGACAACAGGTGATCAGGTGAGCGGGAGGCGTGCGCACATGGGCATGAGCGTGACCATCTCTGCGGCGACCGAGCAGGACGCGGAGCAGATCTTCAGGCTGCAGTACCTGTGCTTCCAGAGCGAAGCGGCCCTCTACGGCAACTACCGCATCGACCCGCTGGTGCAGACCCTCGAATCGGTCCGCGCGGAGGTCGCCGCCGACTGCGTCTACGTCGCCCGCCTCGGCGAGGAGGTGGTCGGCTCGGTGCGCGGCACGATCACCGAGGAGGGCGCCGCCGCCATCGGCAAGCTCTGCGTCCACCCCCGCCTCCAGGGCCACGGCATCGGTGCCCGGCTGCTGCGAGCGGCCGAAGCTGCCCTCGCCGAGGAGCGCGGCGCCCGCACCTTCCGCCTGCACACCGGACACCGCAGCGAGAGCAACCTGCGGCTGTACAGCAAGGTCGGCTACCAGCGGGTGGGCACCTCCCAGGGTGCCGACGGCGTACCGATGATCGTCCTGGAGAAGACGGCCGAGTCGTACGCGACCACGGCCTGACGCCCCGTCGGCCTGCGACGCCCGGGTCCTGACGCCTCGTCGGTCCCGGGCCGGGGCCGCGGCGGGTTACGGGGTGCGGGCCCGGCGCAGCCAGTACATCGCCGTGAGCGGCAGCAGCACGGGGATGAACAGGTAGCCCATGCCGTAGTCCGACCACACGGTCGCGTCGGGGAAGGCGGACGGGTCGGCCAGGGTCCAGGTGCCCACCGTCAGGACGCCCACCAGTTCGGCGGCGCAGCACACCAGCGCCGCCCTGCGGGCGGTCTCCCCGCCGCGGACCAGCGTGTAGGTGATGAACCCGTAGACCACGCCGGCCACCGCCGACAGCGTGTAGGCGAGCGGTGCCCGGTCGAACTCGGTGGCGATCTGGTACACCGAGCGCGAGACCGCGCCGACCACCATCACGCCGTACAGCCACACCAGCAGCATGCCGGGGCCGCCGATCAGACGCGCCCGGGCGGGCTTCTCCCGCGTCACGGTCACCTCAGCCTCCCCAGATGTCATAGAGCCTGACCTCCAGCACGGCCAGCACGAAGCCGCTCGCCGCGACCGTCACCGACCCCCACCGGGTGCGCTCGCCCAGCGACATGAAGCCGGCCGCGGGCACGCACGCGAAGGCGCCCAGCAGATACGCGACGAAGATCGTCGTCCCCTGCTCCGGCTTCTCGCCCCGGGCCAGCAGCACGATCCCGGCGATCAGCTGCACCAGCGCCAGCAGCGTGACCACGGCCATGCCGATGAAGTGCCAGTCCTTGGTCGGCTGGTCGCGGTAGGCGGCCCAGCCGCACCAGGCGGCCAGCAGCAGCGCGGCGACGCCGGTCACCAGCGTCAGGACATCAAGCATGGCAGCGACCTTATTACGCCCGAAAACCCCCGCCGTGCCCGGCCCCGGCCCGGGGCGCCGCAAGGGCCCGGCCGCCGGGTGCCGGGGGTGCGGGAGGGCGTCGCCGTTCGAGGTCGCCACCCCTCGAACCCGTAAGGTCGATGGCATGACCATCCATGCGCAAGCCCTCCTGTTCGACAACGACGGAACCCTGGTGTCCACCCTGGAATCCGTGCGCCGCTGCTGGACCCGGTGGGCCGCGGAGTACGGGATCACGGCGCAGCGGTTCGGCGCCGTCGAGCTGCACGGGCGGACCGCCGCCGAGATAGCCGCCGACCTGCTGCCCGCCGACGTCGTCCCGGAGGCCGTCGCGCGCATCGAGGACCTCGAGGTGGAGGACGTCCCCCACGGGGGAGTGCGGCTGCTGCCCGGCACCCGTGAGCTGCTCGCCGCCCTGCCCGCGGAGCGCTGGGCCGTGGTCACCTCCGCCACCCGGCGGCTGGCCGAGGCCCGTCTGGACGCGGTCGGCATCCTGCCCAAGACACTCGCCGCCGACGACGTCACCCGGGGCAAGCCCGACCCCGAGCCCTACCTGCTGGCCGCGCGCACCCTCGGGGTGGAGCCGCAGCACTGCGTCGTCTTCGAGGACGCGCCCGCCGGGCTGCGGGCCGGCCGCGCCGCCGGAATGCGGACCGTGGCCTTGGCCACAACCCACGAGGCCGGCGAACTCACCGCCGACCTGGTGGTCCCCGACCTGTCGGCCGTGTCCGTACAGGTCACCGGCGCGGGCATGGAGATCACGGCAGGCCACTGAAGTGCGCGGATGCGTGTCCACGTGGGTCCACATGCTGGACAGCGGGGGCGGGTCAGGAGCAGACGTCTGGTTTACTGCTCGTATGACCACGACGAGCGACCGCACTCCTGCGACCGAGGCGCATCAGCCGCCCGGTGCTCGTTGTATGTGTCCGCTCCGAATGTGCGCCTTCTAGAGGGCCCCCGCACCACCTGAGCCTCGCGCCCCGAAGCGAGAGCCGGCTCGCGTCCGGCCGCATGCCCCGCATGCCCGCCCGAGCCACGCCCGCGCGCATCCTTCCGCGCCCCGGATCCCTCCGGCCCGCCCGGGAGCACCCTGCCGCGCCCCGGCCGCCCCCGATCCCCGAACGCCACGTGCCCGGTGCCCGCGACGCGCCGCGCACTCGAGAGTGACGGATACCCACGTGATCACCACCTCCGGCCTGACCAAGGTCTACCGCTCACGCGGTCGCGAGGTCACCGCCCTGGACGGCGTCGACCTGCACGTCCGTGAAGGCGAGGTCTACGGCGTCATCGGCCAGTCCGGCGCCGGCAAGTCCTCGCTGATCCGCTGCGTCAACCTGCTGGAGCGCCCCACCTCCGGCACCGTGACCGTCGCCGGGCAGGACCTCACCGCCCTCGCCGGCCGCGGCCCCCGTGCGGGCCGGGAGCTGCGCCGGGCCCGCAGCCGCATCGGCATGGTCTTCCAGCACTTCAACCTGCTGTCCTCGCGCACCGTGCAGGACAACGTCGAACTGCCCCTGGAGATCCTCGGGAAGTCGGGGAAGGAACGTTCCCGCAGGGCCCTGGAACTGCTCGACCTGGTCGGCCTCGCCGACAAGGCCAAGGCCTACCCGGCCCAGCTCTCCGGCGGCCAGAAGCAGCGCGTCGGCATCGCCCGCGCCCTGGCCGGCGACCCCAAGGTGCTGCTCTCCGACGAGGCGACCAGCGCGCTCGACCCGGAGACCACCCGCTCCATCCTGGCCCTGCTGCGCGACCTCAACCGCCAGCTCGGTCTGACCGTCCTGCTCATCACGCACGAGATGGACGTGGTGAAGTCCATCTGCGACTCGGCCGCCCTCATGGACCGCGGCCGCATCGTGGAGTCCGGCACGGTCACCGACCTGCTCGCCACCCCCGGCTCCGAACTGGCCGCCGCACTGTTCCCGCTCGGCGGCGAGGCGACCGGCGAGGAACGCACCGTCGTCGACGTGACCTTCCAGGGCGAGAGCGCCACCCAGCCGGTCATCTCCCAGCTGTCCCGCACCTACAACATCGACATATCGATCCTGGGTGCCGCCATCGACACCGTGGGCGGTCTCCAGGTCGGCCGGATGCGCATCGAACTGCCCGGCCGCTACGAGGACAACGTCGTCCCGGTCGGCTTCCTGCGCGAACAGGGCCTGCACATCGACGTCATCGGCCAGGACCGGCCCGAACTCGTCAAGGAGGGCGCCAAGTGACCTGGTCCGAGATGCAGCCGCTGCTGGAGCAGGCGTCCGTCGAGACGCTGATCATGGTCGGCTGGTCCACCGCGATCTCCGTCGTCGTCGGCCTGCCGATCGGCGTGCTCCTCGTCCTCACCGACAAGGGCGGCCTGATCCAGAACACGGTCGTGAACAAGGTGACCGGCCAGATCGTGAACGTCGGCCGCTCCATGCCGTTCATCATCCTGATGGTCGCCCTGATGAGCTTCACCCGCTGGGTCACCGGCACCACCATCGGCAGCGAGGCCGCCATCGTGCCCCTCGCCATCGGCGGCATCCCCTTCTTCGCCCGGCTCGTCGAGACCGCCGTGCGCGAGGTCGACCACGGGCTCGTCGAGGCGGTCCAGTCGATGGGCGGCAGCACCTGGACGATCGTCCGCAAGGTCCTCGTCCCCGAGGCGCTGCCCTCGCTGATCGCCAGCACCACGACCACGGTCATCGCCCTCATCGGCTACTCCGCCATGGCGGGCACCGTCGGCGGCGGCGGACTCGGCGACCTCGCCGTCCGCTACGGCTACCAGCGCTTCGAGTCCGGCCTGATGTGGGTCACCGTGGCCCTGCTCGCCGTCGTCATCTCCCTGATCCAGTTCGCCGGCGACTACGCGGCCCGCTCCCTGCACCGCCGGGGAGCCCGCTCCGGACCCGGACCCAGGCTGCGCCTGCTGAAGGCCGGCGAACCCGCCGCCGCCGACATCAGCAAGGTCGCCTGACCCGGGCCACCCCCACCCCCAGAACGACGGCGCTTCGCGCCGCGCCCCTTGCCCCAAGGGGTCGTACCACCAAGGAAAGGCACTTTTCGTGCGTAACACCGCCAAGATCACCACCGCTGTCCTCGCCGCCGGAGCCCTCACCCTCGGCCTCACCGCCTGCGGCTCCGACAAGGACGACGCCTCCTCCGACGGCAACGGCCCCCTGGTCGTCGCCGCCAGCCCCGTACCGCACGCCGAGATCCTGACCTTCGTCAAGGACAACCTCGCGAAGGAGGCGGGCCTGGAGCTGGAGGTCAAGGAGTTCACCGACTACGTCACGCCGAACACGGCGACCGAGGACGGCTCCGTCGGCGCCAACTTCTTCCAGACCCAGCCCTACCTCGACGACTTCAACAAGAAGAACGGCACCCACATCACGTCCGTCGTCGACGTGCACCTGGAGCCGCTCGGCCTGTACTCCAACAAGGTCGACAAGGCCGACGCGCTGAAGAACGGCGCCACCGTCGCCGTCCCCAACGACACCGTCAACGAGGGCCGCGCGCTGCAGCTGCTCGCCGCCAACGGCCTGATCACCCTCAAGGACGGCGTCGGCACCGCCGCCACCCCCGCGGACATCACCGACAACCCCAAGAACCTCAAGTTCAAGGAGCTGGAGGCGGCCCAGACGCCGCGCTCCCTGGACGACGTGGACGCCGCGGTGGTCAACGGCAACTACGCCATCGAGGCCGACCTCAAGCCCGCCGAGGACGCCCTCGTCCTGGAGTCCGCGAAGAACAACCCGAACAGCAACCTCCTCGCCGTGAAGGAGGGCCAGGAGGACGACCCGCGCGTCAAGAAGCTCGCCGGCCTGCTGACCTCGCCCGAGGTGAAGAAGTTCATCGACGAGAAGTACGCGGGCTCCGTGGTCGCCTCCTTCTGACCCCGCCCGCAGGACTGGACCCGTCCACGAGGGGCACTCCCGCCGCAGGGCGGGGGTGCCCCTCGCGCCGTTGTGCGAGCGGGGCGCACCCCGTGGTGCGGCAGAGTGCTTTCATGCTGCATGCTGGGCAGTTCAGCAGCACCCCGACGGTCTCTCAGGTTACGGAGCGGCGCATGACGAGCACCTTCCCCAACATCTCCATCAGCACGGAGCGGTTGGTGCTGCGTCCCCTCGACGGAGACGACGTGCCCGCCTTCGCCGCCATGATGAACGACGAGCAGGTCGCCGCCTGGACCGACGTGCCCCAGCCGTTCTCCGAACAGGCGGCCCGCACCTGGATCACCGAGTCCGCCCCCGCCGAACGCGCCGCCGGACGGGGCCTGGACCTCGCCGTCACCGAGTTCCTCACCCAGCGCCTGGTCGGCGTCGTCCGCCTCTCCCGGACCAACTGGCACATCCGCTCCACCGAACTCTCCTACATCATCGCCCCCTGGGCGCGCGGCGAGGGCTACGCCTGTGAGGCCGCCCTGGCCACCGCCCGGTGGCTCATCGGCGACCAGCGGCTCCAGCGCATCGAGCTGCGCACCGCCGCCGACAACACCGCCGCCCAGCAGGTCGCCCAGAAGATCGGCTGCATCAGCGAGGGCGTCCTGCGCAACGCCTGCATAGCCCACCTGCGCACCGAGGACGGCGGCTGGACCGACGTGCGCACCGACTTCATCGTCTGGAGCCTGCTCCCCGAGGACCTCGACGGCGCCGCCGAACAGCTCGCCGACACCGGCGGCTACACCTCGTTCACCGACTGGAACTGACCCCGGCCCCGGCGAACGGCACCACTGCCCGCCCGGGCCCGGAGCCCCACCAGGTACCCTCACCAAGCCCGGCCTCCGGCCGGGCGGCCGACCACGACCTGCGCGAACCCCTGGAGACTGACGACGATGGCCGACCGGGTCACGGTGATCGGCTGGGACGGCTCGCCGCTGACCGCCGCGGCACGCTCCGCCCTGGGCGCCGCCACCCTGGTGGCCGGCGCCGCCCACCACCTGGCGCTGCCCGAGGTGCCCGCGGGCGCCGAGCGCATCCGGCTCGGATCCGTCGCCCTCGCCGCCCGCCGCATCGCCGGTCACCGCGGCACCGCCGTCGTCCTCGCGGACGGCGACCCGGGCTTCTTCGGTGTCGTCCGCACCCTGCGCGCCCCCGAGTTCGGCCTCGAGGTCGAGGTCGTCCCCGCCGTCTCCTCGGTGGCCGCCGCCTTCGCCCGGGCCGGCATGCCCTGGGACGACGCCCAGGTGGTGGTCGCCCACCCGCGCACCCTGCGCCGCGCGGTGAACGTCTGCCGGGCCCACACCAAGGTGGCCGTCCTGACCTCGCCCGGCGCCGGGCCCGCCGAACTGGGCCTGCTCATGGAGGGCGTCCACCGCACCTTCGTGATCTGCGAGGAACTCGGCACCGCCCGTGAACAGGTCACCGTGGTCACCTCCGACAAGGCGGCCGACCACACCTGGCGCGACCCCAACGTCGTCATCGTCATCGGCGGCCCCGCCGGCGCCGCCGACACCGGCTGGATCGCCGGACGCGACCCCGCCTCCGGCCCGCGTGGCTGGTCCCTGCCCGCCGAGGCCCACGGCGGCGGCCTCGGCGAGGGCGAGCGGGAAATGCTGCGGGTCTCCCAACTCGCCCGCCTCGGGCCCCGCGTGGGCGACCTCGTCTGGGACATCGGCTGCGGCAGCGGCCTCTTCGCGACCGAGGCCGCCCGGGCCGGCGCCGCCGTCCTCGCCGTCGACAGCGACCCCGGGGCCTGCGCCCGCACCGACGCCACCGCCCGCCGGTACGGCGTCCAGCTCCAGATCGTCCACGGCACCGCCCCGCACGTCCTGGAGAACCTGCCCGAACCCGACGTGGTCCGGGTCGGCGGCGGGGGAGCGGCCGTGGTCTCCGCGGTCGCCGACCGGCGCCCGCAGCGCATCGTCACGCACGCCGCCACCCGCGACACCGCCGAACGTGTCGGCCGGGACCTCACCGAACACGGCTACCGGGTCGAGTGCGCGCTGCTCCAGTCCGTCGAACTCGACACCCGGGTCTGGACGGAGACCGAGCGGAGCGTCGCGTTCCTGCTCAGCGGGGTACTGCCCGCGCGCGGCGCCTGACCGCGGCACCGAACGCGGCGCCGTCCCCCTGATCGGCTTGTCGTACCGCGCGCGGTAGGCTGACCGACCGTTGTACCGCAACTCGGACGCTCGCCGGCTCGTCGGCCAATGTCCCGAAAACACGCCCGTTTTGGGGCGCGTGTGGTACGGCACAACCCGAGGACGCGCAACGTGGCGCAGTCCACAGCGGAACCGTCGCCGATCAAGCTGACGCGACGGCCGAACGGCCGCGAGAATGCCAGTGAATGGCTTTGTCGCCTTTTTTGGACCGGCCGTTCGTGCCGCTGGGGACGCACGCTCGTTCTTCAGTGTGGGGCGGTCGGTGCGCCGTTCCGGGCGAGCGGGTCGTAGGAGCACTAACCGATGGGCGAGGGGTACGCATGACCGACACCGGCCAGGTCCCGGGCGAGGGACAGCCGGAGAACGCAGGCACGGTGGAGCAGCAGGGCGCCCCGGCGCCCGGCGCGTACACCTACCTCTCCGAGCACTCCCCCGAGGAAGACCTTCTCCTCCCCGGCGCGCAGGGCGCCTGGGGCAACGAGGTGGCGCCGCCCGCGCCCGAGCCGGTCGTGGAGACCGTGCACCAGCCGGGCCCGCACGAGACCGCCGGCCGCGACAGCGGCTCGGTCGACCTCGGCGGCTTCCGCCTGCCCGACCCGGTGCAGCGGGCGACGCCCGCCCACGGCACCCCGCACGAGCAGGGCACGCCCGCCGCGCCGCGCCGCCCGCTGCACCTCGGCCCGCCCATCCCCAGCGCCTCCGCCAGCCCGGTGCGCTCCCTCGCCGACCGCGGCCCCGCCGACGTGCCGGCGCGGCAGGCGGGCCCGCCGACCATGGGCCCCGAGTACCTGGACGTCCCGCGGACCCCGGAGGCCGCCCCTCAGGGCGCCGTGCCCTGGGGCGAGCGGGCTGCCGTGCCGCTCGGGGCGACCCCCGCCGGGACGGCGTACCCGGAGGCCGGGCCGTCCGCCGCCGACGCACCGGCCGCCGCTGCGGCAGCCGGTGAAGCCTGGCAGCGGGACCCGCAGCCGGACGCCGTGCCCGCGGCGGCCTCCGGAGCACCGGCCGCGACGGCGGTCCCGGATGCCCAGGGCGTCCCCGCACCGGTCCCGCAGGAGGCCGTGACCGTCCCCGAGGCGGCTGCCGAGCCCGGTACGGCCGTCGGGGGGACCGACGGTGCCGTCGCGCCGGAAGCGCCGGACGTTGCGACGCCCCCGACCGCAGAGGCACCGGAACCGGTGGGGGCCCCAGCCTCCGACGCCGCGCCCGCAGGGCACCCCGTCGAGGTACCGACGGGCGCCGTACCGGGTGATGGCACCGGGGGGGAGCCCGCAGCTCCCGAGGCCGCAGCTCCCGAGGCCGCAGGTCCGGAGCCCGTAGCCCCCCAGGCCGCCGACGCGGAGGGTGCCGTGCCCGGGCCCGCCGTCGGGGAGCCGGTCGCGGAGACGCCCGGCGCGCCCGAGCCGGCCGTCGCGGATGCTCCCGTGCCCGAGGCCGTCGTCGCGGACGTCGCCGCCCCCGAGGCGGTCGTCGCGGAGCAGGCCGAGCCGGTCGTCACGGAGCCCGCCGAGATCGCTGAGCCTGCTGAACCCGCTGAGCCGGCCCCCGCCGAGCAGGCCGGGCCCGTGGTCGCGGAGCAGGCCGAGCCCGCCGCCCCGGAGGCCGTGGCCCCCGTCGCCGGGCCCGACACCCCCGTCGCCGCGGAGCCCGTCGCCGCTGCCCCGGAGACGGTGCCGCAGCACGCCCCCGCCCCGGTCGAGCAGCACGACGCCATGTTCGGCCCCGCCGCCGTGGACGTCCCCGCCGACCCCGGCGCCCCGGCCCCGGAGGCCCCGCTCGCTCAGGACGGGACGCCCCAGGCGGCCCCGGCCGAGGGGCATGAGCCGGTCGCACCCCCGGCCCCCGCCGGGGGCGCCGCCGCCCCCGTGCCCGAGGTGTCCCACCCCGGCCCGGCCGCCGCCCCGCAGCAGCACCCGGAACAGGCCCCCGGGACCCCCGAGGCCCCGGAGCCCACCGACGCGGTGGCCGCGGCGCAGGACGCCCACGCCCCCGGCGCCGTACCCGAGGCACCGGTGTCCGACGTGCCCCTCCCCACCCAGGAGGGACTTCCGGCCGCGGCGGAGGCGGACGCCCGGGCGCTCCAGGATCCGCAGCAGACGCCGCCCGTCCCGCTCGCCGCAGCCGAGGCACACCCCGCGCTGCCCGAGCCCGCCGACCCGGACCGGCCGGCCGCCGGTGACCAGGACAGCGCCGCGCCGGAGCAGCCCGTGGGCGAGTTCGTCCCGGTGGAGGGATCCGTACCGACCACCCCGCACCTCGCACCGACGCCGCCGCACCCCCTGCACCTCACGGAGGAGCAGCCGGTCGCCGCCGTGCCCGCGCCCCGCGCACCGCAGGGCGCGGCGGCCGGGGGCGAAGCCGGCCTGCTCCAGCAGGCGGACGACATGGACACCCAGGGCGCCGAAGCCGAGGTCCCGCCCGCCCGGGACGGCGACCCGGCGGACACGCCCACGGCATCGGACGCGGCAGCGGACCCGGACCCGGACGCGGCAGCGGACCCGGACCCGGACGCGGCACCGCCCCCCGCCGGCCCGGCCGCGCCCGGCTACGACGACGCCGAGCGCGAGGCCGTCCTGAAGGTCATGCGCGAACGGCGGGACATCCGCAACGGCTTCCGCAGCGACCCGATCCCGCACGAAGTGCTGCTCCGGGTCCTGGAGGCCGCCCACACCGCGCCCTCCGTCGGCCACTCGCAGCCCTGGGACTTCGTCGTCATCCGCTCCGCCGACACCCGGCGCAGCATGCACGAACTGGCCATGCGCCAGCGCGACGCCTACGCCAAGTCCCTCCCCAAGGGCCGGGCGAAGCAGTTCAAGGAACTGAAGATCGAGGCCATCCTCGACACCCCGGTGAACATCGTCGTCACCGCCGACCCCACCCGCGGCGGCCGGCACACCCTCGGCCGGCACACCCAGCCGCAGATGGCGCCCTACTCCTCCGCGCTCGCGGTGGAGAACCTCTGGCTCGCCGCGCGCGCCGAGGGCCTCGGGGTCGGCTGGGTCAGCTTCTTCGACGAGCGGGAGATGGTCCGCGCGCTCGGCCTCCCGGAGCACCTGGAGGTCGTCGCCTACCTGTGCGTCGGCTACGTCGACGAATTCCCGGACGAGCCCGAGCTGATGCAGGCCGGCTGGTCCAAGCGCCGCCCGCTGTCCTGGGTCGTGCACGAGGAGACCTACGGCCGCCGCGCCCTGCCCGGAGAGGACCCCCACGACCTGCTCGCCGAGACCGTCGCACAGATCCGCCCGCTGGACGCCAAGGCCCTCGGCGAGGCGTGGGAGCGGCAGAAGCGCATGACCAAGCCCGCCGGGGCGCTCGGCATGCTGGAGATCATCTCGGCGCAGCTGTCGGGTCTGTCCCGGCAGTGCCCGCCGCCCATCCCGGAGCCCGCCGCCGTCGCGGTCTTCGCCGGTGACCACGGCGTGCACGCCCAGGGCGTCACGCCCTGGCCGCAGGAGGTCACCGCGCAGATGGTGGCCAACTTCCTCGGCGGGGGAGCGGTCTGCAACGCCTTCGCCGCCCAGGTGGGCGCCGAGGTGTGTGTCATCGACGTCGGCGTCGCGTCCGACCTCCCGGCGACGCCCGGTCTGCTGCCGCGCAAGATCCGCGCCGGCACGTCCGACATGACCACCGGGCCCGCCATGACCCGCGAGGAGGCCAAGCAGGCGATCGAGGTGGGCATCGAGACGGCCCGCGACCTGGTCGCGGCCGGCAACAAGGCCCTCCTCACCGGCGAGATGGGCATCGCGAACACCACCGCGTCCGCGGCCCTGATCTCGGTGTTCACCGGCGCCGACCCGGCGGAGGTCACCGGCCGGGGCACCGGCATCAACGACGAGACCCTGGTCCGCAAGACCGACGTCGTCCGCCGTGCCCTCGAACACCACCGGCCGGACCCGGCCGACCCGCTCGGCGTCCTCGCCGCGGTCGGCGGCTTCGAACACGCCGCCATGGTCGGACTGCTGCTCGGAGGCGCGTCCCTGCGCACGCCGGTGATCCTCGACGGCGTCAGCGCGGGCGCCGCCGCCCTGGTGGCCCGCGCCATCGCACCCGAGGTGCTCGCCGCGTGCATCGCGGGACACCGCAGCGCCGAGCCGGGCCATGTGGCCGCCCTCAACAAGCTGGGACTGCGCCCCCTGGTCGACCTCGACCTGCGCCTCGGCGAGGGCACCGGCGCGCTGCTCGCCCTGCCGTTGGTGCAGAGCACGGCCCGCGCCATGCACGAGGTGGCGACCTTCGACTCGGCGGGGGTCACCGAGAAGTAGCCCGACGCGGGACCCCGCGCACGTACGGGACCGGACCCCGCGCCGACGGCACCCCGGCCACCGGCGGGACCCCACCCACCGGCGGCACTCCGGCCGCCGGCCGGGACCCCACCCCCCGGCCGGGACCCCACCCACCGGCGGGTTCCCGGCCGGCGGCGGGGCGTGAGCGCAACGCCCGTGGCGCCCCGCCGTCGCCCCCGCTCACCCGCCGCATGCCGGGCAGCCCGCCGGACCCGCGCCGCACCGGTCTAGAATCCGCACGTCAGGGCCGCTCCAGTGCCGCAGCGCCCACCGCACGCCGCCCTCACGAGGAGCCGACCCTATGGCCGAACACCCCGCCTACCCCGTGGGCCTCCGTCTCAGCGGTCGCCGCGTGGTCGTCCTCGGCGGCGGCCAGGTCGCCCAGCGCCGCCTCCCGTCCCTGATCGCGGCGGGCGCCGACATCCTCCTGGTGTCGCCCGAGGTCACCCCGTCCGTCGAGGCCATGGCCGACGCCGGCGAGATCACCTGGGAGCGGCGCGGATACGCGGAGGGCGACCTCACCGGTGCCTGGTACGCCCTCATCGCCACCAGCGACCACGACGCCAACACCCGCGCCTCGGCCGAGGGCGAGCGCAACCGGATCTGGTGCGTGCGCGCCGACGACGCCGACGAGGCCACCGCCTGGACCCCGGCGACCGGCCACAGCGAGGGCGTCACGGTGGCGGTCCTCACCACCGACGTCAAGGGCCGCGACCCGCGCCACACCGCCGCCGTGCGCGACGCCGTGGTCGAGGGACTGCGCGACGGCACCCTCGTCGCCCCGCACCACCGCACCCGCACCCCGGGCGTCGCCCTGGTCGGCGGCGGTCCCGGCGACCCGGACCTGATCACGGTGCGCGGCCGGCGGCTGCTCGCCGAGGCCGACGTCGTCATCGCCGACCGGCTCGGCCCGCGCGACCTGCTCGCCGAACTGCCGCCGCACGTCGAGGTGATCGACGCGGCGAAGATCCCGTACGGGCGGTTCATGGCCCAGGAGGCCATCAACAACGCGCTCATCGAGCACGCCCGGCAGGGCAAGGCCGTGGTCCGCCTCAAGGGCGGCGACCCGTACGTCTTCGGGCGGGGCATGGAGGAACTCCAGGCGCTCGCCGAGGCGGGCGTCCCGTGCACCGTCGTCCCCGGCATCTCCAGCTCCATCTCGGTCCCGGGCGCGGCCGGCATCCCCGTCACCCACCGCGGGGTGGCGCACGAGTTCACCGTGGTCAGCGGCCATGTCGCGCCCGACGACGAGCGGTCCCTGGCGGACTGGCCGTCGCTGGCGAAGCTGGGCGGCACCCTCGTCGTCCTGATGGGCGTCGACAAGATCGGCCGGATCGCCGAGGCCCTGATCCAACACGGCAAGTCCCCCGACACCCCCGTCGCCCTCGTCCAGGAGGGCACCACGGCCGCCCAGCGCCGCGTCGACGCCACCCTCGCGACCGTCGGCGAGACCGTGGTCCGCGAGGAGGTCAGGCCGCCCGCCGTCATCGTCATCGGCGAGGTCGTCGGCGTGGGCCCCGCGGCCTGAAGTAACCCTCGGTAACACGACCGATCCCAGCCGTTGGCACCGCACCCAGGACAAGGCAGTATCACCCCCGTGGCCGATCTCATCACCGTCTCGGACCCCGACGACCCCCGCCTGCGCGACTACACGGGCCTGACCGACGTCGAACTGCGCCGCAGGCGCGAACCCGCCGAGGGACTCTTCATCGCCGAGGGCGAGAAGGTCATCCGCCGGGCCAAGGACGCCGGGTACGAGATGCGGTCCATGCTGCTCTCGGCCAAGTGGGTCGACGTCATGCGCGACGTCATCGACGAACTC
Organism: Streptomyces sp. NPDC101219; assembly: GCF_044767675.1. Taxonomy (NCBI): domain Bacteria; kingdom Bacillati; phylum Actinomycetota; class Actinomycetes; order Kitasatosporales; family Streptomycetaceae; genus Streptomyces; species Streptomyces sp. NPDC101219. The sequence continues at coordinate 256,982 of NZ_JBIWOK010000007.1, forward strand.
CCCGCCCCCGTCTACGCCGTCACCCCCGAGCTGGCCGAACGCGTCACCGGCTACCACGTGCACCGCGGCGCCCTCGCCTCCATGCAGCGCAAGCCCCTGCCCGCCGCGGCCGACCTGCTGCGGACGGCCCGCCGCGTGGTCGTCATGGAGTCCGTGAACGACCACACCAACATCGGCGCCATCTTCCGCTCGGCCGCCGCCCTCGGCATGGACGCGGTGCTGCTCTCCCCGGACTGCGCCGACCCCCTGTACCGCCGCAGCGTCAAGGTCTCCATGGGGGCGGTCTTCTCCGTGCCGTACGCCCGGCTGGACTCCTGGCCCAAGAACCTGGAATCGGTCCGCGAGGCGGGCTTCACCCTCCTCGCCCTCACTCCGGACGAGAAGGCCCGGCCCCTCGACGAGGCCGCCCCGCACCGGATGGACCGGGTGGCGCTCATGCTCGGCGCGGAAGGGGACGGACTGTCCACCCAGGCCCTCGTCGCGGCCGACGAGTGGGTGCGCATCCCGATGGCCCACGGCGTCGACTCCCTCAACGTCGGCGCGGCCGCCGCGGTCGCCTTCTACGCCGTCGCCACGGGACGCCCGGGGGCCTGACACCCATAGATCAACGGCGCAACTCCCCGCCGGACCCGGGCAGTCGGTCAGTCCCCGCGCTCCATCGCAGACACGTGCCGCTCGGACAGCGGCGGGGCGCCGCCCGGCGGCCGCTCCCACCGCTCGTCCCGTTGCTGCGTGCGCACGTCGTCGCCGGTGCCGCCGCCGTGCCCCTGGGCGCGGGCCTGGCAGCCCTGCACCAGGGCGATGCCGAGGGCCACCACCAGCGTCACCACGACGAACACGAACAGCCGCTGGCGCAGCAGCCGGGGATTGGCCGGCCGCAGCCGGGTCCCCGTGGGCCGCTGCCCCGGACGGCGCGCCCCCGTACCCGGCCGCGTGCCGCGCCCGGCGGGCGTCGCCCGGGACCCGGACCGCGACGGCGTACCGCCGCGCGAGCCGCCTCGGGACGCGGAACCGCCGCGCGAGGCGGGCACGCTGCCGCCGCGGCGGGCGCCGGAGCCGCCCCGGGAGGGAACGGAGCCGCGGTCGGCCGCACCCGGGCGCGGCGCGGGCGTACCCGCCCCCTCGCTCCGGGGGCCCTGCCCGGACGGGCGCCGCCGCTCCTGGTCCGGGTAGGTGTCGGCCGGCCGGCCCGCGGTCCGCTCCACCTCGGCGCCGCGCGGCGCCGGCGGACGGAAGTCGGCGAGACCCTGCGCCTCGCGCGCCGCGATCTCCTTGAGCCGCAGCGACAGTTGCAGCGTGCTGGGACGCTCCTCGGGATCCTTCGCGAGACAGGCCCGCACGAGCGGTGCGAGCGCGTCCGGCACCCCCTGCAGATGCGCCTCCTCGTGCACGACGCGGTACAGCATCACCTCCGAACTCCCGTGCCCGAACGGCGAGTCGCCCATCGAGGCGTACGCGAGCGTGGCGCCGAGCGAGAACACGTCCGTGGCGGGCGTGACGGCCGCGCCCCGCACCTGTTCGGGGGCGAGGAAACCGGGGGAGCCCACCGCCGTGCCCACATGGGTCAGCGTCGAGGCGCCGGTGGCCCAGGCGATGCCGAAGTCGATGATCCGCGGCCCCTTCGGGGACAGCAGGATGTTGGACGGCTTGAGGTCCCGGTGCACCACACCGGCCTCGTGGACGGCGACCAGGCCTTCCGAGAGCGCCGCGCCGATCGCCGCGACCTCCGCCGCGCCCAGCGCGCCCTCCGCGGCCACCTTGTCGTGCAGGGACGGGCCGGGCACGTACTGCGTGGCGAACCACGGACGGTCCGCGTCCAGGTCGGCGGCCACCAGCCGGGCCGTGCAGCCGCCGCGGATACGACGGGCGGCCGACACCTCGCGCGCGAACCGGGAGCGGAACTCCTGGTCCTCGGCCAGATCCGGCCGGATGACCTTCAACGCGACCCGCTGCCCCCTCTTGTCGGAGCCCAGGTAGACCACGCCCATCCCGCCCGCGCCGAGCCGTCGGTGAAGTCTGAAAGAGCCGACGACGCGCGGGTCCTCGCGCCTCAGGCGCATCATCGCCATGTTCATCCCCGCTGCCCGGTCCTGTGACGTGCCACAGCTTACGTTTCCACACCCGCCGGTGCGCAGAGGCCGCGCCCTCCCGGAGCGGCCGATTGTCCCTGGCCCGCGCCGGATTTGAGAACCGGTCAGCAGCGCCCACGCAGGCCGGACGCGCCCCCGGACGGCGTCAACCGGCCGATCCCGCACGGACATTGATCACTCCGGAGCCGATCACCCGGCACCGCCCGGGAGACCCCTCGGGACGGCGTCCGGGCACCGCACGCCGACCGGTCCTGCCGGGTACCGGGCCGGGTCGGACACGGGCCCAAAGCCCGCAGAAGTGAGCGACGTCACGCTCCGTCCCCTCGGGGATCTCCCTGAGTCACGCCGGCCCGTCTCCACCCAGGGGAGTACACCGCGCGGTGCGGCTCATCCTCCGGGAGGCCCGGCATTCGGTACGAGGGCATGACGCCCGGGCGGCCCCCGGCTCCTAGATTTGGAGTCCAGCGGCGGGTGCAGCACTCGTCCCCCGAGGTCGGACGCCCGCCGCTGCCAAGGACAACAGAAACGGTTCAGGAGAGGGACCATCATGGCCCACACGGCACCGCGGACCCTGGTCCGCACGCGGGAACGGATGGCCGGCGCCGCCGCGTCCCGGCCGCGCCGCGAGGGCCGCCGCCACCCGCTGGTGGCGACGCTGATGGCCCTTCCCCTGGCGGTCCTGCTCCTCCTCGTCTTCGACGGGTGGGAGACAGTGGCCACACAGGCGTCGTCCGTGGGCGAGATGCTGGGGCGCTGAGAAGCGGCCCCAGGCCCGGAAGAGCGGTCCGGGCGGGGACATCGGCCCATGAAACCCCGTGGGGACGGGGGTGCGGCGGACGGCAGGATGCCGGCGCAGCTGGGGAGCTGCGCCGGCATTGTCCTGTCCGCACACCGGCCGTGGCAGGCCTGGCATGCTGCCCTCGTGACCTCCGCCCCCGCCGGCCCCGGGCCCCTGACCGCCGCACTCGCCGGCCACGCGCGAGCGGCAGCGCCCGCGCACCCCCCGCACGGCTCCTGCTCCTGCGCCGCGGCCACGCTCGCCGACCGCCCCGACGGTCTCGTCGTGCGCCACGGCGGCATCGTCGCCAAGGCGCACGCCCCGGACGAGGACCCCGCCCGGCTGACGCGCCGGCTCGTCCTCGCCGCACGGCTCCCCGGCGTGTTCCTCCCGCCGCTCGACCCGGCGCCCGTGGCGCTGCACGGCCGTCCGGTGACCCGCTGGCCGTACGCGAGCCCCGTCGACCCGGACGATCCCGACGCCGCCCCCTGGGAGGCCGCCGCCACCCTCCTGGCCCGCCTGCACCGGGCGCCCGTCCCGGCCGCGGTGCCTCCCGCGCGCGGCCCGGCCAAGGCGGCCGCCGCCGTGGCCGGCCTCGGCGGGCTGGGGCGCCACCCGGCCGCCTCCGTGGTGCTGCGCGCCTGGGCCGCCCTGCCCCGCTGGGTCCGCGGCGACGCCCCGGCGCCCGGCCCGGCCGCGCTCTGCCACGGCGACTTCCACCTGGGCCAGCTCGTCCGCCTGGGCCACGGGCCGTGGCGGCTGATCGACGTGGACGACGTGGGGCTCGGCGCCCCCGCCTGGGACCTCGCCCGCCCTGCGGCCTGGTACGCGTGCGGCCTGCTCGGCCCGGGGGACTGGGCGCGGTTCCTCGACGCCTACCGGGCCGCCCGGGGCCCGGCCGTCCCCGCCGTCGGCGACCCCTGGGCCGCGCTCGACGTCCCGGCCCGGGCCCTCACCGTGCAGACCGCCGCCCGCATGATCGTCAAGTGCGCCGCCGACGGCCGTCCCCTGGACGAGGTGGAACGGTGCGTCGTCGACGCCTGTGCCCGGATCGCGACCGTCCCGGCAGCCGCCGAGGGGGAGTTGGCGCCGGGCGGGACGACGTAGTGTGCAACCGACCGGAGCCGGACGGAGTCTGTCCTGGCGACAAGTGAAGCGGGACCGATCAGCGAGGAGTTGGAGCCGTCATGCAGTGTCCGAAGTGCCACGCGCCGATGCACACCTACAACCGGAACGGCGTACAGATCGAGCAGTGCAGCGGGTGCCGGGGGATCTTCCTGGACTACGGCGAACTGGAGTCGCTGACCCGGCTGGAGGCCCAGTGGGCGCAGCCCGCCCCGCCGCTGCCCGCCGCGCCGCAGGCGTACCCGGCCGCCCCGCAGCCGCCCGCCTGGGGTGCCGCCCCGCACGGCGCCCACTACGGTCACCGCCGCCAGAAGAGCTTCGGGCGCATGCTGTTCTCGTCCTGACGCGTCCCCCGGGCCCCGGAGACGCAGAAACCCCCGGCCGCTGGGCGGCCGGGGGTTCCGGTGGGGTGTGGACGATACTGGGATTGAACCAGTGACCTCTTCCGTGTCAGGGAAGCGCTCTCCCGCTGAGCTAATCGTCCTCGGGACCACGGTCACCGGCCGTGGCCGGTCGTGGGCACTGCGTGCGCGATACTGGGATTGAACCAGTGACCTCTTCCGTGTCAGGGAAGCGCTCTCCCGCTGAGCTAATCGCGCGGGGGATCCGAAGATCCAGTGGACGATACTGGGATTGAACCAGTGACCTCTTCCGTGTCAGGGAAGCGCTCTCCCGCTGAGCTAATCGTCCTTGGAGGTGGAGACGGGATTTGAACCCGTGTAGACGGCTTTGCAGGCCGTTGCCTCGCCTCTCGGCCACTCCACCAGGAGTGTAGGGGACCGGGATCCCCCTCTTCCTTCGAGCGGACGACGAGGTTCGAACTCGCGACCTCAACCTTGGCAAGGTTGCGCTCTACCAACTGAGCTACGTCCGCCTGTCGGTTCGGTCGGCTTGCGCGTCCCGGCGACGAGGTGAACTCTAGCGGATTCCGGGGCCAGCACAAAAACGCGTTTGTGCAGCGTGCTGCGCTGCGTCCGCTCACGTACCAGGTCAGCGCACCGTGACGGACTCGACAAGGCCACCGCGACAGCCCCCGCCCTACACTCGTCGGGTGCACGACCTCCCGCCTCTCGCCCGCTTCGGCACCCGGGTGGCCACCGGCCTCCTCGACGTCACCGACGACCCCTCGGCGCTGGACTCCCGGGGCTTCTGGGCCGTCTGCGCGGACTTCGAGGGCCGTCTGACCTGCGCACGCTTCCGGGACGTGCGCGAGGAGCCGGTCCCGGCCCCGGTGCCGGACGCCTGGCGCGGCCCCGCCCCCGGTGACTGGACGTCGTCCCTGGACCACGCCGCGTACACGGCGGGTGTACGGGCGATCCGCGACCGCATAGCGGCCGGCGAGGTGTACCAGGCGAACCTCTGCCGGGTGCTGACCGCGCCGGTCCCCGCCGACGCCGACGTGGACCGGCTGACCGCACTGCTGGCACGCGGCAATCCCGCCCCCTACGCCGGAACGATTCGCCTGCCCGCGTACGGCGTGGAGATCGCCACCGCCTCGCCGGAACTCTTCCTCCGCCGCGACGGGCGCACCGTCGAGTCCGGCCCGATCAAGGGCACCGGCCGCACCGAGGCCGACCTGCTGGAGAAGGACTACGCCGAGAACGTCATGATCGTGGACCTCGTCCGCAACGACATCGGCCGGGTCTGCGCCACCGGCACCGTCACCGTGCCCGACCTGTGCGCCGTCGAGAAACACCCGGGGCTCGTGCACCTGGTGTCCACCGTCCGAGGCGACCTGCGGGCCGGGACCGGCTGGCCCGAGCTGCTCGCCGCCGCCTTCCCGCCCGGCTCCGTCACCGGCGCACCCAAGTCGAGTGCCCTGCGGATCATCGACGCGCTGGAACCCGCCCCCCGAGGGCCGTACTGCGGCGGCATCGGCTGGGTCGACGCCGACCGCGGCACCGCCGAGCTGGCCGTCGGCATCCGCACCTTCTGGATCGACCGGGCCGCAGGCGGCGCCGCCGTCCTGCGCTTCGGCACCGGAGCCGGCATCACCTGGGGCTCCGACCCCGAGGGGGAGTGGCGCGAGACCGAACTGAAGGCGTCCCGGCTGCTCGCGGTAGCGTCGGGCACCCACGCGGTGAGTGAAGGGATGCGATAGGTGAAGATCTGGCTCGACGGCGGGCTGCAGGACATCGAGTCCGCCCGCGTCTCCGTCCTCGACCACGGGCTGACCGTGGGCGACGGCATCTTCGAGACGGTGAAGGCCGTGGACGGGCGCCCGTTCGCGCTCACCCGCCATCTCGACCGGCTGACCCGCTCGGCCCGGGGGCTCGGCCTGCCCGAACCCGACCTCGACGAGGTGCGCCGCGCGTGCGCCGCGGTCCTCGACGCCAACCCGATGCCGCTCGGCCGGCTGCGCATCACCTACACCGGCGGCCACGGGCCCCTCGGCTCCGACCGGGGGGAGCACGGCACCACCCTCGTCGTCGCCCTCGGCGAGACCGCCCGTCGCCCCGACACGACCGCCGCCGTCACCGTCCCGTGGACCCGCAACGAACGCGGCGCGCTCACCGGCCTGAAGACCACCTCCTACGCCGAGAACGTCGTCGCCCTCGCCCGCGCCCGCGAACGGGGCGCCACCGAGGCGCTGTTCGCCAACACCGTCGGACAGCTCTGCGAAGGCACCGGGTCCAACGTGTTCGTCGTCCTCGACGGCGAACTGCACACCCCGCCCGTCGCGTCGGGCTGCCTCGCCGGCATCACCCGCGCCCTGGCCGTCGAATGGACCGGCGCCCGGGAGACCGACCTGCCGTTCGACGTCCTGGAGCGGGCGGAGGAGATCTTCCTCACCTCCACCCTCCGCGACGTCCAGGCCGTGCACCGCGTCGACGACCGCGAACTGCCCGGCGCCCCCGGCCCGGTGACCGCCAAGGCCATGCGGATCTTCGACGAGCACGCGGCGGCCGACCTCGACCCGTGAGCGTGTCCGACCGCACCCGCATATTCGGCTGACCCACGGGCCGGCAGCGGGTAGAACTCCCGTGATGACCACCACCCTGCGGCCGGCCGAGCCGCTTCAGCAGAACGCCGACGGCACCCGCTCACGCCACTACCAGGTGTGCGTGAACAGCCGTCCCGTCGGCGCGATCCACATCGGCACCGACCCCGTCTTCGGTGACGCCGTGGCCCGGATCATGACCCTGCGCATCCAGGAGGCGGACCGCGGGCGGGGCCGGGGCACCGTCGCCGCGCTCGCCGCCGAGGAGGTGGCGCGCGGCTGGGGCTGCCGGCGTATCGAGGCGTCGGTCCCCGCCCGCTCCGCCGCGGGCCTGCGTCTGGCCACCGCGCTCGGCTACGTCGTGCGCAACCGGAACTTGGAGAAGGACCTGGGCGACACCCCGCCCGCCCTGCCCGAGGGCAGCCGGGTCCGTCCCATGACCGACGCCGAGTTCGGGCCCTACCTGGAGCAGGGCAAGACCGACTACGCGCACAGCTGGAGCGAGCGGGGCGTGCCCGGCGCCGAGGCCCGGGCCAAGTCGGAGCGCGACCACGCCGTCCTGCTGCCCGACGGGCGCACCAGCGAGGGCATGCTGTTCAGCGTGCTGGAGCACGAGGGCACCCCGGTGGGCACCCTGTGGCTCTCGGTCCGCGGGCAGGGCGCCTACGTCTTCGACGTCGAGACCTCCGCCCGCCACCGCGGACGGGGCCACGGCCGCACCCTCATGCTGACGGCCGAGGCCCAGGCGATCGCCGCGGGCCGGCGCCGCATCGGCCTCAACGTGTTCGCGGACAACACCCCGGCCGAACGGCTCTACGACTCCCTCGGCTACACGACCACGCAGTACGCGATGTACAAGCCGCTGCTGTGACCGGCACGCGGGCCGGGCCGGTCACAGGGCCCGGCTCAGCCCTCCTGTCCGGCGAGCAGCCGGTCCACGATCCCCTCGATCCGCTCGCGCAGACCCTCCTGGCTCTTGCCGCCGTCGAGCCGCTCCCCGCCGACCACGTAGGTCGGCGTGCCCGTCACACCGATCGCCTTGCCCTCGGCGTGGTCGGCGTCCACGACCAGGATGTGCCGCCCGTCGATCAGGGCGGTGTCGAACTCCTCGGCGTCCAGTCCCAGCTCCCGGGCCGTCCCGACCAGGACGGACTCGCCCGCGCGGTCCAGCTCCCCGACCCGCGCCAGCACGGCCTCCGCATACGCCCAGCCCCTGCCCTGGACCAGCGCCTCCTCGGCGGCCTGCGCGGCGGCGAAGGAGTGCTTGTGCTTCTCCAGCGGGAAGTGCCGCAGTCGTACCTCGAGACGGTCGCCGTAGCGGGCACGCAGCGCGCGCACGTCGTCCAGGGCCGTGCGGCAGTCCGGGCACTGCAGCTCGCACCACACGTCGAGCACGGGGACGGCAGGGCGGGGGGAGGAGTCACTCATGGTCACAGTCTTCCAGCCGCGCCCCGCACCACCCAACCGGCCCCCGGCACCTGCCCGCCCGCCCCTGCGGGCCCGTCCGCGGGCCGCGCCCGCACCGGCACCTGCGGAGGAGACGACCCGGAGATCTCCCTGATCTCGGGCCCGGGCATGGCCCGGCGGGGCCCCATAGGTGCAGGATGGAAGGGACGAAGGGCCCACAGCGGCACCACCCCCCAGCCTGGAGGACCGGATGATTGCCGAGACCGTCTGCTCCGCCGTGTCCGCGGCCGGCCTGGGCATCGCGGTGATCACGGCCTACCGCAAGCGTTTCCTGGCCGCGACCCGCATCGCCGCCTACTCCCTGGTGCCCATCGGCCTCGTCATGACCGGCGTGGTGGAGTGGCTGGCCGACACCGCCTTCAGCCCCACGGCCTGGGCGGGCTTCGGGCTGCTCGGCCTGTCGTGGGTGATGTTCGTGACGACCCGCGCCGTGGAGCGCCGCCGCGGCGGCACCCGCAAGGAACGCAGGGCGGCCCGGGCCGCCGCCCGGCAGGAGGACGCGGTCGCCCCGGCGGCCTCGGCGCCCTCCCTCGGTCAGGGACCCCGCCGGGAGACGCGGCCCGCACCGGCCTCGCAGGGCGGCGACGACGACTTCAGCGACATCGAGGCCATCCTCAAGAAGCACGGCATCTGAGCCCCGCCCCACCCGCCGCGCGCCGGCCGGGACGTCGAAACGTCACAGGGGCCCAAACGTCACAGGGGGACGCGTCGCGGCCGGAAGTGATCACAACCCGAAGCTTTGATCACGTAATCGGAGGCCCCGCGTTCACCCGGTGAGCGTTGATCGCTTCGGTGCGGCCGATGCGCCATCATCGCGGCGAGATGCTGGACACGACACAGAGCGATGCCGCGCCGCCGCAGGACGAGCCGCGCGGATGCCTCTTCGCCCTTTCCCAGCCACCGCTGATGATCTTCCTGGCGGTGATCGGGTGTCTGCTGCTCACGGCTGCCCTGCACGACCTGCTGTGGCTGTGAGCCGTACCCGCGGTACCCGGCGCCACCCGTCGGGACCGCGTCGGCACGGCGGCATCCCGTCGCCGGGCGGTCAGCCCGCCGCCTCCTTGCGCCGCGCCCGGTACGCGGCCACGTGCAGCCGGTTGCCGCAGGTCCGGCTGTCGCAGTAGCGCCGCGAGCGGTTGCGGGAGAGGTCCACGAAGGCGTGCCGGCAGTCGGGCGCCTCGCAGCGCCGCAGCCGCTCCTGCTCCCCGGCGACCACGAAGAAGGCGAGAGCCATGCCGCAGTCGGCGGCCAGGTGGTCGGCGACCGAGGCGCCCGGGGCGAAGTAGTGCACGTGCCAGTCGTAGCCGTCGTGGTCGGTCAGCCGGGGCGTGGTGCCCGCGGCGGCGATCAGCTCGTTGATCAGACCCGCCGCCGTGCGGGCGTCGGGCGCGGCGAAGACGGCCGCGAAACGGGAACGCAGCCTGCGCACCGCCGACAGGTCGAAGTCCGTGAGCACCCCGACCTCACTGACCGCGTGTTCCCGTACGAACACCTCGAGAGCCGCGACGTCCGGCAGTCCGTCCGGCGCCGAGTCGTCCTCCGGCGCGGAGTTCACCAGATCCACCACGGTGTCCAGCGCACACCGGGTGTCGTGGGTGATCAGCACGATTCGCTCCCTGGCCTGGGGACGGGCGGGTGCCCGCCGATTGCTGGCCGATGGTAGTGGCTCCGGCGGGCGGAGGGCCGCCGTCGGCCCGCACATGGTTTCGAGGACAACGTCCGGGAACGCCCGCGTGTTCCCGCCCCGCGACCCAGGGTCACCGTCCGTGCACGATCCGGGCCGCGACCCGCGCGCGGGCCCGCGCACGTCGGCCGCCGGGTCCGGGCAGCACGACGCGACGGCGCCGGTACCGCGGAATCCCGCGGTACCGGCGCCGTCGCGTGCCGTGCACGGTCGTTCTGGCCCGAGCCGTCACCCCGAGTCGACGGCGCCGGGCTGCTTGTGGGGGTCTCGCCTAGCTTTCCGCCAGGATGTGCGAGAGCTCCTGATCGAGGTCGAAGTGCCGGTGTTCCGTGCCGGGCGGCACGGCGGCGTCGGTGCGCTTCAGGAAGGACTCCAGGGCCCGCGCCGGGGCCTCGAGCAGCGCCTCGCCCTCCGGGGAGCTGAGAGCGATGCAGACGACGCCCTGACCATGACTGCGCGACGGCCAGACGCGGACGTCGCCGGTGCCCGTGGGGCGGTGAAGTCCCTCGGCGAGGAGGTCGCGGGCGAACACCCACTCGACGGTCTCCTCGGCTCCGGTGTGGAAGGTGGCGTGCACGGCGTAGGGGTCGGCCGTGTCGTACCGCAGGCCTGCGGGGACAGGCAGGGAGGACTCGCTCGACACAACGAGGCGCAGGTGCAGCTCGCAGCTGACCGTGGTGTTCATAAGCGCCAGGGCCTTTCGCTCAGTGTGCGCTCGGGGATTCGCACGTCGGCGAAATCGACATGCCACCTACGGTGCCGTTGTAAACCCCTCTGCGTGTTTTGCGTGCGTTTACGTAACTCTTCCGGCCGAGAGATCGATCGCCCGCTGCGCCCATTCCGGTGAGGCGAATCGCTCCGGTAGGGTTTGGGCGTATGAACACGGGGAGTGACAAGGCCGGCGAGGCGACCATGACAGCTGACCGGGCGGGCCGGGCGGAGGCGGACGAGGAGCCACAGGAGCGGGCGCTCGGCTCCCGGGCGCCCGCCTTCATCAAAGCGCGCCGGGCCCTCCACGTCAGCTGGCAGGTCGGCGTCTTCGTCGTCGGTCTCGCGGTCGTGGCGGCGGGGGCCGCGATGCTGGTCCTGCCGGGCCCCGGCTGGGTCGTGATCTTCGCCGGCCTGGCGATCTGGGGAACCGAGTTCGCCTGGGCGCAGCTGGTGCTCCGCTGGACCAAGCGCAAGGTCACCGAGGCCGCCCAGCGGGCCCTGGATCCCAAGGTGCGCCGCCGCAACATCATCCTGACCTCGGTCGGCCTGGTGATCGCGGGCGCGCTGGCCGGTGTCTACCTGTGGAAGTTCGGCCTGCAGATGCCCTGGAAGATCACGGACCAGTGATCCGGGGCGCGGGCCGCGCCGCCGCGGGCGGGGGTGCGGCGGTCCGTCGGCCGCTGGTCATGAGCACCCCCTGACATGGGGTAATCTTCTTCCTGCGTCCGGGCGATTAGCTCAGTGGGAGAGCGCTTCGTTCACACCGAAGAGGTCACTGGTTCGAACCCAGTATCGCCCACCGGATCACAGCGGCCCGGCCCACGATCAGTGGGCCGGGCCGCTCCCTTTCCCCCGCGGCGTCCGCCGCACCACCGGCCCCCCTCGGTGACGGCCCGTTACTTTCCGCCGCCGCACGCCACCCGTCCCGCCACACCCGCAGAGCGGCCGCGTTATCGCCCGAGCGGTATGCGAAGGCCACGCCGAACACCGCCTTCCGGCCATCCGGTGAGTATCGGAAGAAGCCAACACTCCGCTATCCGGCGGGAATCCGCCGCACCCCTTCCGGAATACCGACGCGCATTTCTCCGTAACCGCACCCGCACCCGCACAATGCCCCGCACACCCCGGAGGCGGCACCCAGCCGCCGTGAACGGCCCGGCACACCCGGCGACTTCGGCCCGGCGCGCCGCACACCGGGCTCAGGCGCCCCGGCCCGGCACACTGACGCCCATGGACGTCAACCACTACCGGTTCCGCAGCCGGTGGACCCTGACCGCCCCCGCCCCCGTCGTCTACCGCGCCCTGGAACGCATCGAGGACTACCCCCGCTGGTGGCCCCAGGTCCGCGAGGTCACCCGGATCGACGACACTGCCGGCACCGCCCGCATCCGCTCCGTCCTCCCCTACGACCTCGTCGTGGTCCTGCGCGAGGAGCGGCGCGACCCCGCGGCCGGGATCCTGGAGGTGACGCTCACCGGGGACATCGACGGCCGCGCCCGCTGGACCGTCACCCCCGCCGAGGGCGGCGGCTGCCTCGCCCGCTACGAGCAGGAGGCCGAGGTCCGCAAGCCGCTGCTGCGCCGCCTCGCCGTGCCCGCGCGCTGTCTGTTCCGCGCCAACCACACCGTCATGATGCGCGCGGGGCGGCACGCCCTGGCCGCCCACCTCGAAGCGGTTTGAAGGAAGCGTCCCGGGACCTGTATTGTTCAGTCCGTTCCCGGGCGATTAGCTCAGTGGGAGAGCGCTTCGTTCACACCGAAGAGGTCACTGGTTCGAACCCAGTATCGCCCACCGGGAAAGCCGGTCCGTCCCCGACGGACCGGCTTCGTCGTCTGTGGACACCGCTCCGCGGCGCCCTACGCGGCCGCCGGCAGATCCGGACGGAGTGGCCAGGCCGGGTCCACCGCCTCCCGCGAACCGTTGCGCGCGAACCACGTCTCCAGCCCCCGCGCCTGCGCCGCGTGCCACACCGCCTGCAGGGTGTGCAGCTCGCCCGGCGAGAGCCGCTCCAGCCGCGTGGCGAAGCGCCGCCCCACCGCCCGCGTCACCTCCAGCGCCGCCACCGCGTCCGCCGCCGCGTCGTGCGCCGCCTCCAGCGGCACCCCGTAGAGCGCGCACAGGTCCGCCAGTGTCCGGCGGCCCTTGCGGTACCGGTCCAGATGCTTGTCCAGCACCCGCGGATCCAGCACCAGCAGCGGATTCCGGTCGAACCAGCGGCCCAGCGACGACGCCCGGTGACGGCGCAACTCCCGGTCCAGCAGCGTCAGATCGAACGGCGCGTTCATCACCACCAGCGGCCGGCCCACCCGGGCCTGCTCCGCCAGCACCTCCGCTATCTCGTACATCACCGGAGCCGGCCACCGCCCGTTGCGCTGCACCTGCTCGTCCGTCAGACCGTGCACCTCCGTCGCCGCGGCCGGCACCGGAACCCCCGGGTTCACCAGCCACCGGTTGACCCGCGGACGGCTGCCCGGCGCCTCCTGGATGACGACGGCGGCCGACACGATCCGGTCGGTCTCGACGTCCACGCCCGTCGTCTCCGTGTCGAATGCGGCCAACGGCCCCTCGTACCAGCACGCCATACCCAACAACCCCTCGATCACCCTCGGCAGTTGACGCACCGTCCGCTGCCACGACCGGGTGATACCCGCCCCGTTTGCGCCGTACGCCGGAAGGAGACAACAGGAGTACGGGTCTTTGCAGTTCAGCGACCCGACACGGGGAAACACTTGTTCTGGAAGGCTGTTGGCCATGGCCATAGCGCAGCCCGAACGGGGCGGGCTGCTGCCCGGGCGCACGGCCCCCTCCCGCGGCTCCCTCGCCACCACCGCCTGCATGGAGACCCTGCAGGTCGCCTACCTGCACGCCGTCGCCGCGGCCGCGGGCTGCTCCCTGTCCCAGCCCTTCCCCGACAACGGCATCGACTGGCACGTCAGCCACACCGCCCCAGGCCACACCGTCGACGACGAGGTCACCATCAAGGTCCAGCTCAAGGCGACCTACCAGGTCCCGCCCCGCCCGCCCGGCCGCTCCTTCGCCTTCACGCTGGACAACGCGCACCTCGCCAAGCTGGCCCGCACCCCCGTCACCGTGCACAAGATCCTCGTCGTCATGCTCGTCCCGCGCTTCCCGGACGACTGGCTGCGCGCCGGCCACGACCGGCTCGAACTCAGGCACTGCTGCTACTGGACCAACCTCGCCGGCCACCCCGTCACCGGCCGCGGCCGCACCACCGTGCGCATCCCCACCAGCCGCGTCTTCGACGACCGCGCGCTGTGCGAGATCATGACGCGCGTCGGGACCGGAGGCACACCATGACCAACCGCCCCACGGGCGAACCCCAGCACCCCGTCCGCCCCCACCCCGCCGAAGCCGCCTGGCACGGCCGCCCGCCCGCCCCCGCCGACACCGACCCCGCCGTCCTCGCCGCCCTGCTGCACCGCCACGGCTGGCAGCGCCGCGGCGGCGCCCCCGGACGCTACGGCCGGTGGACCCCGCCCGGCCCCGCCGACGCCGCGACCAGCCTGCTGATCCCCGACAGCCGCGCCTTCCCCGACAGCGACGACCTGCTCGCCGAGGCCCTCACCGCCCTCGCCCGCGCCGCCACCCCCACCGCCCGCGAGATCCTCGTCTCCCTCGCCGTGCCCAGCGACGAGATCCGCTGGTGGCGCGACGCCCCCGCCGCACCCGGCGGCGCCACCGCCTGGACCACCGAGGAAGACCTGCGCGCCGCCGCCCGCCGCACCCTCCTCGCCGCCGCCCTCGCCACCCGCGCCCGGGCCGGCTACCACGGCGCCCGCCACCGCCGCCCGGCCACCGCCGCCCTCGACGACGTCCTCGTCGCCCCCGCGCCCGGCGGCCGCCGCCTCACCGCCTTCGTTCCCGTCAGCACCGGCCGCACCCTCGCCGTACGCCTCCACCACGCCCTGCACGCGGCCCGCGAGGCCATCGACTACCGCAGGGCCACCGGCTCCCCGGACGCCTTCGACACCGCCGTCGCCGCCGGCGTGAGCCACGACCTCACCGAGGCGCTCGTCACGCTCGTCCAGGGCACCGAGGGCGCCCGCATCGCCGTCGCCTGGGCCCCCGCGGCCGGACCGCCCGACGGCTGCGCGGCCGGCGCGGAACCCGTCGAGTTCTCCCCCGGGGACCTGCCCGCCCTGCGCGAGGCCGGGGCCCGCTACCGGCACGCCGAACCCTCCGTACCCGTACGCATCACCGGGGCCGTGGTCCGCATGCACCGGCCCGGGCCGCGCGGCGGCGGCACCGTACGCCTGCGCGTCCTCGCCGGCGCGGAACTCGGCTCCGTACGGCTCACCCTCGGCGAGGCGGACTACCGCACCGCCGGGCAGGCCCACCTCGCAGGACTGCCCGTCCGAATCCGCGGCCGGCTGGAGAGCCGGGGCGGGTTCCGCCGCCTGACCGGGGTCGAGGAGGTCGAGCCCCTGGAGGTCGAGGAGGCCGAACGCGACCGGCTCATGAAGGCCCTCCAGGAGCGCACCGGGGCGGCGGCCGGCTTCAGCGAGGCCCCCTGCCCCCCGGGCGACGGACCGCGCACCGGCCGCCGCGAGGGCCGCGACGCCGCCCGGCCGGGCACCGTCCGCGAGGAATGATTTCGCAGAGGGCCCCGTCGGGTCGGTACGATCGCACCCATGCGTGCGCTCCGGTACGGCGCCGCGGCCACAGCCTTCAGTCAGGAGAGACCGGTGTCAGACGTCCGTGTGATCATCCAACGCGATTCCGAGCGGGAAGAACGCGTGGTGACGACGGGCACTACGGCCGCCGAACTCTTCGCCGGCGAGCGCTCGGTCATCGCCGCCCGGATCTCCGGCGAGCTCAGGGACCTCTCCTGCGAGGTGGCGGACGGCGAGACCGTCGAGGCGGTCGAGATCTCCTCCGAGGACGGCCTGAACATCCTCCGCCACTCCACCGCCCACGTCATGGCCCAGGCCGTGCAGGAACTGTTCCCTGAGGCCAAGCTGGGCATCGGCCCGCCGGTCAAGGACGGCTTCTACTACGACTTCGACGTGGACCGGCCCTTCCACCCCGATGACCTCAAGGCCATCGAGAAGAAGATGCAGGAGATCCAGAAGCGCGGCCAGCGCTTCTCCCGCCGCGTCGTCACCGACGACGAGGCCCGCGAGGAACTCGCCGGCGAGCCGTACAAGCTGGAGCTGATCGGCCTCAAGGGCGCCGCCTCGCACGACGACGGCGCCGACGTAGAGGTCGGCGCGGGCGAGCTGACGATCTACGACAACCTCGACGCCAAGACCGGCGAGCTGTGCTGGAAGGACCTCTGCCGCGGTCCCCACCTGCCCACCACCCGGAACATCCCGGCGTTCAAGCTGATGCGGAACGCCTCCGCGTACTGGCGCGGCAGCGAGAAGAACAAGCAGCTCCAGCGCATCTACGGCACCGCCTGGCCGACCAAGGACGAGCTCAAGGCGCACCTGGAGTTCCTCGCCGAGGCCGAGAAGCGCGACCACCGCAAGCTGGGCAGCGAGCTGGACCTGTTCTCCGTCCCGGAGCAGATCGGCTCCGGCCTCGCCGTCTTCCACCCCAGGGGCGGCATCGTCCGCCGGGTCATGGAGGACTACTCGCGGCGCAGGCACGAGGAGGAGGGCTACGAGTTCGTCTACACCCCGCACGCCACCAAGGGGAAGCTCTTCGAGACCTCGGGCCACCTGGACTGGTACGCCGACGGCATGTACCCGCCCATGCAGCTCGACGAGGGCGTGGACTACTACCTCAAGCCCATGAACTGCCCGATGCACAACCTGATCTTCGACGCACGCGGGCGTTCCTACCGTGAACTGCCGCTGCGCCTGTTCGAGTTCGGGACCGTGTACCGGTACGAGAAGTCGGGCGTCGTGCACGGCCTGACCCGCGCCCGCGGCTTCACCCAGGACGACGCGCACATCTACTGCACCCGCGAGCAGATGTCGGAGGAGCTCGACAAGACCCTCACCTTCGTCCTGAACCTGCTGCGCGACTACGGCCTGAACGACTTCTACCTGGAGCTGTCCACCAAGGACCCGGAGAAGTTCGTCGGCACCGACGAGGCGTGGGAGGAGGCCACCGAGACGCTGCGCCAGGTCGCCGAGAAGCAGAACCTGGAACTCGTGGCCGACCCGGGCGGCGCCGCCTTCTACGGCCCGAAGATCTCCGTCCAGGCCAAGGACGCCATCGGCCGCACCTGGCAGATGTCGACCATCCAGCTCGACTTCAACCTGCCGGAGCGCTTCGATCTGGAGTACACGGCGGCCGACGGTTCCAAGACCCGCCCGGTCATGATCCACCGTGCGCTGTTCGGCTCCATCGAGCGGTTCTTCGCGGTGCTCCTGGAGCACTACGCGGGCGCTTTCCCGGCCTGGCTGGCGCCGGTGCAGGCGATCGGCATCCCGATCGGCGACGCCCACGTCGAGTACCTGGAGAAGTTCGCGGCACAGGCCAAGAAGCGGGGCCTGCGGGTGGAGGTGGACTCCTCCTCCGACCGCATGCAGAAGAAGATCCGCAACGCCCAGAAGCAGAAGGTGCCGTTCATGGTCATCGCGGGTGATGAGGACATGGCCAACGGGGCCGTCTCCTTCCGCTACCGCGACGGCTCCCAGGAGAACGGCATCCCCGTCGACGAGGCCATCGCGAAGATCGTGAACGTCGTCGAGGAGCGCGCGCAGGTCTGATCCACGACGCCACGGGCCCCCGGGAAGCGTTCCGGGGGCCCGTGCCGTGCCACCCCCCGGACGCCATATGCTGCACGCATGACGAGTGAGCCGGAGCAGCAGCTGGGAGTGGGGACGCCGGACGCGTTCCAGCGTCTCTGGACGCCCCACCGGATGGCCTACATCCAGGGCGAGAACAAGCCGAGCGGCCCCGGCGCCGACGACGACTGCCCCTTCTGCTCGATCCCGGCCAAGTCCGACGAGGACGGACTGGTGCTCCGGCGGGGCGAACGCGTCTACGCCGTCCTGAACCTCTACCCGTACACCGGCGGCCACTGCATGGTCGTGCCGTATCGGCACGTCGCCGACTACACGGACCTCACCCCCGAGGAGACGGCCGAGCTCGGTGAGCTGACCAAGCAGGCGATGACGGCACTGCGCACCGCCTCCGGCGCACACGGCTTCAACATCGGCATGAACCAGGGGACGGTGGCGGGCGCGGGTATCGCCGCCCACCTGCACCAGCACGTCGTCCCCCGCTGGGGCGGGGACACCAATTTCATGCCGGTGGTGGGCCACACGAAGGTGCTCCCGCAGCTGCTGGGCGACACCCGCAAGATGCTCGCGGACGCCTGGCCCTCCTCCTGACCGGCGGTGGGTGCCCCCGGCCGGGGGCACCCCTCACGCGTCGTAGACGTCGGCCTTCTTGGGCGCCGCCTCCTGCACCGCCCCGCTGAGGGCCGAGGAGCGGGCGCCGAACTTCTCGGTGTCCACGCCGTTCTCCGCCAGGACCTTGATCGCGGCGGAGTGCACCGCGCGCAGGACGGGCGTCGCGGCGCGCAGCGCGTCGTCGGCCATGAAGCGGTGCCGCCACGGCTTGTCCGCCCAGGCGTGCCGCAGACCGAACGGCTCCGGCAGGGTCAGCTTGCCGCCCAGCCAGTACAGCAGCGGCGGATACCAGGTCAGGGGCGCGCGGGCGGTGAGGCGCACCACCTCGTCCGCGTCGACCAGCGGCAGCTTGACCGTGCGGGTCTCCCAGAACTTGACCGACTTCTGGACCGTCTTCTCCTTGGCGGCCGGCTTGGTGGTGAACAGGGGGTGCACGGGCCCCAGCGCGTGGCCGGTGACCTCGATGCGGAGCGTCTCGTGCAGCACCGTCACGGTGATCAGCATGGTGATGACGAGCTGGCCGTCCCACAGGGTCCACTGCACGCCCAGGTAGTGGCGGTCTCCGGCGCCGAACTGCTGCTTGTTGCAGATCTCCTGTATGGCGTGCTGCTTGACCTGGTACGCCTCGACGTCGGTGCCCTCGGGCCGGGAGACGGCGGTGGCGTTCTCACCGATGGGGGTGACGATCCAGTGGCGGACGGAGGGCTTGGTGAAGCCGCCGGTGTGCAGGGGGCCGCGCTCCAGCATGCGCAGCCGGTCGTGGATGGCCTTGATGACGTCCCAGCTGCGGAAGGGGTTGATCTCCCGGTCGGGGTCGGCGGGGACCAGTTCCTCGGCGAGCTGCCAGCTGCCCCAGCGGGTGCCCATGCCGAGTATCCCCTTGGGGCCGGCGTAGAAGACGGAGTTGGACTGCTGCTCGGCGCTGAGCCGGGCCAGGGACTGGCGCAGCTCCTCGGCGGCGGTCTCCCCGGGGCTGCTGGGCACCGCCTCCGGCACCTTGGCGCCGACGCTGCCGCCGGACAGCAGGCTGTCCCAGCGTTCCCGCAGGTCGTGGGCGGTGCGTTCGCAGATCCGCTTGGCCCAGAACCAGCCGGCGACGGGTGCGACGACGCAGGCCCGTGCGTACCAGCCCCAGAACCCGTCGAAGGGCATCCGGAGCACGAACAGCACTGCGAGGGCGCCCACGCCGACGAGCAGCGTGGTGGCCAGGGCCCCGGCGCGCTTGTCCTCGCGCTTGGTCATGGTGGTGCGGATCTGGAACACCAGCAGCCAGACGAGCAGGCCCGGCAGGAAGAGCACGCCGCACAGGACCATGACGGCACTGAGCCAGTTGTCGCGCTCCCGGCGGATGCGGTGGGCGGCGAGGCTGTGCTCGACGACCACGTGCGGCTGGGTGCCGAAGGACTGCACGAGCGGCGCCCGCCCGGAGCCGAGCATCCGGTCGATGACGGCCCGGGAGAAGGCCTCCCCGAGATTGGGCCGGAACAGCTTGATCCTGGGCTTGGAGACGGCCGACTTGTGCCATTCGTTGTTGGCCTTGAGTATCTCGTCGGCCTCGTTGTCCCGGTAGGCGGCCGAGGCCAGCGCGAAGGTCGGCGTCTGTCCCTCGTCGCCCATGCGCGGCACCTGCGGACCGAAGAAGTCCGCGTAACCGCTCTCAACGGTCATTCCCGCCCCCGATCGCCGCGACTGTCGTCTTGCGGCCTTCCCGACTTCCCTGCTGCGCACACCTGTTGATCAGGTCTTCAGCGTATCGGCAGCGGGGCGTGTCCGTCTGCGGACCGTGACGGCCCGTGCGCGGGCCCGGAGTGCGGGGCCCGGGGCGGAGTGAAGCGTTCGGTGGTGTGCGGGGTGGACGGGCGCGTGCGCGGGCGCCCGGCGACAGCTCGCGCGGGCGCCCGGCGCCGCTCCCTACGAGGCCATGCGGGTCTCCTGCCGCAGCCGCTGGGCGACCTGCGGCGGCATCGGCTCGTGCCGCGCGTAGCGGCGGCTGAAGCGGGCGGTGCCGTGCGAGAGCGAGCGCAGGTCGACGGCGTACCGGCCGATCTCGATCTCGGGCACGTCGGCCCGGACCAGGGTGCGTCCGGCGGAGGACTGTTCGGTGCCGAGCACCCGGCCGCGGCGGCCGGACAGGTCGCTCATCACCGGGCCCACGTAGTCGTCGCCGACCAGGACCGTGACCTCCGCGACGGGCTCCAGGAGGTGGATCACCGCGTCCGCGGCGGCCTCCCGCAGGGCCAGCGCGCCGGCCGTCTGGAAGGCGGCGTCGGAGGAGTCCACCGAGTGGGCCTTGCCGTCCAGCAGCGTCACCCGGATGTCGACGAGGGGGTGACCGTCGGCGACGCCCCGGGCCGCCTGGGCGCGGACGCCCTTCTCGACGGAGGGGATGAACTGGCGCGGGACGGCGCCGCCGACGACCTTGTCGACGAACTCGACGCCGGAGCCGCCGGGCAGGGGTTCCACCTCGATCTCGCAGATGGCGAACTGGCCGTGGCCGCCGGACTGTTTGACGTGCCGGCCCCGTCCGGACGCAGGGGAGCCGAAGGTCTCCCGCAGCGCCACCTGGTGCGGCACGACGTCGACCTGGACGCCGTAGCGGCTGCGCAGCCGCTCCAGGGCGACGTCGGCGTGGGCCTCGCCCAGGCACCACAGCACCACCTGGTGGGTGTCCTGGTTCTGTTCGAGCCGCATGGTGGGGTCCTCGGCGACGAGCCGGGACAGACCCTGGGAGAGTTTGTCCTCGTCGGGCTTGCTGTGGGCGCGGATGGCCAGCGGGAGCAGCGGGTCGGGCATCTCCCAGGGTTCCACGAGCAGCGGGTCGTCCTTGGCGGAGAGGGTGTCCCCGGTCTCCGCGCGGCCGAGTTTCGCCACACACGCGAGGTCGCCGGCGATGACGTGCGGGACCGGGCGCTGCTGCTTGCCGAACGGAGTGGTCAGCGCGCCGATGCGTTCGTCGACGTCGTGGTCCTCGTGGCCGCGGTCGGCGAGCCCGTGGCCGGAGACGTGGACGGTCTGATCGGCGCGCAGGGTGCCGGAGAAGACGCGGACGAGGGAGAGCCGGCCGACGTACGGGTCGGAGGAGGTCTTGACGACCTCGGCGACCAGCGGGGCCGCGGGATCGCAGGGCGTCAGCTCGCGCGGCTTGCCGTCGACCGTGGTGACCCGGGGCGTGCCGTGCTCCAGGGGCGTCGGGAACCCGCCCGTGACCAGGTCCAGCAGTTCGAGGGTGCCGAGGCCCTGGCGGGCCCCGTCGGCGGCGGGGGAGGCGGCCAGGACGGGGAAGAACACCCCGCGGGCCACGGCGCGCTCCAGGTCCTCGATCAGGGTGCCGGTGTCGATGTCCTCGCCGCCGAGGTAGCGGTCCATGAGGGTCTCGTCCTCGCTCTCCGCGATGATCCCCTCGATGAGCCGGTTGCGGGCGTCCGCGATGAGCGGCAGCTGGTCCGGGCCGGGCTCGGACTCCTTGCGCTCGCCGGTGGAGTAGTCGAAGAGCTTCTGCGACAGCAGTCCGATCAGGCCGGTCACGGGCGCGTGCCCGTCGGGTCCCTCCGCGCCGCGCAGCGGCAGGTAGAGCGGCAGGACGGCGTCGGGGTCGTCGCCGCCGAACGTCTCCGCGCACACCCGGGTCATCTCCTCGAAGTCGGCGCGTGCCGCTTCCAGGTGGGTGACGACGATGGCGCGCGGCATGCCGACGGCCGCGCACTCGTCCCAGACCATGCGGGTGGAGCCGTCCACGCCGTCGGAGGCCGAGACGACGAAGAGGGCCGCGTCCGCCGCGCGCAGACCGGCCCGCAGCTCCCCGACGAAGTCCGCGTAGCCGGGGGTGTCGAGGAGGTTGACCTTGATCCCGTCCCATTCGACGGGCACCAGGGAGAGCTGCACCGAGCGCTGCTGCCGGTGCTCGATCTCGTCGTAGTCGGAGAGCGTGCCGCCGTCCTCCACGCGGCCCGCCCGGTTCACCGCTCCCGCGGTCAGTGCGAGAGCTTCCACCAGCGTTGTCTTGCCCGATCCGGAGTGGCCGACCAGCACCACATTCCGTACGGACGCGGGGTGGTCGGCCGCCTGTGCCCTGCCGGCGGCTCCGGGGTGTGTGTGCGCCTTGTCGCCCATGATCCTGCCTCCCGGACACGGTGAGGTCGCTGTGGGCGCGGACCGGCGGAACCCGCGTGCGGTGCGGCTCCGGCGGCGCCCGCGGTACTCCGAGCTTTCCACTCCCGTCACGGTGCGTCCATACGGCGGACGCGGGACGGCCGCCGGGTGGCGCCGCGGGCGGACATGTGCCCCGGACGTCCGTGCCCCGGCGGGCGGTCCGGGCGGGTGCCCGGCCGCCCGCGCGTGCGCGTGACTACGATGGGCCAGCCGGTGGCCAGCAGGGGCCGCGCGGCCACACCGACCGTCGGGAAGGCCATGCTGAACAAGTACGCGCGTGCATTCTTCACGCGTGTCCTCACGCCGTTCGCCGCGTTTCTCATCCGGCGGGGGGTCAGCCCGGACACGGTCACGCTCATCGGTACGGCCGGCGTGGTCGCGGGTGCGCTGGTCTTCTACCCCATGGGTGAGTTCTTCTGGGGCACCGTGGTGATCACGCTGTTCGTGTTCTCCGACCTGGTCGACGGCAACATGGCCCGCCAGCTGGGCCGCTCCAGCCGCTGGGGCGCCTTCCTCGACTCCACCCTCGACCGGGTCGCCGACGGGGCGATCTTCGGCGGCTTCGCCCTGTGGTACGCGGCCGGGGGCGACGACACCGTGCTGTGCGCGGTGTCGATCTTCTGCCTGGCCAGCGGCCAGGTCGTGTCGTACACCAAGGCCCGCGGCGAGTCGATCGGCCTGCCGGTCGCGGTGAACGGACTGGTGGAGCGGGCCGAGCGGCTGGTGATCTCGCTGGTCGCGGCCGGACTCGCGGGCCTGCACGCCTTCGGGGTGCCCGGCATCCAGTACCTGCTGCCGGTCGCCCTGTGGATCGTCGCCGTGGGCAGCCTCGTGACGCTGATCCAGCGGGTCGTCACCGTGCGCCGGGAGGCCACGGAGGCGGACGCGGTGGCGGGCGACGCGGTGGCCGCCGACGAGGAGGACACCGGCGACGACTCGGTCGCCGGCCGCAGCGGGAGCCGGGGGAGCGAGGCCGCGAAGTGAGCGCCCGGGAACGGCTGACCGACACCCTGTACGGCGCCGGCTGGAGCACCGTCAGGAAACTCCCCGAGCCCGTCGCCGTGCGGCTGGGCCGGAGCATCGCCGACGTCGCGTGGCGACGCCGCGGCACGGGCGTGCTGCGGCTGGAGGGCAACTACGCGCGCGTGGTCCCGGACGCGGGCCCGCAGCGGCTCGCCGAGCTGTCCCGCGCGGGCATGCGCTCCTACCTGCGCTACTGGATGGAGTCCTTCCGGTTGCCCGCCTGGAGCGAGGAGCGGATCAGGAACGGGTTCGAGCCCGAGGACCTGCACCACCTCACCGACGGTATGGCGGCCGGCCGGGGCGTCGTCCTGGCGCTGCCCCACCTCGCCAACTGGGACCTCGCGGGCGCCTGGGTGACCACCCGGCTCGGCATCCCGTTCACCACCGTCGCCGAGCGCCTGAAGCCGGAGACGCTGTACGACCGGTTCGTCGCCTACCGCGAGGGCCTCGGCATGGAGGTCCTGCCGCACAGCGGGGGCACCGCCTTCGGCACCCTGGCCCGCCGGCTGCGCGACGGCGGCCTGGTCTGCCTGGTCGCCGACCGGGACCTGTCCGCCTCGGGGGTCGAGGTCGACTTCTTCGGCGAGACCGCGCGGATGCCGGCCGGCCCCGCCCTGCTCGCACTGCAGACCGGGGCACGGCTGCTGCCGGTGACCCTCTGGTACGACGACTCGCCGGTGATGCGGGGCCGCGTGCACCCGCCCGTCGAGGTTCCCGCGTCAGGCACCCGCGCCGAGAAGGCGTCCTCCATGACGCAGGCGCTGGCCGACGCCTTCGCCACCGGCATCGCCGACCACCCGGAGGACTGGCACATGCTCCAGCGCTTGTGGCTCAAGGACCTCGACCCCGCCCGTGACCCCGCCCGGAAGGCCCCGGAGGACACCCCGTGAGGATCGGCATCGTCTGCCCCTACTCGTGGGACGTCCCGGGCGGCGTCCAGTTCCACATCCGCGACCTGGCCGAGTACTTCATCCGCCTGGGCCACGAGGTCTCCGTGCTCGCCCCCGCCGACGACGACACCCCGCTGCCGCCGTACGTCGTCTCGGCCGGCCGCGCGGTACCGGTGCCGTACAACGGCTCCGTGGCCCGCCTGAACTTCGGCTTCCTGTCGGCCGCCCGGGTACGGCGCTGGCTGCACGAGGGCGCCTTCGACGTCATCCACATCCACGAGCCGACCTCGCCCTCGCTGGGCCTGCTGACCTGCTGGGCCGCGCAGGGACCGATCGTCGCCACGTTCCACACCTCCAACCCGCGCTCGCGCGCGATGATCGCGGCGTACGCGATCCTCCAGGCGGCCCTGGAGAAGATCAGCGCGCGGATCGCGGTCAGCGAGTACGCCCGTCGCACCCTCGTCGAGCACCTGGGCGGCGACGCGGTCGTGATCCCCAACGGCGTCGACGTGGACTTCTTCGCCCGCGCCGAGCCGAAGCCAGAGTGGCAGGGCGACACGATCGGCTTCATCGGCCGGATCGACGAGCCCCGCAAGGGCCTGCCGGTCCTGATGCGCGCCCTGCCGAAGATCCTCGCCGCCCGCCCGCAGACCCGGCTGTTGGTCGCCGGGCGCGGCGACGAGGAGGAGGCCGTCGAGAAACTGCCCGCGGACCTGCGCTCCCGCGTCGAGTTCCTCGGCATGATCAGCGACGAGGACAAGGCCCGCCTGCTGCGCAGCGTCGACCTCTACGTCGCGCCCAACACCGGCGGCGAGAGCTTCGGCATCATCCTCGTCGAGGCGATGTCCGCGGGCGCCCCGGTCCTCGCCTCCGACCTCGACGCCTTCGCCCAGGTCCTCGACCGCGGCGCGGCCGGCGAACTGTTCCCCAACGAGGACGCCGACGCGCTCGCCTCGGCCGCCGTACGGCTCCTCGGGGACCCCGAGCGCCGCGCCAAGCTCCGCGACCGCGGCAGCACCCACGTCCGCCGCTTCGACTGGTCCACCGTGGGCGCGGACATCCTCTCCGTCTACGAGACGGTCACCGCCGGCGCGGCAGCCGTAGCCGCCGACGACCGCACCACAGGCCTCTGGTCCCGCTTCGGCCTGGCCCGCGACTGACCCCTCCGGGGCAGGTGGGGCGCATCCAGCTCGTTCGGCGTCCGGCCTGGGGCACGGGTCGTCTTGGTGTCAGGGGGCGCGTCTTCCAGCCTGCTCGGCGCGTGGCCGGGGCGGGGTGCCCTGTTGCCCAGGGGTGTGTCCCCCAGCCGGTCCGGCGTTTGAGGACGAGGCCGTTCGGGCCGATGCGGGGGTTCGGGGGCGGCAGCCCCTGGGGGCCGGTGCCGGCGGCCGGGGTGCCGGGCGCATCCAGCCCGTCCGGCGTCCGGCCCGGGGCACGGGACGCCTCGGTGCCAGGGGGCGCCTCTCCCAGCCTGCTCGGCGCGCGGCGGGGCGGGGGTGCCCTGGTGCCAGGCGCCGTGTCTTCCAGCCGGTCCGGCGTTTGAGGACGAGGCCGTTCGGGCCGATGCGGGGGTTCGGGGGCGGCAGCCCCTGAGGCCGGTGCCCGCGGTCGGGATGGAGCGCGTCTTCCAGCCGGTCCGGCGTTTGAGGACGAGGCCGTTCGGGCCGATGCGGGGGTTCGGGGGCGGCAGTCCCTGAGGCCGGTGTCGGCGGTCGGGATGGAGCGCGTCTTCCAGCCCGTCCGGCGTTTGAGGACGAGGCCGTCCAGGCCGAAGCGGGGCCCGGGGGCGGCAGCCCCCGAGGACGGCGCGCCGACAGCCGACGGCACGTCACAGGCACTCGCACCCCCAGCGGAGCGCCCCGGTAGCCTTGCCGCCCGTGACCCCAACCCTCATCTGGATCCTCGTCGCGCTCGTCGTGATCGGCCTGTACCTGAGCTGGACGGCGGGGCGCCTGGACCGGCTGCACGCCCGGATCGACGCGGCCCGCGCCGCACTCGACGCCCAGCTGCTCCGCCGCGCCTCGGTGGCGCAGGAGCTGGCGACCTCGGGTGTCCTGGACCCGGCCGCCTCGATCGTGCTGTACGAGGCGGCGCACGCCGCCCGGCAGGCGGTGGAGGAGCAGCGCGAGGTCGCGGAGAGCGAGCTGAGTCAGGCGCTGCGCGCCGTGTTCGCGGAGGCGCCGCAGGTGGACGCGGTCCGGGAGGCGCCCGGGGGAGAGGCCGCGACGCTGGAGCTGGCCGAGGCGGTGCGCCGGGTGCCGATGGCCCGCCGCTTCCACAACGACGCGGTGCGGGCGGCCCGGGCGCTGCGTCGGCACCGCAAGGTGCGCTGGTTCCGGCTGGCGGGCCACGCCCCGTTCCCGATGGCCTTCGAGATGGACGACGAGCCCCCGGCCGCCCTGGTCGAACGGGTGGCGTAGCACCGCCCCCGCGCGCACGGTACGCGCACCGCACCGCACCGGGCCCGGCGGCTCGGTGACCCGGCGGCCCGGCGGCCCGGTGGCCCGGTGGCCCGGAAAACGATCCACCGGCTTCCCATTGGCCCTTGCTGTGGACTGGTCCGTTCACGTTTCCTCGGAGCTGCAGAAATCCTCTTCCCCCTCAGTGAGGTCACTCGTGTCCAGCACGCTCTCCGAAAACCAGGCCCCCGAGACCGGCACCGCCCGCGTGAAGCGCGGCATGGCCGAGCAGCTCAAGGGCGGCGTGATCATGGACGTCGTCACGCCGGAGCAGGCGAAGATCGCCGAGGACGCGGGCGCCGTCGCGGTCATGGCCCTGGAGCGGGTCCCGGCCGACATCCGCAAGGACGGCGGCGTGGCCCGCATGTCCGACCCGGACATGATCGAGGGCATCATCGAGGCCGTGTCCATCCCGGTGATGGCCAAGTCCCGCATCGGCCACTTCGTCGAGGCCCAGGTGCTGCAGTCGCTCGGCGTCGACTACATCGACGAGTCCGAGGTGCTCACCCCGGCCGACGAGGTCAACCACTCCGACAAGTGGTCGTTCACCACCCCCTTCGTCTGCGGTGCCACCAACCTGGGCGAGGCCCTGCGCCGCATCGCCGAGGGCGCCGCCATGATCCGCTCCAAGGGCGAGGCCGGCACCGGCAACGTCGTCGAGGCCGTGCGCCACCTGCGCCAGATCAAGAACGAGATCGCCAGGCTGCGTGGCTACGACAACCACGAGCTGTACGCCGCCGCCAAGGAGCTGCGCGCCCCGTACGAGCTGGTCAAGGAGGTCGCCGACCTGGGCAGGCTGCCCGTCGTGCTGTTCTCCGCCGGCGGTGTGGCCACGCCCGCCGACGCCGCCCTGATGCGTCAGCTCGGTGCCGAGGGCGTCTTCGTCGGCTCGGGCATCTTCAAGTCGGGCGACCCGGCCAAGCGGGCCGCGGCGATCGTGAAGGCGACCACCTTCTACGACGACCCGAAGATCATCGCGGACGCGTCCCGCAACCTGGGCGAGGCCATGGTCGGCATCAACTGCGACACCCTCCCCGAGGCCGAGCGCTACGCCAACCGCGGCTGGTAGGCGCCCGGATGCCCGCTTCACCTGTGATCGGCGTCCTGGCCCTCCAGGGCGACGTACGGGAGCACCTGGTGGCCCTGGCCGCGGCCGACGCCGTGGCCAGGCCCGTGCGGCGCCCCGAGGAGCTCGCCGGGGTGGACGGTCTCGTCCTGCCCGGCGGCGAGTCGACCACCATCTCCAAGCTGGCCGTCCTCTTCGGCCTGCTGGAGCCGCTGCGCGCCCGCGTCCGCGAGGGCATGCCCGTCTACGGCACCTGCGCCGGGATGATCCTGCTCGCCGACAAGATCCTGGACCCGCGCTCCGGGCAGGAGACCGTCGGCGGCATCGACATGATCGTGCGCCGCAACGCCTTCGGACGGCAGAACGAGTCCTTCGAGGCGGCCGTCGACGTGCGGGGCGTGCCGGGCGATCCGGTGCACGGGGTGTTCATCCGCGCCCCGTGGGTCGAGTCCGTGGGCGCCCGCGCGGAGGTGCTCGCCGAGCACGACGGCCACATCGTCGCGGTCCGTCAGGGCAACGCGCTGGCCACGTCGTTCCACCCGGAACTGACCGGCGACCACCGGGTCCATGCGCTGTTCGTGGACATGACACGCGCGTGCCGGCGGGCCGAGTCCTTGTAGGATTCCATGCGTTCGTTGCAGGGATGGGTTACGCGAAGGAGACAGGCAGATGTCCGGCCACTCTAAATGGGCCACGACGAAGCACAAGAAGGCCGTCATCGATGCCAAGCGCGGCAAGCTCTTCGCGAAGCTGATCAAGAACATCGAGGTGGCGGCCCGGATGGGCGGTGCCGACCCCGAAGGCAACCCCACGCTCTACGACGCCATCCAGAAGGCCAAGAAGCAGTCGGTTCCCAACAAGAACATCGACTCCGCGGTCAAGCGGGGCGCGGGCCTGGAGGCCGGCGGCGCCGACTACGAGACGATCATGTACGAGGGCTACGGTCCGAACGGTGTCGCGGTGCTCATCGAGTGCCTCACCGACAACCGCAACCGTGCCGCCTCCGAGGTCCGCGTCGCCATGACGCGCAACGGCGGCTCCATGGCCGACCCGGGCTCCGTGTCGTACCTGTTCAACCGCAAGGGCGTCGTGATCGTCCCCAAGGGCGAGCTGTCCGAGGACGACGTGCTGGGTGCCGTGCTCGACGCGGGCGCCGAGGAGGTCAACGACCTCGGTGAGTCCTTCGAGGTCATCAGCGAGCCGACCGACCTGGTCGCGGTGCGCACCGCCCTCCAGGACGCCGGCATCGACTACGAGTCCGCCGACGCCAACTTCGTCCCGACCATGCAGGTCGAGCTGGACGAGGAGGGCGCGAAGAAGATCTTCAAGCTGATCGACGCGCTCGAGGACAGCGACGACGTGCAGAACGTCTTCGCCAACTTCGATGTCAGCGACGAGATCATGGAGAAGGTCGACGCGTAGCCCGCGCCGGGGCGATGCGCTACACACGCGGTGGAACGGCACACCGGGCCGACGGGACGACCCCGTCGGCCCGTTGCCTTGCCCGGGGTTGTCGGTGGCAGCGGATAGCCTGCACGGACGGACGACGGCCAGGGAAGGTGGAGCGTGCGCGTACTGGGGGTGGACCCGGGTCTGACCCGGTGCGGCGTCGGGGTGGTCGAGGGAGTCGCCGGACGGCCGCTCACCATGCTCGGCGTCGGGGTCGTGCGGACGCCCGCCGACGCCGACCTGGGCCGGCGCCTGGTCGCCCTCGAGGAGGGCCTGGAGCAGTGGCTGGACGAGCACCGGCCGGAGTCCGTCGCCGTGGAGCGCGTCTTCAGCCAGCACAACGTACGCACGGTCATGGGCACGGCCCAGGCCAGCGCCGTCGCCCTGCTGTGCGCCTCCCGCCGCGGCCTGCCCGTCGCCCTGCACACCCCCAGTGAGGTCAAGGCCGCCGTCACCGGCTCGGGCCGTGCCGACAAGGCCCAGGTCGGCGCCATGGTGACCCGGTTGCTGCGGCTCGACGCGCCACCGAAGCCCGCCGACGCCGCCGACGCGCTCGCGCTCGCCATCTGCCACATCTGGCGGGCCCCCGCCCAGAACCGCCTCCAGCAGGCGGTCGCCCGGCACGCCGGGGCGGCGGCGCCCGCGGAGCGACGACCCGCCGCGCGGCGCCCGGCCGCGCGCACACCCGCCGCGGGGACCACCGCGGCACCGAACCCATCGAAGGGGCGCCCCGCATGATCGCCTTCGTCAGCGGCACGGTCGCCGCACTCGCCCCCGACGCCGCGGTCGTCGAGGTCGGCGGCGTCGGCATGGCCGTCCAGTGCACGCCGAACACCCTGTCCGCGCTGCGCGTCGGGCAGCACGCCCGGCTGGCCACGTCCCTGGTGGTCCGCGAGGACTCCCTGACGCTGTACGGCTTCGCGGACGACGACGAACGCCAGACGTTCGAGCTGCTCCAGACCGCCAGCGGCGTCGGCCCCCGCCTCGCCCAGGCCATGCTGGCCGTGCACAGCCCCGACGCCCTGCGCCGTGCCGTCGCCACCGCCGACGAGAAGGCGCTCACCGCCGTCCCCGGCATCGGCAAGAAGGGCGCCCAGAAACTGCTGCTGGAACTCAAGGACCGGCTCGGCGAACCCCTCGGCGCCCCCTCCGTCGGCGCCCCCGTCACCACCGGCTGGCGCGACCAGCTGCACGCCGCCCTGATCGGCCTCGGCTACGCGAGCCGCGAGGCCGACGAGGCGGTCACCGCCGTGGCACCCCAGGCCGAGGCGGCCGGCGGCCCCCCGCAGATCGGCGTCCTGCTGAAGGCGGCGCTGCAGACCCTCAACCGCGCCCGATAGCCCGCGGCCCACCGCTAGGAGACCTTTCAGTGAACTGGGACGACACGACCGACACCCCCGCTCCCGAGCGGCTGGTGGGCCCTGTCGCCGACCGGGAGGACCAGGCCGTCGAGGCCGCCCTGCGCCCCAAGGACCTGGGCGAGTTCATCGGCCAGGAGAAGGTGCGCGAACAGCTCGACCTGGTGCTGCGCGCCGCGCGGGCCCGCGGCGCCACCGCCGACCACGTCCTGCTCTCCGGCGCCCCGGGTCTCGGCAAGACCACCCTTTCGATGATCATCGCCGCGGAGATGGAGGCGCCCATCCGCATCACCTCCGGGCCGGCCATCCAGCACGCGGGCGACCTCGCCGCGATCCTGTCCTCGCTCCAGGAGGGCGAGGTCCTCTTCCTCGACGAGATCCACCGCATGTCCCGGCCCGCCGAGGAGATGCTGTACATGGCGATGGAGGACTTCCGCGTCGACGTCATCGTCGGCAAGGGCCCCGGCGCCACCGCCATCCCGCTGGAGCTGCCGCCCTTCACCCTCGTCGGCGCCACCACCCGCGCGGGCCTGCTGCCGCCCCCGCTGCGCGACCGGTTCGGCTTCACCGCGCACATGGAGTTCTACGAGCCCGCTGAGCTGGAGCGGGTCGTGCACCGGTCCGCGAGCCTGCTCGACGTGGAGATCGACACCGACGGCGCCGCCGAGATCGCCGGCCGCTCCCGCGGCACCCCGCGCATCGCCAACCGCCTGCTGCGCCGCGTCCGTGACTACGCGCAGGTCAAGGCGGACGGCCGGATCGACCGGGAGATCGCCGCGGCGGCCCTCAAGGTGTACGAGGTGGACACCCGGGGCCTGGACCGGCTCGACCGGGCGGTGCTCGAAGCGCTGCTCAAGCTGTTCGGCGGGGGACCGGTGGGCCTGTCCACGCTCGCCGTCGCGGTGGGCGAGGAACGTGAGACGGTGGAAGAGGTGGCGGAGCCCTTCCTCGTACGGGAGGGGCTGCTGGCCCGCACCCCGCGCGGCCGGGTCGCCACCCCGGCGGCATGGACGCACCTCGGCCTCGTACCGCCGCGTTCCGGGGCCGCCGGAAACGGACAAGGGGACCTGTTCGGGGCGTGACCGTGGCGACGGTGGCCCGGGCAGGAACCCGGGTGCCATGCTGAGCGTTGTTCCCTGCGCGCGGACTCGCCTAGACTCCGCCGATGCCGCCGTTGCCGGTGGCGCCACACACCCCCAACCAACAGGCCGTTCACCAGCACGGTCATGTGAAGGAAGTTCCGACCCGTGAGTCTCCTGACCCTCCTCCCGTTCATTGTGCTCATCGGGGCCATGTTCCTGATGACCCGGTCGGCCAAGAAGAAGCAGCAGCAGGCCATCGAGATGCGGAACCAGATGCAGCCGGGTTCCGGCGTCCGCACCATCGGGGGCATGTACGCCACGGTCAAGGAGGTCAGCGAGGACACCGTCCTGCTCGACGCCGGACCGGGCGTGGAACTGCTGTTCGCCAAGAACTCCATCGGTGCCGTCCTCAGCGACGAGGAGTACAACCAGATCGTCCACGGCATCGAGCACGACCTGAAGTCCGACGGCGACCTCGTCCCGGACGACGCCTCCTCCCTCACGGAAACCGACGAGTCCTCCGACGCCGACGCCTCCGAGGACAAGCCCGTCGACTTCGGCAAGAAGGACGCGGCCGACGAGCCGTCCGACGCCGTCGACGAGGCCGGGGCGGACGACAAGGCGAAGAAGACCGACGGCGGCTCAGAAGCGAAGTAGTCGTCCCGGGGGGCGCGGGTCCTCAGGGTCCGCGCCCCCCGCGAGACGGCCGGCTCGCAGGACATCCCCACACCATGTCATGGCCGCGCCACGCCTTCCTCGGGTGACGTCGCGGCCCGAGAGGGAGTAACAAGAAGGTGGCTGCACTCAAAAAGGGACAGAAGGCGAGCGCCCAAAGCAAGCCCGGGCGCTCGCTGGCCCTGATTCTGATCGCCCTCGTGGCGCTCACCGGAGGCATGTTCGCCTCCGGACACACCACTCCGCGGCTCGGTATCGACCTGGCGGGCGGCACGAGCATCACGCTCGCCGCGGTCCCCGAGGCCGGCCAGGAGTCCGCGATCAACAAGACGAACATGGACACGGCCGTCTCCATCATGGAGCGCCGGGTCAACGGGCTGGGTGTCTCCGAGGCCGAGGTCCAGACCCAGGGCACCCGCAACATCATCGTCAACATTCCCAAGGGCACGAATTCCGAACAGGCCCGGGAACAGGTCGGCACCACCGCGAAGCTCTACTTCCGCCCGGTCCTGAAGCGGGACCGGTCCGGCGCCGCCGCGACGCCCGACTCCGGCGCGTCCCCCAGTGCCTCCGCGAGCACGGGGTCCGGCGAGGACGCCGACGGCGACCAGGCGGCTTCCCCCACCCCGACGGACGGCGCCACCTCACAGGGCCGCGCCGTCACCGAGGCGCTGAAGGCGGACCCGACGCCCGGCGCATCCGCCTCCGCGAGCGGTTCCGGCAAGGGCGCCGGCGGCATCGAGGCACAGTACGCCGCGCTCGACTGCACCAAGCCCGCCCAGCGCGTCGACGCGGGCAAGGGCGTCAAGCCCACCGAGGGCACCGTGGCCTGCGGCCAGGACTCGGCGGGACAGTGGCAGAAGTACCTGCTCGGCCCGGCCGAGGTCGAGGGCGGCGACGTCGACAAGGCGGAGGCCGTCTACGACACCCAGGGCGGCGCCGGCTGGAAGGTCACGCTGGGATTCACCGACGGCGGCTCCAAGAAGTTCGCCTCCATCACCGGCAAGCTGGCGCAGAAGCAGTCCCCGCAGAACGAGTTCGCCATCGTCCTGGACGGGAACGTCGTCTCCAACCCCTACGTCCGGCAGGCCCTCAGCGGCTCGGCCGAGATCTCCGGGAACTTCAAGCAGGAGGAGGCCAAGAACCTGGCCAACATCCTGTCCTACGGCTCCCTGCCCCTGTCCTTCCGTGAGGACAGCGTCACCACCGTGACCGCCGCGCTCGGCGGTGAGCAGCTGCAGGCCGGCCTGATCGCGGGCGCCATCGGCCTCGCCCTGGTCGTGCTCTACCTGCTCTTCTACTACCGCGGCCTGTCCTTCATCGCGATCCTGTCGCTGCTGGTGTCCGCCGCGCTGACCTACGTGATCATGTCGCTGCTCGGCCCGACCATCGGCTTCGCGCTGAACCTGCCGGCCGTGTGCGGTGCCATCGTCGCGATCGGCATCACGGCCGACTCCTTCATCGTGTTCTTCGAACGGGTCCGGGACGAGATCCGTGAGGGCCGCTCCCTGCGCCCCGCCGTGGAGCGGGCCTGGCCGCGCGCCCGGCGCACCGTGCTGGTCTCCGACTTCGTGTCGTTCCTCGCCGCCGCGGTCCTCTTCGTCGTCACCGTCGGCAAGGTCCAGGGCTTCGCGTTCACGCTCGGCCTCACCACGGTCCTCGACGTCGTCGTGGTCTTCTTCTTCACCAAGCCGCTGCTGACGCTGATGGCCCGCCGGCCCTTCTTCGCCCGCGGACACAAGTGGTCCGGTCTGGACCCGAAGGCCCTCGGCGCCAAGCCGCCGCTGCGGCGCACCCGCCGTCCCGTCCCCGCCACCGTCGGCGCCGTCGAATCGAAGGAGGCCTGAGATGTCCAAGCTGGGCAACCTCGGCGCCCGCCTGCACCACGGCGAGGCCGGCTACGACTTCATCAAGAACCGCTGGATCTGGTACGGCGTCTCCGTCCTGATCACCATCGCGGCCGTCCTCGGCCTCGGGGTGCGCGGCCTGCACATGGGCATCGAGTTCCAGGGCGGCGCGGTCTTCACCACGCCGAAGAACATGAGCGCCTCCGTCTCCGCGGCCGAGGGCTACGCGGAGAGTGCCTCCGGGCACGACGCCATCGTCCAGAAGCTGGGCGACGGCAGCCTGCGGATCCAGGTCGCGGGCATCGACACCAAGGAGTCGGACCGGATCAAGGACCGGCTGGCCGACGACCTCCAGCTGGACGGCGAGCAGATCAACGCCGAACTGGTCGGCCCCAGCTGGGGCGAGCAGATCGCCAACAAGGCCTGGCAGGGCCTGGGCATCTTCCTGTTCCTGGTCGTGATCTATTTGGCGATCGCCTTCGAGTGGCGCATGGCCGTCGCCGCCTTCGTCGCGCTGATCCACGACATCACCATCACCGTCGGTATCTACGCCCTGGTCGGTTTCGAGGTCACGCCGGGCACGGTGATCGGTCTGCTGACCATCCTCGGCTACTCGCTCTACGACACGGTCGTGGTCTTCGACAGCCTCAAGGAACAGACCAGGGACATCACCAAGCAGACCCGCTGGACCTACAGCGAGATCGCCAACCGGTCCATCAACGGCACCCTGGTGCGCTCGGTCAACACCACGGTCGTGGCACTGCTGCCGGTGGCGGGTCTGCTGTTCATCGGCGGCGGCGTCCTCGGCGCCGGCATGCTCAACGACATCTCGCTCTCGCTGTTCGTCGGCCTCGCCGCGGGCGCGTACTCCTCGATCTTCATCGCCACCCCGCTCGTCGCCGACCTCAAGGAGCGCGAGCCCGCCATGAAGTCCCTGAGGAAGCGCGTGCTGGCCAAGCGGGCCCATGGCGGGGACGATTCCCAGGACACCCCGCCCGCCACGGCGGGGTACGACGACGGCCTGGAGGCAGCGGCCCCGGCCGTCGTCGGCCCACGCAACCAGCCGGCCTCCCGCAGCCGCGGGCGCGGCCGGCCCTCAGGAAAGCGACGATGACCGACATCCAAGAACTGCTCCTCAGCCGGATCAGGGACGTGCCGGACCACCCCGAGCCCGGGGTGATGTTCAAGGACATCACCCCGCTCCTCGCGGACCCGGCGGCCTTCACCGCGCTCACCGACGCCCTCGCCGGCATCGCGGCGGCCACGGGCGCCACGAAGATCGTCGGGCTGGAGGCCCGCGGCTTCATCCTCGGCGCCCCGGTCGCGGTACGGGCCGGCCTGGGTTTCATCCCCGTGCGCAAGGCGGGCAAGCTCCCCGGGGCGACCCTCGCCCAGGCCTACGACCTCGAATACGGCTCAGCCGAGATCGAGGTGCACGCGGAGGACATCTGCGCCGGTGACCGGATCCTGGTGGTGGACGACGTGCTCGCCACCGGCGGCACCGCCGAGGCGTCCCTGCAGCTCGTCCGCAGGGCGGGCGCCGAGGTCTCGGGCCTCGCCGTGCTGATGGAGCTGGGCTTCCTCGGCGGCCGTGCCCGGGTGGAGCCGGCCCTCCTCGGTGCCCCGCTGGAGGCGCTGCTCACGGTCTGACCTGCATCACCCACACATGAGGACCGGCCCCTCCCGAGGGGCCGGTCCTCATACGTCGGCGGTGAGGACCGGAACCTCAGAAGTTTCTCAAGTCCCTGGAGCCATCGGGTAGTTGTTCGATTTGATGTGGGGCGTCGCTCATGACCAGGGCGACACCGACAGAGGAGAACAATGATCTCGCGAAAGATCGCTACGGGGGCCGTAGCACTGATGTCCGCCGCAACCCTGGGGGCGGCCGCCGCTCCCGCCGGCGCGACCACGGAGAAGGACACGGCGATCGTGATCGACGCCGCCCAGCTGGTGCCGGAGGCGGACGACGGCGGGGCGACCGCCGGGGCCGCGAAGGCCGGCGTCGAGGTGGCGGCCACTCCCATGGCCTGCGGCAGCTGGAAGCGCGCCGTCGGCATCCCGTTCAAGTGGAGCAAGGAGATCAAGAACGGCTGCGGTCTCTTCGGCCGGGACGGCCTTAAGGTGACCTACGAGTGGAAGGCCGAGCGCGGCAAGCCCTGCATCAAGGTGAAGGGCTTCGTGAAGGGCAAGACGAAGTGGTACAACGCCGGCTGCGGCGCCTCCGGCAAGATCAAGAACGTGCCGTGGGGCAATGTGCTGGCCGAGAAGGGCATCAAGGTCAAGGGAGCGTCCCTGTTCGTGTGGCGCTGACGGTCCGCGCGGTCCACGGACCGCAGGTGACCTGACCGAGGGAGTCCTCCCCCCAGCGGGGAGGGCTCCCTCCGGCGTCGCCGGGCGGCCCGTCCGCCCGGCGCCCGTCCACCGCGTCCCGGGGGTGGACCGTTCTCACACCGCTCCCCGGGCGATCCGCGGGCGGGGGATGGCTACCATGGACTCTTCCGGAGCCTGACCGGGGGACCCGGACCGCGCACGAGGAGTCCTCTTGCCAGACGAGGCCCAGCACCTGACCGCCGCCAAGCCCGAGCCCGCCTCGGCCCCCGCGGCCAAGCCCGCACCGAGCGCGCCGCAGGCGAAGAACGACACCCGCGGTCCGGTCCAGCATGCCCAGGCCACCCCCGTAGACAAGCCCGAGCAGCCGCGGCCCAAGCCGTCCCCGCCCCCGGAGCGCTCCGCCCCCGCGGTCCGCCCGAACACCGGCCAGCCCGCCCGCTCCGGCTCCTCCAACCGCGTCCGCGCCCGTCTCGCCCGGCTCGGCGTGCAGCGCGCCAACCCGTACAACCCGGTGCTGGAGCCGCTGCTGCGGATCGTGCGCAGCAACGACCCCAAGATCGAGAACTCGACGCTCCGCCAGATCGAGAAGGCGTACCAGGTCGCCGAGCGCTGGCACCGCGGCCAGAAGCGCAAGAGCGGCGACCCGTACATCACGCACCCGCTGGCCGTCACCACCATCCTCGCCGAGCTGGGCATGGACCCGGCCACGCTGATGGCCGGCCTGCTGCACGACACCGTGGAGGACACCGAGTACGGCCTGGAGGACCTGCGCCGCGACTTCGGCGACGTGGTCACCCTGCTCGTCGACGGCGTCACGAAGCTGGACAAGGTCAAGTTCGGCGAGGCCGCCCAGGCCGAGACCGTGCGCAAGATGGTCGTCGCCATGGCCAAGGACCCCCGGGTCCTGGTCATCAAGCTCGCCGACCGGCTGCACAACATGCGCACCATGCGCTACCTCAAGCGCGAGAAGCAGGAGAAGAAGGCGCGCGAGACCCTGGAGATCTACGCGCCGCTCGCCCACCGCCTGGGCATGAACACCATCAAGTGGGAGCTGGAGGACCTCGCCTTCGCGATCCTCTACCCCAAGATGTACGACGAGATCGTCCGCCTGGTCGCCGAGCGCGCCCCCAAGCGCGACGAGTACCTCGCCATCGTCACCGACGAGGTGCAGCAGGACCTGCGGGCGGCCCGCATCAAGGCCACCGTCACCGGCCGCCCCAAGCACTACTACAGCGTCTACCAGAAGATGATCGTCCGCGGCCGTGACTTCGCGGAGATCTACGACCTGGTGGGCATCCGCGTCCTCGTGGACACCGTCCGCGACTGCTACGCGGCCCTCGGCACGGTGCACGCGCGATGGAACCCGGTCCCCGGCCGGTTCAAGGACTACATCGCGATGCCCAAGTTCAACATGTACCAGTCGCTGCACACCACGGTGATCGGCCCCGGCGGCAAGCCCGTCGAGCTGCAGATCCGCACCTTCGACATGCACCGCCGCGCCGAGTACGGCATCGCCGCGCACTGGAAGTACAAGCAGGAGGCAGTGGCCGGCGCCTCCAAGATCCGCACCGACGCGCCCAAGTCGTCCGGCAAGAGCAAGGACGACCACCTCAACGACATGGCGTGGCTGCGGCAGCTGCTGGACTGGCAGAAGGAGACCGAGGACCCGGGCGAGTTCCTGGAGTCCCTGCGCTTCGACCTGTCCCGCAACGAGGTCTTCGTCTTCACCCCCAAGGGCGATGTCATAGCGCTCCCCGCGGGCGCCACCCCCGTCGACTTCGCGTACGCGGTGCACACCGAGGTGGGCCACCGCACGATAGGGGCCCGGGTCAACGGCCGCCTGGTGCCGCTGGAGTCGACCCTCGACAACGGCGACCTGGTGGAGGTCTTCACCTCCAAGGCGGCCGGCGCCGGCCCGTCCCGCGACTGGCTCGGCTTCGTCAAGTCGCCCCGCGCCCGCAACAAGATCCGCGCCTGGTTCTCCAAGGAGCGCCGCGACGAGGCGATCGAGCAGGGCAAGGACTCCATCGTCCGCGCCATGCGCAAGCAGAACCTGCCCATCCAGCGCATCCTCACCGGCGACTCCCTGGTCACCCTGGCGCACGAGATGCGCTACTCCGACATCTCCGCCCTGTACGCGGCGATCGGCGAGGGCCACGTGTCCGCGCAGAACATCGTGCAGAAGCTGGTGCAGGCCCTCGGCGGCGAGGAGGCGGCCACCGAGGAGATCGACGAGTCGGTCCCGCCGGCCCGCAGCCGCCGCAAGCGCCGCTCCAGCGCCGACCCCGGCGTCGTCGTCAAGGGCGTCGAGGACGTGTGGGTGAAACTGGCCCGCTGCTGCACCCCGGTGCCCGGCGACCCGATCATCGGCTTCGTCACCCGCGGCAGCGGCGTCTCGGTGCACCGCAGCGACTGCGTCAACGTCGACTCGCTGTCCAGGGAGCCCGAGCGCATCCTCGACGTGGAGTGGGCGCCCACCCAGTCGTCGGTCTTCCTGGTCGCCATCCAGGTCGAGGCGCTGGACCGCTCCCGGCTGCTCTCGGACGTCACGCGCGTGCTGTCCGACCAGCACGTCAACATCCTCTCGGCGGCCGTGCAGACCTCCCGCGACCGCGTCGCCACCTCCCGCTTCACCTTCGAGATGGGCGACCCCAAGCACCTGGGCCACGTCCTGAAGGCGGTACGGGGCGTGGAGGGCGTCTACGACGTCTACCGGGTCACCTCGGCCCGCAACCGCACCTGAGGGCCGGGCAACCGCACCTCAGGGACGGCACACGCAAAGGGGGCTGCCGCACCGGCCGGTGCGGCAGCCCCCTTTGCGTGTGCCCGGGCGGACCGGCGGCTCAGCCGCCGAACTCCTGCAGACCCTTCAGCGCCTGGTCGAGCAGCGCCTGACGGCCCTCGAGCTCCCGCTCCAGCTTCTGCGCCTTCGCGTCGTTGCCCTGCGCCCGGGCCTGCTCGATCTGCCCCTGCAGCTTGTCGACGGCCGCCTGCAGCTGACCGGTCAGACCCGCGGCACGCGCGCGTGCCTCCGGGTTGGTCCGGCGCCACTCGGCCTCCTCGGCCGCCTGCAGCGCCCGCTCCACGGCCTGCATCCGGCCCTCGACCTTCGGGCGGGCGTCCCGCGGCACGTGGCCGATGGCCTCCCAGCGCTCGTTGACCGCGCGGAACGCGGCACGGGCGGCCTTCAGGTCGGTGACCGGCAGGAGCTTCTCGGCCTCGCCGGCCAGCTCCTCCTTCAGCTTCAGGTTCTCCGCCTGCTCGGCGTCCCGCTCGGCGAACACCGAGCTGCGGGCGGCGAAGAAGACGTCCTGCGCGCCGCG
This sequence comes from Streptomyces sp. NPDC101219, assembly GCF_044767675.1. Classification (NCBI taxonomy): domain Bacteria; kingdom Bacillati; phylum Actinomycetota; class Actinomycetes; order Kitasatosporales; family Streptomycetaceae; genus Streptomyces; species Streptomyces sp. NPDC101219. Next base: position 296,761 of record NZ_JBIWOK010000007.1, read on the forward strand.
GAAGCGGTTCCACAGGTCGTCCTCGTGCTCGCGCTGGGCACGGCCGGCCGCCTTCCACTCCGCCATCAGCTCGCGGTAGCGCGCGGCCGTCGCACCCCACTCCGTGGAGTCCGACAGCGACTCGGCCTCCGCGACCAGCCGTTCCTTGGTGCGGCGGGCCTCCTCGCGCTGCGCGTCGAGCTGCGCGAAGTGCTGCTTGCGCCGCTTGGAGAACGCCGAGCGGGCGTGCGAGAAGCGGTGCCACAGCTCGTCGTCGGACTTGCGGTCCAGCCGGGGCAGGCCCTTCCAGGTGTCCACCAGGGCCCGCAGCCGCTCACCGGCCGCCCGCCACTGGTCGGACTGCGCCAGCTCCTCCGCCTCGGTGACCAGCGCCTCCTTGGCCCGGCGGGCCTCCTCGGCCTGCCTGGCCCGCTGCGCCCTGCGCTCCTCGCGCCGCGCCTCCACCAGCTCCACCAGCTTGTCCAGCCGGACCCGCAGGGCGTCCAGGTCGCCCACCGCGTGGTGGGCGTCGACCTGCTCACGCAGGTGGTCGATGGCGGTCCGGGCGTCCTTGGAGGACAGGTCGGTGGTCTTCACTCGCTTCTCGAGGAGGCCGATCTCGACAACCAGGCCCTCGTACTTGCGCTCGAAGTAGGCCAGGGCTTCCTCGGGGGAACCCGCCTGCCAGGAACCGACGACCTTCTCACCGTCGGCCGTCCGCACGTACACGGTCCCCGTCTCGTCGACGCGGCCCCACGGGTCGCTGCTCACAGCGCCTCCTCCACATGATGCCGTCGAGGGGCCTCGAAGCTCCCCCGGGCATCGTCCACAGTTTCGTCACGGCCAACATAAGCGACCGACGGGACCCCTGTCCGCATCCCGCGCGACCGAGATGGCCCAGTTGACGGTCAGGATTCCGTGACCGTCGCCTTGTCGATCACGACCGTCGCATGGGGCGCGGTGTTGCCGGTCGTGGGGTCGGGGGCCGTGGCTCCCGCGGCGGCGATTTTCTTCAGCACCTCCATGCCCGGCTTCGAGACGGTGCCGAACGGTGTGTAGTTGGGCGGGAGCTGGCTGTCCTGGTAGACCAGGAAGAACTGGCTGCCGCCACTGTCCTTCTGCCCGGTATTGGCCATCGCGACCGTGCCCGCCGGGTAGACGTTGTCCTTGAGGCTCTTGTCCTTGAGGTTCTCGTCCGGGATCGTGTAGCCCGGCCCGCCGGTGCCGGTGGCCGTCGGGTCACCGCACTGCAGCACGTAGATGCCCTCGGTGGTCAGCCGGTGGCACTTGGTGTGGTCCAGGTAGCCCTGGCCGAGCAGGAAGCGGAACGAGTTCACCGTGTGCGGCGCGTCCTTGGCCTTGAGGGCCACGTCGATGTCGCCGCAGGTCGTCTCCAGCTTCATCGTGTACGACGCCGACCTGTCGATCTCGAGCGCCGGTTCCTTCTTCCAGGTCTTGGTCACGGGCTCGCCCGGCGCGGGCTTTTCGCACGGGTCCGGCACCTTGCTCGTCGGCGGAGCGCTCGGGGTGACCTCCGCGCCCGCATTGGCGCTGGCGTCGTCGTCCTGCTGGAACACCCCGGCCGTGTACAGCGCCCCGCTGCCGATCAGCACCACACCGAGCGCCGAGGCGATCACCGCGTTGCGCGTGCGCGCCTTGCGCCGTGCTTCGGTGCGCCGCTGCTGCTGGCGCAAGAACTTCTCCCGGGCGAGCTGACGCCGCCGCTGTTCCTGTCTGACCACCGGGTTGTCTCCTCATGCGTCTCGTGTGCCGGCCGGTACGCGTGCGTGCGGTGAAGCCGACCGCCTGCGTCTGCCCCGTACCGTATATGGGTTCGCTGTGGAATCGGCAGCGCCGGTAGGCTCTGACCACGGGCGCAGCCCGTCGCAAGCCTCCCGTACCGACCCAACGAAGGACGATCGTGCTCATTGCCGGGTTCCCCGCCGGGGCCTGGGGGACGAACTGTTATCTCGTCGCCCCCGCCGCCGGTGAGGAGTGCGTGATCATCGACCCCGGCCACCAGGCCGCCGACGGCGTCGCGGAGGCGGTCCGCAAGCACCGCCTGAAGCCGGTCGCCGTCGTCCTCACCCACGGACACATCGACCACGTCGCCTCGGTCGTCCCGGTCTGCGGCGCGCACGACGTGCCCGCCTGGATCCACCCGCAGGACCGGTACATGATGAGCGACCCCGAGAAGGGCATCGGCCGTGCCATCGGCATGCCGCTGATGGGGGAGCTGACCGTGGGCGAGCCGGACGACCTCAGGGAACTCACCGACGGCGCGCGGCTGAAGCTGGCGGGCCTGGAGTTCTCCGTCGCGCACGCGCCGGGCCATACCAAGGGGTCGGTGACCTTCGGCCTGCCCGAGGCGGCGGACATCCCGCCGGTCATGTTCTCGGGCGACCTGCTGTTCGCCGGCTCCATCGGACGCACCGACCTGCCCGGCGGTGACATGGCCGAGATGCTCGACTCGCTGGCCCGCGTGTGCCTGCCGCTCGACGACTCGACCGTGGTGCTGTCCGGTCACGGCCCCCAGACGACCATCGGCCAGGAGCGCGCCACCAACCCGTATCTGCGGCAGGTGGCCGCCGGCCAGGGAGCGGACGTGGACGCTCCCCGACGAGGAATGTGACGAGTACTTCCGTGAGCACCTTCAAGGCCCCCAAGGGCACCTACGACCTGATCCCGCCGGACAGCGCCAAGTACCTGGCCGTGCGCGACGCCATCGCCGCGCCGCTGCGGGGCTCCGGCTACGGCTACATCGAGACGCCGGGCTTCGAGAACGTCGAACTGTTCGCGCGCGGTGTCGGGGAGTCCACCGACATCGTCACCAAGGAGATGTACGCCTTCGAGACCAAGGGCGGCGACCGGCTCGCCCTGCGCCCCGAGGGCACCGCCTCGGTGCTGCGCGCCGCCCTGGAGGCCAACCTGCACAAGGCGGGCAACCTCCCGGTCAAGCTCTGGTACTCGGGTTCGTACTACCGCTACGAGCGCCCGCAGAAGGGCCGCTACCGCCACTTCTCGCAGGTCGGTGCCGAGGCGATCGGCGCGGAGGACCCGGCCCTGGACGCCGAGCTGATCATCCTCGCCGACCAGGCGTACCGCTCGCTGGGCCTGAGCGAGTTCCGCATCCTGCTCAACAGCCTCGGCGACCAGGAGTGCCGCCCGGTGTACCGGGCCGCGCTGCAGGACTTCCTGCGCGGCCTGGACCTGGACGAGGACACCCTGCGCCGCGCGGAGATCAACCCGCTGCGCGTCCTGGACGACAAGCGGGAGTCGGTGCAGAAGCAGCTCGGCGGCGCCCCGCTGCTGCGCGACTACCTCTGCGACGCCTGCAAGGCGTACCACGAGGAGGTCCGTGAGCTGATCACGGCGGCCGGCGTCGCCTTCGAGGACGACGCCCGGCTGGTGCGCGGCCTGGACTACTACACCCGCACCACCTTCGAGTTCGTCCACGACGGCCTGGGCTCCCAGTCCGCGGTGGGCGGCGGCGGCCGCTACGACGGCCTGTCGGAGATGATCGGCGGCCCCGCCCTGCCGTCCGTCGGCTGGGCCCTCGGCGTCGACCGCACCGTGCTGGCCCTGGAGGCGGAGGGTGTCGAGCTCGAACTCCCCGCCACTACCAGCGTGTTCGCGGTACCGCTCGGCGAGGAGGCCCGCCGGGTGCTGTTCACCAAGGTCACCGAGCTGCGCAAGAACGGCGTCGCCGCCGACTTCGCCTACGGCGGCAAGGGCCTCAAGGCCGCCATGAAGGCCGCCCACCGCTCCGGCGCCCGCTACGCCCTGGTGCTGGGCGAGCGCGACCTGGCCGAGGGCGTCGTCCAGCTCAAGGACATGGAGTCCGGCGAGCAGAGCGCGGTCGGGGTCAACGAGATCGTCGCGGAGCTGGAGTCCCGGCTCGGCTGACACGGCGTACGACGAAGGCGCCGGGTGCCCGCGGGCACCCGGCGCCTTCGTCAACTCCGCGGGCCGTGATCCACTCCGCGGAGGGACCCCGGTGGGAGTGCGTGTGCGAGCCGGGCACGGACGTCGGCCGGAACCGCACGCTCCCGGGCGAGCGCCCGTATGGTCGTGTGCCCGCGGGGCCCCGTGCACACAGGAGGGTGCGGCACAATGGCCCTGCCCGAAGCAGGTCCACACACCCAGTGACGGAATCGGCGTGATGAGCAAGACGACAGTCAAGGACGTCTCCATGGAGCCCCAGCCCTCGCCGGAACGTGCCGCAGCACCACGCAGGGAGGGCGCGAGCCGGGCCCTCGCCCTGCTGCTGGTGATCACCGGTGCCGCGGGGGTGCTCGCGGCCTGGGTCATCACGCTGGACAAGTTCAAGCTGCTCGAGGCCGAGGTCAAGGGCGAGACGTTCACCCCCGGGTGCAGCCTCAACCCCGTCGTCTCCTGCGGCAGCGTGATGCAGAGCGACCAGGCCTCCGTGTTCGGCTTCCCGAACCCGATGCTCGGCCTGGTCACCTACGGCATCGTGGTCTGCGTCGGGATGAGCCTGCTGGCCGGGGCCCGCTTCCCCCGCTGGTACTGGCTCACGCTCAACGCCGGCACCCTGTTCGGCACGGTCTTCTGCGCCTGGCTGATGTACCAGTCCCTGTACCGGATCAACGCCCTGTGCCTGTGGTGCTGCCTGGCCTGGGTCGCCACCCTCGTCATGTTCTGGTACGTCACCTCCTTCAACGTCCGCAACGGCTTCCTGCCCGCCCCCGGCTGGCTCAGGAGCTTCTTCGGCGAGTTCACCTGGGTCCTGCCCGTGCTGCACGTCGGCGTCATCGGGATGCTGATCCTGACCCGCTGGTGGACCTTCTGGACCGGCTGACCGCCCGGCCGCACTGTCGGTGCGGTCCTTTAGGGTTGCGGACGTGGAGCCCGACCTGTTCACCGCCGCAGCAGAAGAACGCCAGGAGAAGGACCCGGCCGGCAGTCCCCTGGCGGTCCGGATGCGCCCCCGCACCCTCGACGAGATGGTGGGACAGCAGCACCTGCTCAAGCCGGGCTCACCCCTGCGCCGGCTGGTCGGCGAGGGGTCCGGCGGCCCGGCCGGCCCCTCCTCGGTGATCCTCTGGGGCCCGCCCGGCACCGGCAAGACCACCCTGGCCTACGTCGTCTCCAAGGCGACCGACAAGCGCTTCGTCGAACTGTCCGCGATCACCGCCGGGGTCAAGGAGGTGCGCGCCGTCATCGACGGCGCCCGCCGCGCCTCCGGCGGATACGGCCAGGAGACCGTCCTCTTCCTGGACGAGATCCACCGCTTCAGCAAGGCCCAGCAGGACTCCCTGCTGCCCGCCGTGGAGAACCGCTGGGTCACCCTGATCGCCGCCACCACCGAGAACCCCTACTTCTCGGTCATCTCCCCGCTGCTCTCCCGCTCGCTCCTGCTGACCCTGGAGCCCCTCACCGACGACGACCTGCGCGGCCTGCTGACCCGGGCCCTGACCGACGAACGCGGCCTGAAAGGCTCCCTGACCCTCCCCGACGACACCGCGGACCACCTGCTGCGCATCGCGGGCGGCGACGCCCGCCGCGCCCTCACCGCCCTGGAGGCCGCCGCGGGGGCCGCGCTCGACAAGGGGGAGCCGGAGATCTCCCTGACCACCCTGGAGGAGACCGTCGACCGGGCGGCGGTGGCCTACGACCGCGACGGCGACCAGCACTACGACGTCGCCAGCGCCCTGATCAAGTCGATCCGCGGATCCGACGTGGACGCCGCCCTGCACTATCTGGCCCGCATGATCGAGGCCGGTGAGGACCCCCGCTTCATCGCCCGCCGGCTGATGATCTCCGCGAGCGAGGACATCGGACTGGCCGACCCGAACGCGCTGCCGATCGCGGTCGCCGCCGCCCAGGCCGTCGCCATGATCGGCTTCCCCGAGGCGGCGCTCACGCTCAGCCACGCCACCATCGCCCTGGCGCTCGCCCCCAAGTCCAACGCGGCCACCACCGCCATCGGCGCCGCCCTGGACGACGTGCGCAAGGGCCACGCCGGGCCCGTGCCGTCGCATCTGCGTGACGGGCACTACAAGGGCGCCGCCAAGCTGGGCCACGCCAAGGGCTACGTCTACCCGCACGACCTGCCCGAGGGCATCGCCGAGCAGCAGTACGCCCCGGACGCCCTCAAGGACCGCACCTACTACGCGCCCACCCGGCACGGCGCCGAGGCGCGGTACGCGGACGCGGTCGAATGGACCAGGAAGCACCTCGGTCGGAAGCGGTCCTGACCACCCTGTAGAATCACCCGAAGCGCTGCGTCCCGTGTCCGGTCCCGTCAGGAGAGCCGGCATCACCAGAGCGGGACATCCAGCCGGAGACCCGGCCCCCGGGCGGGGTTCTCCAGGAGCGTCGCGCACCGGCGAACGGTGTCGCGGGCAGCCCACCACCACCCGGAATCCCGGGACCGGCCGGTGGGCCGCTCGCGTGCTGCACGTATGTGCCCAGACCAGGGAGCGGCTGCCCGGCAGGTCCACTGCGGACCCGCGGGGTTTCCCCGGCTGCGGATGCGACCTCCCTTAACCCTGGTGAGCCGGAAACTTTGGAAAAGAGACAGAGACAGTGGCGAATCAGTCCCGCCCCAAGGTCAAGAAGTCGCGTGCCCTCGGTATCGCGCTGACCCCGAAGGCCGTCAAGTACTTCGAGGCCCGCCCCTACCCGCCGGGCGAGCACGGCCGCGGCCGCAAGCAGAACTCGGACTACAAGGTCCGTCTGCTGGAGAAGCAGCGTCTGCGCGCGCAGTACGACGTGAGCGAGCGCCAGCTCGTCCGCGCCTACGAGCGGGCCGCCAAGACGACCATCAAGACCGGTGACGCCCTCGTCATCGAGCTCGAGCGCCGTCTCGACGCGCTGGTCCTGCGTTCGGGCATCGCCCGCACGATCTACCAGGCCCGCCAGATGGTCACGCACGGCCACATCCAGGTCAACGGCAAGAAGGTCGACAAGCCCTCCTTCCGTGTCCGCCCGGACGACGTCGTGCAGGTCCGTGAGCGCAGCAAGGACAAGACGCTCTTCACGATCGCCCGCGAGGGCGGCTTCGCCCCCGACGGCGAGACCCCGCGCTACCTCCAGGTGAACCTCAAGGCCCTGGCGTTCCGCCTGGACCGTGAGCCGAACCGCAAGGAGATCCCGGTGATCTGCGACGAGCAGCTCGTCGTCGAGTACTACGCCCGCTGACCCCAGCAGGCACGCGGTACCTCAGCCCGCCGTCTCCCCGCCCTTCCGGGTGGGCGAGGCGGCGGGTTCCTGCGTCCGGGGCACCTCCGCCGCGGGCGGCACCCGCAGCGGCACCGGCCCCGCGGACCCCGGCGCCCCCGGCCCCCGGCGCAGCGCCCGGGCCACCGCCGCGTCCCGCCCCAGCGACGCCCCCCTGCTCACACACTCCTCGTACCCGGCGTCACCGAGCTCCTGCCGGGCCCGCGCCTCGCAGATCACCCGCGGCGCGCCGTAGTGCGCGGAGCCGAACAGCCGCAGCCCCACCGCCCGCCACATCCGGCCGGCCGCCCCCTGGAGCACCGCCGCCTCGGCCGCGTCCCCCTCGGACACCGTCACCAGCGCCAGCAGCTCCAGCGCGAGCACCGACCCGAGCAGGTCGCTGAAGCCGTGCGCCCCGGCCAGGCAGTCGTCGAGCAGGTCACGGGCCGCCGCGCAGTCGCCGTCCCGCCAGGCCGCGTACGCCAGCACGTAGAGCGCGTAACCGCGGGCCCACCGCTCGCCGTGGTCGTCGCACACCCGCCGCACCTCCTCGCACAGGCGCACGGCGTCGGACAGGTGCCCCTGGAACGCCCGGGCCATGGCCAGCTCGACCCGGCCCATGAGCACGTTGCTGTTGAGCTCTCCGGCCTGCTCGTACCGCTCGAGGGCCGAGCGCAGCAGGGTCTGGGCCCGGGGCATGTCGTCCGTGACCAGGGCCACGCAGCCGGTGCGGTGCTCCGCGTAGGCCAGCGCGGCCGGGCTGTCGGTGCGCTCGGCCTCCCGGCCGCACTCCTGGAGCGCGGCCAGCGCGGGCCCGGTGTCGCCCTGGAGGATCGCCACGTGGCCCAGCACCCAAAGGGCCTTCAGCCGGGACCGCTCGTGACCCGAGTCGAGGCGGGCGGCCTGCTCCAGCCAGTGCCGTCCCTCCGAGAGCCGCCCGCAGCCCACCCAGTAGAACCACAGGGAGCCCGCCAGGTACTGGCCGAGGTGGGCCTCCTCCGGGTCGGTCAGGGCCAGCTCCAGCGCACGGCGCAGATTCGGCAGCTCCGCTTCCGCGCGGGCGGCGATCTCACCCTGCCGCGGGGAGAACCAGTCCAGCTCCCACCAGGTGGCGAGGCCCACGTACCAGTCCCGGTGCCGCCGTCCGAGCCGCTCCTCGTCGCCCGCCCCGGCCAGCCACTCGGCGCCGTACGCCCGCAGGGTGTCCAGCATCCGGTAGCGCACCCCCGCCGGGGTCTCCTCCCGGGTCACCACCGACTGGGCCAGCAGGGCCGACAGCACGTCCAGCACGTCCTCGGCCGGCAGACCGTCCCCGCCGCAGACGTACTCGGCCGCCTCCAGGTCGAAGCCGTCCGCGAACACCGACAGCCGCGCCCACAGCAACCGCTCCCGGGGCGTGCACAGTTCATGGCTCCAGCCGACCGCCGTGCGCAGCGCCCGGTGCCGGGGCAGGCCGTCGCGCCGGCCGCCGCGCAGCAGCCGGAACCGGTCGTCGAAGCGTTCGAGCAACTGGGCGGCCGACAGCGTGCCCAGCCGCCCCGCGGCCAGCTCCACCGCCAGCGGAAGGCCCTCCAGCCGTCTGCACAGCTCCCGCGCCACCCGCTCGTCGCCGACCGCGGCGCCCTGCCGTTCCGCCCGCTCGGCCAGCAGCCGCACCGACTCGTCCTCGTCCATCGGCGCCAGCGGGAACAGCCGCTCCCCGGCCACCGCCAGCGGCCTGCGCCCCACCGCCAGCACGCGCAGCCCCGGCGCCCGGCCCAGCAGCCGCGACACCAGCCCGGCGCAGGTGTCCACCAGGTGCTCGAAGCCGTCCAGCACCAGCAGCAGCCGCCGTCCGGCGAGATGGTCCAGCAGCACCTCGCGCGGCGGCCTGCCGGTGTGGTCGGTGATGCCGAGGGCCGCCGCCACCACGTGATCCACGCACTCCGGGTCCGTCAGCGCGGCCAGTTCCACCCGCCACACCCCGTCCCGCGGCCCCGCCGACGCGGCGGCCCGCACGGCCAGCCGGGACTTTCCGATGCCGCCGGGCCCGGTCACCGTCACCAGGCGCGACGCCCCAAGGGCACGGGACAGCCCGGCCAGTTCGGCCGAGCGGCCCACGAAGACGTCCGGTTCCAGGGGCAGATTGCCCTCCACCGGGGTGGGGGAGCAGCGAATTTCCCGCATGGGACACGGAGCGTACTGGCCCGTAAACACCGCGTACAATCGCTTCCCGCGATTCCCGCGCCGCCGCACGGTAATGCGGTACGGAGTCCCACCCCCGGCGCGATAGGCTCGGTGCCACGACTTTCTCGATGTCCAGGCAGGTACAGGGAGCGGGTGCACAGTGTCCGGTGGAGAGGTGGCCGGCATTCTGGTGGCCGTGTTCTGGGCGATTCTGGTCTCCTTCCTCGCGGTGGCTCTCGTGAGGCTGGCCCAGACGCTCAGGGCGACCGCCAAGCTGGTCGCGGACGTGACCGACCAGGCCGTTCCGCTGCTCGCCGACGCCTCCGCGGCGGTGCGGTCCGCGCAGACCCAGATCGAGCGGGTCGACGCGATCGCGTCCGACGTCCAGGAGGTCACCTCCAACGCCTCCGCCCTGTCCACCACCGTCGCCTCCACCTTCGGCGGCCCCCTGGTGAAGGTCGCCGCCTTCGGCTACGGCGTGCGCCGGGCCATCGGCGGCCGCAAGGAGGAGGACGCACCGGCGCGGGCCTCGCGGCGCACCGTGATCGTGGGCCGCACCGTCCCCGGTGCGCGACGGCAGAAGCGCACCCGCGGAAAGAGGGACTGACCCAGCGATGTTCCGCCGTACCTTCTGGTTCAGCACCGGCGTGGCCGCCGGCGTGTGGGCCACCACCAAGGTCAACCGCAAACTGCGGCAGCTGACGCCCGAACACCTCGCCGTCACCGTGACGAACAAGGCGCTGGAGGCGGGCGGCCGGCTGCGCGAGAGGGCCGCCGACTTCGCTGTCGAGGTCCGCGACAACATGGCCCGGCGGGAGGCCGAACTGGGCGACGCGCTCGGCATCTCCGCCCCCGTCGACCGCGAACTGCCCCCGCCCCGGCGCCACACCGCCATCGAGAACCGCAACACCGCCCCGTACGCCGAGGGTTCGGCGATCCGGCCGGCCCACCAGACGTACAAGACGTACCCGTACAACCGGAATGAGGACCACTGATGGAGTCGGCCGAGATCCGCCGCCGCTGGCTGAGCTTCTTCGAGGAGCGCGGGCACACCGTCGTCCCTTCGGCGTCGCTCATCGCGGACGACCCGACTCTGCTGCTCGTCCCGGCCGGCATGGTCCCGTTCAAGCCCTACTTCCTGGGCGAGGTCAAGCCGCCCTTCGCCCGCGCCACCAGCGTGCAGAAGTGCGTGCGCACCCCGGACATCGAAGAGGTCGGCAAGACCACCCGGCACGGCACGTTCTTCCAGATGTGCGGCAACTTCTCCTTCGGCGACTACTTCAAGCAGGGCGCCGTCGAGCTGGCCTGGGAGCTGCTCACCAGCCCCCAGGACAAGGGCGGTTACGGCCTCGACCCCGAGCGCCTGTGGATCACCGTCTACGAGGAGGACGACGAGGCCGAGCGCCTGTGGCGCGATGTCGTCGGTGTGCCCGCCGAGCGGATCCAGCGCCTGGGCAAGAAGGACAACTACTGGGACATGGGCGTCCCCGGCCCCTGCGGGCCGTGCTCCGAGATCAACTACGACCGCGGCCCCGAGTTCGGCCCCGAGGGCGGCCCCGCCGTCAACGACGAGCGGTACGTGGAGATCTGGAACCTCGTCTTCATGCAGTACGAGCGGGGCGAGGGGTCCGGCAAGGACTACCCGATCCTCGGCGAGCTGCCCAGCAAGAACATCGACACCGGCCTCGGCCTGGAACGCCTCGCCATGATTCTGCAGGGCGTGCAGAACATGTACGAGATCGACACCTCGATGGCCGTCATCGACAAGGCCACCGAGCTGACCGGCGTCCGTTACGGCGACGCCCAGCACTCCGACGTGTCGCTGCGCGTGGTCACCGACCACATGCGCACCTCGGTCATGCTCATCGGCGACGGCGTCACCCCGGGCAATGAGGGCCGCGGCTACGTGCTGCGCCGCATCATGCGCCGTGCCATCCGCAACATGCGGCTGCTCGGCGCCACCGGGCCGGTCGTCAAGGACCTGGTCGACGTCGTCATCGCCATGATGGGACAGCAGTACCCCGAGCTGATCACCGACCGCGAGCGCATCGAGAAGGTCGCCCTCGCCGAGGAGAACGCCTTCCTGAAGACGCTGAAGGCCGGCACGAACATCCTCGACACCGCCGTCAGCGAGACCAAGGCCGCCGGTTCCACCGTGCTGCCCGGCGACAAGGCCTTCCTGCTCCACGACACCTGGGGCTTCCCCATCGACCTCACCCTGGAGATGGCCGCCGAGCAGGGGCTGTCCGTGGACGAGGACGGCTTCCGCCGCCTGATGAAGGAGCAGCGGGAGCGCGCCAAGGCCGACGCCAAGGCCAAGAAGACCGGCCACGCCGACCTCGGCGCCTACCGCGAGATCGCCGACCGCGCCGGGGCCACCGACTTCATCGGCTACACCGACACCGAGGGCGAGTCGACCGTCGTCGGCATCCTCGTCGACGGAGTGTCCTCGCCGGCCGCCACCGAGGGCGACGAGGTCGAGATCGTCCTCGACCGCACCCCGTTCTACGCCGAGGGCGGCGGCCAGATCGGCGACACCGGCCGGATCCGCACCGACTCCGGCGCCGTGGTCGAGGTCCGCGACTGCCAGACGCCGGTCCCGGGCGTCCACGTCCACAAGGGCGTCGTCCAGGTCGGCGAGGTGACCGTCGGCTCCAAGGCCCACGCCTCCATCGACGACCGCCGCCGCAAGGCCATCGCCCGCGCCCACTCGGCCACCCACCTCACCCACCAGGCCCTGCGCGACGCGCTCGGCCCGACGGCCGCCCAGGCCGGTTCGGAGAACCAGCCGGGCCGCTTCCGCTTCGACTTCGGCTCGCCGTCCGCCGTGCCGCAGACGGTGATGCTCGACGTCGAGCAGAAGATCAACGAGGTGCTGGCCCGCGACCTGGACGTGCGCGCCGACATCATGGGCATCGACGAGGCCAAGAAGCAGGGCGCCATCGCCGAGTTCGGCGAGAAGTACGGCGAGCGGGTCCGCGTGGTCACCATCGGTGACTTCTCCAAGGAGCTGTGCGGCGGCACCCACGTCCACAACACCGCCCAGCTGGGCCTGGTGAAGCTGCTCGGCGAGTCCTCCATCGGTTCCGGTGTGCGCCGCATCGAGGCCCTGGTCGGGGTCGACGCCTACACCTTCCTGGCCCGCGAGCACACCGTGGTCAACCAGCTCACCGAGCTGCTGAAGGGCCGCCCGGAGGAGCTGCCGGAGAAGGTGTCCGCCATGCTCGGCAAGCTGAAGGACGCCGAGAAGGAGATCGAGAAGTTCCGCGCCGAGAAGGTGCTCCAGGCCGCCGCCGGGCTGGCCGAGGGCGCCAAGGACGTCCGCGGGGTCGCCGTGGTCACCGGCCGGGTGCCGGACGGCACGACCGCCGACGACCTGCGCAAGCTGGTCCTCGACGTGCGCGGCCGGATCCAGGGCGGCCGGGCCGCCGTCGTGGCCCTCTTCACGGTGAACAACGGCCGGCCGCTGACGGTGATCGCCACCAACGAGGCGGCCCGCGAGCGGGGCCTCAAGGCCGGCGAGCTGGTCCGCGCGGCCGCCAAGACCCTCGGCGGCGGCGGTGGCGGCAAGCCGGACGTCGCCCAGGGCGGCGGCCAGAACCCGGCCGCCGTGGGTGACGCCGTCGACGCCGTCGAGCGCCTCGTCGCCGACACGGCCAAGTAGGCGGCCGGGCCATGCGCAGAGGACGCCGGCTCGCGATCGACGTCGGGGACGCCCGGATCGGGGTCGCCTCGTGCGACCCCGACGGGATCCTCGCCACTCCCGTCGAGACCGTCCCGGGCCGGGACGTGCCGGCCGCCCACCGGCGGCTGAAGCAGCTCGTCGAGGAGTACGAGCCGATCGAGGTCGTCGTCGGTCTCCCTCGCTCCCTCAAGGGGGGCGAGGGTCCCGCCGCGGCCAAGGTGCGCGGCTTCGCCCGGGAACTGGCAGGCATGATCGCGCCGGTTCCGGTGAGGCTCCTCGACGAGCGCATGACGACCGTGACGGCGAGCCAGGGCCTGCGGGCGTCGGGCGTGAAGTCCAGGAAGGGACGTTCCGTCATCGACCAGGCGGCCGCTGTGATCATCCTCCAGCAGGCCCTCGAATCCGAACGGGTGTCAGGTACACCACCCGGAGAGGGCGTCGAAGTGGTCATCTGATCGCGATACGGTAACGTTCCGCGCGATGCGGCGGTGTTCGAACAGCCACCGCACAGAAAGAGGCGGGGCGGACGCCGGGCTCGAGCCGCGCGACCGCCACCTCGCGGCTCTAGGGGATCGATGACTGAGTATGGCCGGGGCCAGGGCTCCGAACCGTGGCATCCGGACGACCCGTTGTACGGGGACGGCGGATGGAGAGGACAGCAGGCCCCCGAGGGCCCGCAGTCCTACGGCGGCCAGCAGCAGTACCCGCAGCAGCCGCAGGCGCAGCAGCAGTACGGCGAATGGGGGACGGCCGAGCAGGGCGACTACGGCGGGCAGCAGCAGTACCCGCAGCAGTACGACCAGTACGGCCGCCCCTACGACCAGCAGCAGTACGACCAGCAGCACCAGCAGCATCAGCAGCACCCGTACGACCAGCAGCAGTACGACCAGTACGGGCGCCCGTACGCCGCCCAGCAGCACCAGCAGCAGTACGACAGCGGCGGCTGGCAGACCGGTGCGCACCCGCAGGACCCGTACGCGGCCGGCCCCGACCCCTACGGGCAGCAGACCGGGGCGTACCCCGCCCAGCAGGCCGACTACTACGGCACCCCCGAGGCCTACCCGCCGCCCGAGCCCCCGGGCCGCCGCGGCACCCGGCCCGAACCGGAACCGGAAGCGGAACCCGAGCCGGAGGGGCGCACCGACTGGGATCCGGGTCCCGACCAGGGCGAGCACGCCTTCTTCTCCGGCCGCGACGACGATGACGACGACGAACCGGACGACGCGGGACGCGGCGAGCGCCGGGGCCGGGGCGGCAAGGAGAAGAAGAAGCGCGGCGGCTGTGCCTGCCTCGTGGTGGCCCTGGTCCTGGGCGGCGGTGTGGTCGGGGCGAGCTATTTCGGCTGGCAGTTCTACCAGGATCGTTTCGGCAGCGCCGCGGACTTCGCGGGCGACGGCAACGGCCAGCAGGTCACCGTCTCGATCCCCAAGGGCGCGTTCGGCAACCGGATCGGGCAGCTGCTCAAGGACGCGGGCGTGGTCAAGAGCGTCGACGCGTTCGTCGCGGCCCAGGCGTCCAACCCGGAGGGCAAGTCGATCCAGGACGGCGTCTACACCCTCCAGAAGCAGATGTCGGCCGAGAGCGCGGTCGCCCTGATGCTCAGCCCCAAGAGCCGGAACAACCTGGTCATCGCCGAGGGCAAGCGCAACGCCGAGATCTACGCCCTCATCGACCAGCGCCTGGAGGTGGACAAGGGCACCACCGCCAAGGTCGCCAAGAAGGACTGGGAGAAGCTGGGCCTGCCGGACTGGGCGAAGGACCACGACAAGGTCAAGGACCCGCTGGAGGGCTTCCTCTTCCCGTCCAGCTACGGCGTCTCCAAGGGCCAGGAGCCCGAGGACGTTCTCAAGCGCATGGTCGAGCAGGCCACCAAGACCTACGAAAAGCTGGGCGTCGAGAAGAAGGCCGAGAGCCTCGGCCTGGAGAACCCCTGGCAGCTGATCACGGTCGCCAGCCTGGTCCAGGCGGAGGGCACCAGCCACAGCGACTTCCGCAAGATGGCCGAGGTCATCTACAACCGGCTGGAACCCGGCAACACCGAGACCAACGGCATGCTGGAGTTCGACTCGACGTACAACTACATCAAGAACCAGAGCAAGATCGACCTCTCGCTCAAGGAACTCCGCAACTACGACAACCCGTACAACACCTACTTCTACAAGGGCCTGCCGCCCGGCCCGATCGGCAACCCGGGCGAGGACGCGGTCAAGGGCGCCCTGAAGCCCACCGACGACGGCTGGTTCTACTTCATCTCGATGGACGGCAAGACCAGCAAGTTCACCAAGACCAACGCCGAGCACCAGAAGCTGGTCGACGAGTGGAACGCCTCGAGGAAGAACTGATGTCCGCACCCCGCCGGGCCGCCGTGCTCGGCTCCCCGATCGCCCACTCGCTCTCCCCGGTGCTGCACCGCGCCGCGTACGCGGAGCTGGGGCTCCAGGACTGGCGCTACGACCGCTTCGAGGTCGACGAGAAGGCGCTGCCGGGGTTCTTCGAGACGCTCGGACGCGAGTGGGCGGGCCTGTCGCTGACCATGCCGCTGAAGCGGGCGGTGATCCCGCTGCTGGACGACATCAGCGCGACCGCCGCCTCGGTCGACGCGGTCAACACCGTCGTGTTCGCCGACGACGGCCGCCGCAGCGGGGACAACACCGACATCCCGGGCATGGTGGCCGCGCTGCGCGAGCACGGCATCGACAAGGTGGACACGGCCGCCGTCCTGGGCGCGGGCGCCACCGCCTCGTCCGCGCTGGCCGCGCTGTCCCGGATCTGCGCCGGTGAGGTGACGGTCTACGTGCGCAGCGAGGCCCGCGCCGCCGAGATGCGCGAGTGGGCCGAGCGGCTGGAGGTCACCGTCCGCATCGCCGCCTGGGACGACGCCCGGGAGGCCCTGCACGCCCCGCTGGTGGTCACCACGACCCCCGCCGGGGTCACCGACGAGCTGGCCCGGGCCGTCCCGGAACGCCCGGCCGCCCTCTTCGACGTGCTCTACGACCCCTGGCCGACCGTCCTCGCCGCCCGCTGGTCGGCCCACGGCGGCGCCGTGGTCGGCGGGCTCGACCTGCTGGTGCACCAGGCGGTGCTCCAGGTCGAGCAGATGACCGGACGCTCCCCGGCCCCGCTGGACGCCATGCGCGCGGCGGGCGAGCACGCCCTCGCCACCCGCTGACCCCCGCCCCCGCACGCGCCGCCCCCGCGCGTCCCGGCCGCACGTCCGACTGATGGACCGGCGACCGGAAATGTCGTGTGGACGTGAAAGGATCGGACATGGCGGACCGGGGCCCGCGCACCCGTCGCCGCCACGACCGCACACGACGACCCGCGTGCGCAGGGCAGTACCGGGCGCGAGCATGGAGGAGCACCGTTGAGCAGGTTGCGCTGGCTGACCGCGGGGGAGTCCCACGGTCCCGCACTCGTCGCGACGCTGGAGGGTCTGCCCGCCGGCGTGCCGATCACCACGGAGATGGTGGCGGACCACCTGGCGCGGCGGCGGCTGGGCTACGGACGCGGTGCCCGGATGAAGTTCGAGCGCGACGAGATCACCTTCCTCGGCGGTGTCCGGCACGGCCTGACGCTGGGCTCCCCGGTCGCGATCATGGTGGGCAACACCGAGTGGCCGAAGTGGGAGCAGGTCATGGCGGCCGATCCGGTGGACCCGGAGGTGCTGGCCGGCCTCGCCCGCAACGCGCCGCTGACCCGCCCCCGCCCCGGTCACGCCGACCTCGCGGGCATGCAGAAGTACGGCTTCGACGAGGCGCGCCCGATCCTGGAGCGGGCCTCCGCGCGGGAGACCGCGGCCCGGGTGGCGCTGGGGGCGGTGGCCCGGTCGTACCTGAAGGAGACCGCCGGGATCGAGATCGTCTCCCACGTGGTGGAGCTGGCGGCGGCGAAGGCCCCGTACGGGGTGTACCCGACGCCCTCCGACGTGGAGCGGCTGGACGAGGACCCGGTGCGCTGCCTGGACGCGGACGCCTCGAAGGCGATGGTCGCCGAGATCGACCAGGCCCACAAGGACGGCGACACCCTGGGCGGTGTGGTGGAGGTCCTGGCCTACGGGGTGCCGGTGGGGCTGGGCTCCCACGTGCACTGGGACCGGCGTCTGGACGCGCGGCTGGCCGCGGCCCTGATGGGCATCCAGGCCATCAAGGGCGTGGAGGTCGGCGACGGCTTCGACCTGGCGCGGGTGCCCGGCTCCAAGGCGCACGACGAGATCCTCGCCACCGACGACGGCATCAAGCGGGCGACCGGCCGCTCCGGAGGCACCGAGGGCGGGCTGACCACGGGCGAGCTGCTGCGGGTGAAGGCGGCGATGAAGCCGATCGCGACCGTGCCCCGGGCGCTGCGCACGGTCGACGTGGCCACCGGCGAGGCGGCCGCCGCCCACCACCAGCGCTCCGACGTGTGCGCGGTGCCGGCGGCCGGGATCGTCGCGGAGGCGATGGTCGCGCTGGTGCTGGCCGACGCGGTCGCGGAGAAGTTCGGCGGCGACAGCGTCACCGAGACCCGCCGCAACGTGCGCTCCTACCTCGACGCGCTGGCCGTCCGGTGAGCCCGCTCATCGTCCTGGTCGGCCCGATGGGCGTGGGCAAGTCCACCGTGGGACGGCTGCTGGCCGAGCGCCTCGGCGTCGGTCACCGGGACACCGACGACGACATCGTCGCCGCCCAGGGCCGCAGCATCGCCGACATCTTCGTCGAGGACGGCGAGGACGCCTTCCGCGCCCTGGAGAAGGACGCCGTGCGCGAGGCGCTCCAGGGACACGACGGCGTGCTGTCGCTCGGCGGCGGCGCCGTCCTCGACGCCGGCACCCGCGCCCTGCTCGCCGCGCAGCGCGTCGTCTACCTTTCCATGGACGTCGAGGAAGCGGTCCGGCGCACCGGCCTGAACACCGCCCGCCCACTGCTCGCGGTCAACCCGCGCAAGCAGTGGCGCGAGCTGATGCAGGCCCGGCGGCACCTGTACGAGGAGGTCGCCACGGCCGTCGTCCCCACCGACGGCCGCACGCCCGAAGAGGTCACCGAAGCCGCCCTGGACGCACTGGAGTTGAAGGAAGCATGAGCAGCGAGTCAGTGACCCGCATCCCCATCGGCGGCAGCGCGGGAACGGACCCCTACGACGTCCTGGTGGGCCGCCGGCTCCTCGGCGAACTCGCCGGGCTGATCGGCGACCGGGCCAAGCGGGTCGCCGTGCTGCACCCGGAGGCGCTGGCCGAGACGGGCGACGCGCTCCGCGCCGACCTGGCGGAGCAGGGCTACGAGGCGATCGCCATCCAGGTGCCCAACGCGGAGGAGGCCAAGACCGCCGAGGTCGCCGCCTACTGCTGGAAGGCACTGGGCCAGTCCGGGTTCACCCGCACCGACGTCGTCGTCGGCGTGGGTGGCGGGGCCACCACCGACCTGGCCGGGTTCGTGGCCGCGACCTGGCTGCGGGGCGTGCGCTGGATCGCCGTGCCCACCACGGTGCTGGCCATGGTGGACGCCGCAGTCGGCGGCAAGACCGGCATCAACACCGCCGAGGGCAAGAACCTCGTGGGCGCCTTCCACCCGCCCGCCGGTGTGCTGTGCGACCTGGCCGCCCTGGACTCGCTCTCCGTCAACGACTACGTCTCCGGTCTGGCCGAGGTCATCAAGGCCGGCTTCATCGCCGACCCGGTGATCCTGGACCTCGTCGAGGCCGACCCGCAGGCCGCTCGCACCCCCGCGGGACCCCACACCGCCGAACTCATCGAGCGGTCCATCCGGGTCAAGGCCGATGTCGTGTCCGACGACCTCAAGGAGTCGGGCCGCCGGGAGATCCTCAACTACGGCCACACGCTCGGCCACGCCATCGAGAAGAACGAGCGCTACAAGTGGCGCCACGGCGCCGCGGTGTCGGTGGGCATGCACTTCGCCGCCGAACTCGGCCGCCTCGCGGGCCGTCTCGACGACGCCACCGCGGACCGCCACCGCACCGTCCTCGAAGCGGTCGGGCTCCCGCTGCACTACCGCCACGACCAGTGGCCCAAGCTGCTGGAGACGATGAAGGTCGACAAGAAGTCCCGCGGCGACCTGCTGCGCTTCATCGTCCTCGACGGCCTGGCCAAGCCGGTCGTCCTGGAGGGCCCCGACCCGGCGGTGCTGCTCGCCGCGTACGGCGAGGTCGGGGAGTAGGACCCGCGCGGGCCGGCCGTCCACGGCCCGCGCCCCAGGACCCGGACGGCTCCTGGGGCCCCTTCCGGCGGTCCGCCGGATTTCTCCCGCCCCGGCGGGCACTCGGAGCCGCCCCCGACCGTTGCCACAACAACGGCTGGGGGCGGTCCCGTTCGAACGGCGGTGCCCATGCCCTTTAGTCTGTGGGCAGGCGGGGTACCCCCTGCTGTCAGCGCCCATCGCCTGTACGAGACGGAGTGGCACCGGATGCAGCACGCAGTGGGTTCACCGCTGCCGCCGCCCCATCAGCAGGGGCACGGACCGGCCGGCGGCTGGTCACCGGCCGCACACCACCCGGGGCCCCACCCGGGAGCGCACCAGGGTCCCGTCCCCGCGCCCGCCCCGCCCCCGCCGCCTGGCTACCCCGCGCCTCCGCCCGGACCCGCGCCGCACGCCCCGGCCCCGCCCCACGCCCCCGGCCCCCGGCACGCCTCCGTCGCGCCGCCGCCGGACACCACGGGCCATGTGCCGCTGCCGCCCGGCGGCCCCGTCGCCGTCCCCGCCGCACCCCAGACCGCCGCCCCCGACCCGTCGGGCACGGCCATAGCGGTCCTGCTCATAGGCCCCGCCGGGGCGGGCAAGACCAGCGTCGCCAAGTACTGGGCGGACCACCGCCGGATGCCGACCGCGCACATCAGCCTCGACGACGTGCGCGAATGGGTCCGCTCCGGCTTCGCCGACCCGCAGACCGGGTGGAACGACAACTCCGAGGCGCAGTACCGCCTCGCCCGCCGCACCTGTGGCTTCGCCGCCCGCAACTTCCTCGCCAACGGCATCTCCTGCATCCTCGACGACGCCGTGTTCCCCGACCGTCCCGTCGTCGGCCTCGGCGGCTGGAAGCGCCACGTGGGCCCCGGCCTGCTGCCGGTCGTCCTGCTGCCGGGCCTCGACATCGTCCTGGAGCGCAACGCGGAACGCAGCGGCAACCGGCGCCTCAGCGACGAGGAGGTGGCCCGCATCCACGGCCGCATGGCCGGCTGGTACGGCTCGGGACTGCCCATCATCGACAACTCCCAGCTCGGCATCCCGGAGACCGCCAAGCTGCTGGACGACGTCCTCGCCCGGTCGCTCGCCAGCCCCCCGGCCTGGTGACGCGGCGGCCGCAGGGGCGTGTCTGCGGCCCCCTCACCCGGTCGCCGCGGGCGATGTGCGTCCCACCTGGAGGCATGCCGTCGCGGCCCCCGCTCGGCCCCTCTCGACCGGCGGCATCCGGCCACCGCTCATAGGCTCGGGTCATGTCAGAGGTGTACGCGGCCCGCAGGGCCCGGCTCAGGGAATGCTGCAACGCCGGGGGCAGCGCGGCGGCGCTCGTCTCCCGGCCCGCCAACGTGCGCTACCTGGCGGGTGCCGCGCCGGAGGGCGCCGTGCTCCTGCTGGGCCCGGCCGAGGACCTCCTGGTCTGCGGCAGCCCGCCCGACGACCGGGTCCCGCACGCCCGGCCCGACGAGGCGCTGCGCCGGCACGTCGTGTCCGGCGGCGACGGTGATCCCGCGGTCGCCGCCACCGGCCTCGCCGCCGCCGGGGGCGCCGACTCCCTCGCGGTCGAGGAGCACCACCTCACCGTCGCCCGGCACCGCGCGCTGCGGTCCGTCGCACCCGGCCTGCGCCTGGCCGACGTCGGCGGCGCCGTCGAGCAGCTGCGGGTGATCAAGGACGAGGAGGAGATCTCCTGCCTGCGCATCGGCGCCGAGATCGCCGACCAGGCCCTCGGCGAGCTGCTGGAGTCCATCCTCGTCGGCCGCACCGAACGGCACCTCGCCCTGGAGCTGGAGCGCCGCCTCGTCGACCACGGAGCCGACGGCCCGGCCTTCGCCACCTCGGTCGCCACCGGCCCGAACGCCGGCCGGCGCGGACACCGGCCCACCGACCGCCGGGTCGAGGAGGGCGACTTCCTCTCCGTCTGCCTCGGCGCCGCCTACCGCGGCTACCGCTGCGAGATCGGCCGTACGTTCGTCATCGGCACCGCTCCGGCGGCCTGGCAGATCGAGCTGTACGACCTCGTCTTCGCCGCCCAGCGGGCCGGCCGGGAGTCCCTCGTACCCGGTGCGGCCTGCCGCGATGTCGACCACGCCGCCCGGCAGGTACTGGACTCGGCCGGCTACGCGGAGGCCCTTCCCGCACTCACCGGTCACGGCGTCGGACTCGAAATCGACGAGGACCCTCAGTTGGGCCCGGCGGCCATGGGTAAACTGGACGCTTGCGTGCCGGTCACCGTCGAACCGGGGGTCCACCTCCCGGGCCGGGGCGGTGTCCGGATCGATGACACGCTCGTCGTGCGCCCCGAGGCGGACGGCGGACCCGAGCTACTCACCATCACGACCAAGGAGCTGCTCGCGCTGTAGCCGCGCCGAGTGCCTGCCCCGGGTCGTCTCACGTCAGTCCAGGAGATTCCGCAACGTGGCTTCCACGAACGACCTCAAGAACGGCATGGTGCTCAAGCTGGAAGGCGGCCAGCTCTGGTCCGTCGTCGAGTTCCAGCACGTCAAGCCCGGCAAGGGCCCGGCCTTCGTGCGCACCAAGCTGAAGAACGTGCTGTCCGGCAAGACCGTCGACAAGACCTTCAACGCCGGCGTCAAGGTCGAAACGGCCACCGTCGACAAGCGCGACATGCAGTTCTCCTACATGGACGGCGACTACTTCGTCTTCATGGACATGGAGACCTACGACCAGCTGCACATCGACCGCAAGGTCGTCGGCGACGCCGCCCACTTCCTCGTCGAGGGCTTCGAGGCCACGGTGGCCACGCACGAGGGCGAGGTGCTCTCGGTCGAGCTGCCCGCCGCCGTCGAGCTGACCGTCCAGGACACCGAGCCCGGCGTGCAGGGCGACCGCTCCACCGGCGGCACCAAGCCCGCCACGCTGGAGACCGGCCACCAGATCCAGGTCCCGCTCTTCATCGTCACCGGCGAGAAGATCAAGGTCGACACCCGTACCAGCGACTACCTCGGCCGGGTGAACGGCTAACCGTGGCTGCCCGCAACACGGCCCGCAAGCGCGCCTTCCAGATCCTCTTCGAGGGCGACCAGCGCGGTGCCGACGTCCTGACGGTCCTCGCGGACTGGATCCGGCACTCCCGGACCGACACCCGGCAGCCGCCGGTGAGCGAGTACACGATGCAGCTGGTCGAGGGCTACGCGGAGCACGCGCAGCGCATCGACGAGCTGATCGCCCAGTACTCCGTCGGCTGGACGCTCGACCGGATGCCCGTCGTCGACCGCAGCATCCTGCGCCTCGGCGCCTACGAGCTGCTGTGGGTCGACGAGACGCCGGACGCCGTCGTGCTCGACGAGATGGTGCAGCTGGCCAAGGAGTTCTCCACGGACGAGTCGCCGTCGTTCATCAACGGTCTGCTCGGCCGGCTGAAGGAACTCAAGCCCTCGCTGCGCCGGGAGTAGGAACACGCGGAGCAGGAACGCCGGGACCAGGTGCACGCCCCGTGACGCACGCGGGGCCCGCCCGCTCGGCCACCGACGGCCCGCGGCCCGCAAGGAGCCGCGGGCCGTTCGCATGCCCGCGCGTCCCGGCGGGACCGGCGTGCGGGGCCCGCGCCGGGCGTCCACGCGGCCGCCGGCGTGCCGCACGGCCTGCTGCTGGGGCCGGGACGCCGGGAGGCCGATCGGCCGGGAGCCGGGAGCCGGGAGCCGGCAGCCGGTGCTACGTGCCGCACGGCCGGCCCGGGCGCGTTGGTGCGTCCGGGTGACGTTCCGCTCCTTCGACCACCCGGCCCGGGCGGCGCGGGCCCGTCCCCGCATACAGAAACCGCCGGGGTGGCGGGAACCCTGCGACAGGTTCCGGCCACCCCGGCGGTACGTTTCTGCTCGACGCGCGCGGTGCGGTCAGCTCTCGTCGTGCGTGGCGACGGCGCGCCGCGCGTCCGCGTCCAGCACGCCCCAGCTGATCAGCTGCTCGGTGAGGACCGAGGGCGACTGGTCGTAGATGACGGCGAGGGTGCGCAGGTCGTCCTGGCGGATCGAGAGCACCTTGCCGTTGTAGTCGCCGCGCTGGGACTGGATCGTCGCCGCGTAGCGCTGCAGGGGACCCGCCTTCTCGGCCGGCACCGTGGCCAGCCGCTCCAGGTCCAGGACCAGCTTGGGCGGCGGCTCGGCGGCGCCGCCCGGGGTCGTGCCGGGCAGCAGCTCCTGCACCGGCACGCCGTAGAAGTCCGCCAGCTCCGCGAGGCGCTGCACGGTCACGGCGCGGTCACCGCGCTCGTAGGACCCGACCACGACCGCCTTCCAGCGTCCCTGGGACTTCTCCTCGACACCGTGGAGGGAAAGGCCCTGCTGGGTGCGGATCGCCCGGAGCTTGGCCCCGAGCTGTTTGGCGTATTCGCTGGACATATAGCTCCCCGGCACTGTGTCTACGCGTCCGGCCTGGTTTCCAAGCCGCGCGGCTGGTAACTCACTGTGAGGTTACGCAGCGTTACTCTCGCCCGTCAAGCCGAATGGTCCACCCCGACTCTTCCGTGGTAACCAAGATCGGCTGCTCCGAACGGGTGATTCGGGGGGTGATCGGGGGGCGCGTCGGCCCACGGCCGCCACCTGATAGCGTAGGGGCCGCACATCCGACGTCCTTTAAGGTCCGTCCCGTGAGGCGGAGAAGGAGGTCCGTTTCCCATGGACGAACAGCAGGACGCACAGTCCGGTGCGCGGCCCGTTCTCGAAGGCCCCGACATCGCGCGGGTACTGACCCGCATCGCCCACGAGATCGTCGAACGCGCCAAGGGCGCCGACGACGTGGTGCTCCTCGGCATTCCGACGCGGGGCGTCTTCCTCGCCCAGCGCCTCGCCGCCAAGCTGGAGCAGATCACCGAGCGCAAGGTCCCGGTCGGCTCGCTCGACATCACCATGTACCGCGACGACCTGCGCATGCACCCCCCGCGTGCCCTGGCCCGCACCGAGATCCCCGGTGACGGCATCGACGGCCGCCTGGTCGTCCTCGTCGACGACGTGCTCTTCTCCGGCCGGACCATCCGCGCCGCCCTCGACGCGCTGAACGACATCGGGCGTCCGCGCGCGGTGCAGCTCGCCGTCCTCGTCGACCGCGGCCACCGCGAACTGCCCATCCGCGCCGACTACGTCGGCAAGAACCTCCCCACGTCGCTGCGGGAGACGGTCAAGGTCCTGGTCGTCGAGGAGGACGGTCGCGACACCGTGCTGCTCGGCGCGAAGCAGACCACCCAGTAGCGCTTCGGCACGCCCGTCGGCGGGCGTGCGGGTGCACGCTGCCCTCACACGCCCCCGGCTGCCCGGATCGCCTGACTTTCCCGCTTTTTCCGCATGAACTGTCTTACGGAGCCTGACAGATGCAGCGTCATCTCATCTCGGCCGCCGACCTCTCCCGCGACGACGCCGTCCTGATCCTCGACACCGCCGAGGAGATGGCCCGGGTCGCCGACCGGCCGATCAAGAAACTCCCCACCCTGCGCGGCCGCACCGTCGTCAACCTCTTCTTCGAGGACTCCACCCGGACCCGGATCTCCTTCGAGGCCGCCGAGAAGCGGCTGTCCGCGGACGTCATCAACTTCACCGCCAAAGGATCCAGCGTCTCCAAGGGCGAGTCCCTGAAGGACACCGCCCAGACCCTGGAGGCCATGGGCGTCGACGCCGTCGTCATCCGGCACAGCGCCTCCGGTGCCCCCTACCGGCTGGCCACCTCCGGCTGGATCGACGCCACCGTCGTCAACGCCGGCGACGGCACCCACCAGCACCCCACCCAGGCGCTGCTGGACGCCTTCACCATGCGCCGCCGCCTGGTCGGCCGCGACGCCGGACTCGGCAAGGACCTCGACGGACGCCGCATCACCCTGGTAGGCGACATCCTGCACAGCAGGGTCGCCCGCTCCAACGTCGACCTGCTGCACACCCTCGGCGCCGAGGTCACCCTCGTCGCCCCGCCCACGCTGCTGCCGGTCGGCGTCGGGACCTGGCCCTGCGAGGTCTCCTACGACCTCGACTCCACGCTCACCAAGTCCGACGCGGTGATGCTGCTGCGCGTGCAGCGCGAGCGGATGAACGACGCGTTCTTCCCCACCGAGCGCGAGTACTCCCGCCGCTACGGCCTCGACGGCGACCGCATGCGCAAGATGCCCGACCACGCCATCGTGATGCACCCCGGCCCGATGGTCCGCGGCATGGAGATCACCGCCGAGGTCGCCGACTCCGACCGCTGCACCGTCGTGGAGCAGGTCGCCAACGGCGTCTCCATCCGGATGGCCGTCCTCTACCTGCTGCTCGGCGGCAACGAACCCGCCCTCACCCACGCCCGCGCGACCGAGGAGAAGTAAGACCATGAGCAAGACCCTGATCCGCGGCGCGAAGGTGCTCGGCGGCCCGCCCCAGGACGTCCTGATCGACGCCGGCACCGTCGCCGAGGTCGGCACCGGACTGTCCGCCGAGGGCGCCGAGGTCGTCGAGGCCGACGGCAAGGTGCTGCTGCCCGGCCTCGTCGACCTGCACACCCACCTGCGTGAGCCCGGCCGCGAGGACTCCGAGACCGTCCTCACCGGCACCCGGGCCGCGGCGAGCGGCGGCTACACCGCCGTGTTCGCCATGGCCAACACCTTCCCCGTCGCCGACACCGCCGGCGTCGTCGAGCAGGTCTGGCGGCTCGGCAAGGAGCACGGCTACTGCGACGTGCGGCCCGTCGGCGCCGTCACCGTCGGCCTCGAGGGGCAGAAGCTGGCCGAGCTGGGCGCCATGCACGAGTCCGCGGCCGGCGTCACCGTCTTCTCCGACGACGGCAAGTGCGTCCACGACGCCGTGATCATGCGCCGGGCCCTGGAGTACGTGAAGGCGTTCGACGGCGTCGTCGCCCAGCACGCCCAGGAGCCGCGCCTGACCGAGGGCGCCGAGATGAACGAGGGCGTCGTCTCCGCCGAACTCGGGCTCGGCGGCTGGCCCGCCGTCGCCGAGGAGTCGATCATCGCCCGGGACGTGCTGCTCGCCGATCACGTCGGCTCCCGCGTCCACATCTGCCACCTGTCGACCGCCGGCTCCGTCGAGATCGTCCGCTGGGCCAAGGCCCGCGGCATCCGCGTCACCGCCGAGGTCACCCCGCACCACCTGCTCCTCACCGACGAACTGGTGCGCACCTACAACCCGGTCTACAAGGTCAACCCGCCGCTGCGCACCGAGCGGGACGTGCTCGCCCTGCGCGAGGCGCTGGCCGACGGCACCATCGACATCGTCGCCACCGACCACGCCCCGCACCCGCACGAGGACAAGGACTGCGAGTGGGCCGCCGCCGCCATGGGCATGGTCGGCCTGGAGACCGCCCTGTCGGTGGTGCAGGAGACCATGGTCGACACCGGCCTGCTGGACTGGGCCGGCGTCGCCGAGCGGATGTCCTTCGCGCCCGCCCGCATCGGGCAGGCCGCCGGGCACGGCCGCCCCGTCTCGGCTGGTGAGCCCGCCAACCTCACCCTCGTCGACACGGCATACCGTGGATCCGTGGACCCCGCGGGCTTCGCCTCGCGCAGCCGCAACACCCCCTACGAGGGCCGCGAGCTGCCGGGCCGTGTCACCCACACCTGGCTCCGGGGCAAGGCCACCCTCGTCGACGGGAAGCTCACGTGACACCTGTACTCCTGCTGGCCGCCGAGAAGGAATCGGCGGAAGTGACCGACTGGGCCGCCCGCATCGGCTGGGTGGTCGGCCTCGCCCTCTTCGTCGTCTTCGTCTACTGGCTGATGCGCGAGGGCTGGAAGTGGCGCGGCACGCTCCAGGGCGACCTGCCCGAGCTGCCGTCCGCGCCGGACGACCCGGGCCCCGCCCGGCTGACGATGACCGGCCGCTACCACGGCTCCACCACCGCCGGCCAGTGGCTCGACCGCATCGTGGCCCGCGGCCTGGGCACCCGCAGCCGGGCCGAGCTCACGCTCACCGACGCGGGAGTGGACGTCGTCCGCCCCGGGGCCGGCGACTTCTTCGTCCCCGCCGCCGCCCTGCGCGGCGCCCGCCTCGACAAGGGCATCGCCGGCAAGGTCCTCACCGAGGGCGGCCTGCTCGTGGTGACCTGGGCCCACGGCGAACGGCTCATCGACTCCGGCTTCCGCTCCGACCGCGCGGCCGAGCACACGGAGTGGGCCGACGCCCTCAACGACATGATCTCCACGACGGAAGGCGCACGATGACAACCTCCACCAGGGGGACCGCGAGGGTTCCCGCCGTACTCGTCCTGGAGGACGGCCGGGTCTTCCGCGGCCGTGCCTACGGGGCGGTGGGGGAGACCTTCGGCGAAGCGGTGTTCTCCACCGGCATGACCGGCTACCAGGAGACGCTCACCGACCCGTCCTACCACCGCCAGGTCGTCGTGATGACCGCCCCGCACGTCGGCAACACCGGCGTCAACGACGACGACCCCGAGTCGAAGCGCATCTGGGTCGCCGGCTACGTCGTGCGCGACCCCGCCCGGGTGCCCTCCAACTGGCGCTCCCGCCGCACCCTGGACGACGAGCTGTCCGCCCAGGGCATCGTCGGCATCAGCGGCATCGACACCCGCGCCCTCACCCGGCATCTGCGCGAGCGGGGCGCCATGCGCGTGGGCATCTTCAGCGGCGACGCCGTCCGCGAGGACGCCGCGCTGCTCGCGAGCGTGCGGGAGGTGCCCGCGATGGAGGGAGCCGACCTGGCCGCCGAGGTCGCCACCACCGAGCCGTACGTGGTCCCCGCGGAGGGCGAGAAGCGGTTCACCGTCGCCGCGATCGACCTCGGCATCAAGGGCATGACCGCGCAGCGCATGACCCAGCGCGGCATCGAGGTGCACATCCTGCCCCCGACCGCCACCGTCGAGGACGTCTACGCCGTCAAGCCCGACGGCGTGTTCTTCTCCAACGGTCCCGGCGACCCCGCCACCGCCGACCACGCCGTCTCCGTCATGCGGGGCGTGCTGGAGCGCGGCACCCCGCTGTTCGGGATCTGCTTCGGCAACCAGATCCTCGGCCGCGCCCTCGGCTTCGGCACCTACAAGCTGAAGTACGGCCACCGCGGCATCAACCAGCCGGTGCAGGACCGCGCGACCGGCAAGGTCGAGGTCACCTCGCACAACCACGGCTTCGCCGTCGACGCCCCCCTCGACACGGTCTCCGACACCCCGTTCGGCCGCGCCGAGGTGTCCCACGTGTGCCTCAACGACAACGTGGTGGAAGGACTGCGGCTGCTCGACCGGCCCGCCTTCAGCGTCCAGTACCACCCCGAAGCGGCGGCGGGCCCGCACGACGCCGCGTACCTGTTCGACCGCTTCGTCTCCCTGATGGAGGGCCAGCGTGCCTAAGCGCTCCGATATCCGGTCCGTCCTGGTCATCGGCTCCGGCCCGATCGTCATCGGACAGGCCGCCGAGTTCGACTACTCCGGCACCCAGGCGTGCCGCGTCCTCAAGGCCGAGGGCCTGCGCGTCGTCCTGGTCAACTCCAACCCGGCGACGATCATGACCGACCCGGAGATCGCCGACGCCACCTATGTCGAGCCGATCACCCCCGAGTTCGTCGAGAAGATCATCGCCAAGGAGCGGCCCGACGCGCTGCTGCCCACCCTGGGCGGCCAGACGGCCCTCAACACGGCCATCGCCCTGCACGACAACGGCGTCCTGGAGAAGTACGGCGTCGAACTGATCGGCGCCAACGTGGAGGCGATCCACAAGGGCGAGGACCGCGACCGGTTCAAGGAGGTCGTCGAGGCCGTCCGCCGCACGATCGGGCACGGCGAGTCCGCCCGCTCCTACATCTGCCACTCCATGGACGACGTCCTCAAGGGCGTCGAGGAACTCGGCGGCTACCCGGTCGTGGTCCGCCCCTCCTTCACCATGGGCGGCGCCGGATCCGGCTTCGCCCACGACGAGGACGAGCTGCGCCGCATCGCCGGCCAGGGCCTCACCCTCTCGCCGACCACCGAGGTGCTCCTGGAGGAGTCCATCCTCGGCTGGAAGGAGTACGAGCTGGAGCTGATGCGCGACAAGCACGACAACGTCGTGGTCGTCTGCTCCATCGAGAACTTCGACCCCATGGGCGTGCACACCGGCGACTCCATCACCGTCGCCCCCGCGATGACGCTCACCGACCGCGAGTACCAGACCCTGCGGGACATCGGCATCGCGGTCATCCGCGAGGTCGGCGTCGACACCGGCGGCTGCAACATCCAGTTCGCGGTGAACCCCGAGGACGGGCGGATCATCGTCATCGAGATGAACCCCCGGGTCTCGCGCTCCTCCGCGCTCGCCTCCAAGGCCACCGGCTTCCCGATCGCCAAGATCGCCGCCAAGCTGGCCGTCGGCTACACCCTGGACGAGATCCCCAACGACATCACGCGCGAGACCCCTGCCTCCTTCGAGCCGACCCTCGACTACGTCGTCGTCAAGGCCCCCCGGTTCGCCTTCGAGAAGTTCCCCAGCGCCGACTCCACCCTCACCACCACCATGAAGTCGGTCGGCGAGGCCATGGCCATCGGCCGCAACTTCACCGAGGCGTTCCAGAAGGCGCTGCGCTCGCTGGAGAAGAAGGGCAGCCAGTTCACCTTCGTCGGCGAGCCCGGCGACAAGGCCGAACTGCTGCGCGAGGCGGTCCGCCCCACCGACGGCCGGATCAACGCGGTCATGGGGGCCATCCGCGCGGGCGCCACGCCCGAGGAGGTCTTCGAGGCCACGAAGATCGACCCCTGGTTCGTCGACCAGCTGTTCCTCATCAAGGAGATCGCCGACGAGCTGGCCGCCGCCCCCGAGCTGACCCACGACCTGCTCGCCGAGGCAAAGCGGCACGGCTTCTCCGACCAGCAGATCGGCGAGATCCGCGGACTGCGCGAAGACGTCGTCCGCGAGGTCCGCCAGATCCTCGGCATCCGCCCGGTCTACAAGACGGTCGACACCTGCGCCGCCGAGTTCGCCGCGAAGACCCCGTACTTCTACTCCTCCTACGACGAGGAGAGCGAGGTCGCGCCCCGGGAGAAGCCCGCCGTCATCATCCTGGGCTCCGGTCCCAACCGCATCGGCCAGGGCATCGAGTTCGACTACTCCTGCGTCCACGCCTCCTTCGCGCTGTCCGACGCCGGGTACGAGACCGTGATGGTCAACTGCAACCCGGAGACCGTCTCCACCGACTACGACACCTCCGACCGGCTCTACTTCGAGCCGCTCACCCTGGAGGACGTCCTGGAGATCGTCCACGCCGAGCAGCAGGCCGGCCCGGTCGCGGGCGTCGTCGTCCAACTCGGCGGGCAGACCCCGCTGGGCCTCGCCCAGGCGCTCAAGGACAACGGCGTGCCCATCGTCGGCACCCCGCCGGAGGCCATCCACGCCGCCGAGGACCGCGGCGCCTTCGGCCGGGTCCTGAAGGAGGCCGGCCTGCCCGCCCCCAAGCACGGCACCGCCACCGCCTTCGCCGAGGCCAAGGCCATCGCCGACGAGATCGGCTACCCCGTGCTGGTCCGCCCGTCCTACGTGCTCGGCGGACGCGGCATGGAGATCGTCTACGACGAGGCCCGGCTGGAGTCCTACATCGCCGAGTCCACGGAGATCAGCCCCTCCCGGCCGGTGCTGGTCGACCGCTTCCTCGACGACGCCATAGAGATCGACGTGGACGCGCTCTACGACGGCGAGGAGCTCTACCTCGGCGGCGTCATGGAGCACATCGAGGAGGCCGGCATCCACTCCGGCGACTCGGCGTGCGCCCTGCCCCCGATCACCCTCGGCGGCTTCGACATCAAGCGGCTGCGCGCCTCCACCGAGGGCATCGCCCGCGGGGTCGGCGTGCGCGGTCTGATCAACATCCAGTTCGCCCTCTCCGGCGACATCCTGTACGTCCTGGAGGCCAACCCGCGCGCCTCGCGCACCGTCCCCTTCACCTCGAAGGCCACCGCGGTGCCGCTGGCCAAGGCCGCCGCGCGGATCTCGCTGGGCGCCACCATCGCCGAACTGCGCGCCGAGGGCCTGCTCCCGGCCACCGGCGACGGCGGCGAGCTGCCGCTGGACGCGCCGATCTCCGTCAAGGAGGCCGTGCTGCCCTGGGCCCGCTTCCGGGACATCCACGGCCGCGGCGTCGACACCGTCCTCGGCCCGGAGATGCGCTCCACCGGCGAGGTCATGGGCATCGACTCCGTCTTCGGCACGGCCTACGCCAAGTCGCAGGCGGGCGCGTACGGGCCGCTGCCCACCAAGGGCCGGGCCTTCATCTCGGTCGCCAACCGCGACAAGCGGTCGATGATCTTCCCGGCGCGCGAGCTGGTCGCCCACGGCTTCGAACTGCTCGCCACCTCCGGCACCGCCGAGGTCCTCAAGCGCAACGGCATCAACGCCACCGTCGTGCGCAAGCAGTCCGAGGGCACCGGGCCGAACGGCGAGAAGACCATCGTCCAGCTCATCCACGACGGCGAGGTCGACCTCATCGTCAACACCCCCTACGGCACCGGCGGCCGCCTCGACGGCTACGACATCCGCACCGCGGCGGTGGCCCGCTCCGTGCCCTGCCTGACCACGGTGCAGGCGCTCGCCGCCGCCGTGCAGGGCATCGACGCCCTGCACCGGGGCGAGGTGGGCGTCCGATCGCTCCAGGAACACGCGGAACATCTGACCGCGGCCCGCGACTAGCAGCGAGCAGGGGGACACCGTCGACGCGGTGTCCCCCTCCTCATGAGGACACTGGGACACATTCGACGATGTACGACCTCTTCTTCCGCCTGTTCTTCCAGCGGATGGACCCGGAGCGGGCGCACCACCTCGCCTTCCGCTGGATCCGCCGGGTGGCGAGCGTGCCGGTACTGCGCACCTTCGTCGCCGCCGTCCTGGCCCCCCGCCACCGGGAACTGCGCACCGAGGCCCTCGGACTGCGCCTGCACAGCCCTCTGGGGCTCGCGGCCGGGTTCGACAAGAACGCCGTCGGCATCGACGGCATGGCCATGCTCGGCTTCGACCACGTCGAGATCGGCACGGTGACGGGCCGGCCGCAGCCCGGCAACCCCCGGCAGCGGCTGTTCCGGCTGGTGCCCGACCGGGCCCTGATCAACCGCATGGGCTTCAACAACGAGGGCTCGCTCGCCGTCGCCGCCCGCCTCGCCTCCCGCACGCCCGTCTTCCGCACGGTCGTCGGGGTCAACATCGGCAAGACCAAGGCGGTCCCCGAGGCGGAGGCGGTCGCCGACTACGTGACGTCGGCGGAGCGCCTGGCGCCGCACGCCGACTACCTCGTGGTCAACGTCTCCTCCCCGAACACGCCCGGACTGCGCGACCTCCAGGCCGTCGGTCACCTGCGCCCGCTGCTGACCGCCGTGCGCGAGGCCGCCGACCGGGCCGTCCCCGCGCGCCGCGTCCCGCTGCTGGTCAAGATCGCGCCGGACCTCGCCGACGAGGACGTCGACGCGGTCGCCGACCTGGCCGTGGAACTCGGCCTGGACGGCATCATCGCCACCAACACCACCATCGCCCGCGACGGGCTCGGCCTGCGCTCCGACGAGACGCTCGTGCAGGAGACCGGCGGCCTGTCCGGCGCCCCGCTCAAGGAGCGCTCCCTTCAGGTGCTGCGACGGCTGTACGCGCGTGTGGGCGACCGGATCACCCTCGTGGGCGTCGGCGGCGTCGAGACCGCCGAGGACGCCTGGCAGCGCATCCTGGCCGGTGCCACCCTCGTCCAGGGTTACAGCGCGCTCGTCTACCGGGGCCCCTTCTGGTGCCGGGGCCTGCACAAGGGGCTGGCCGCCCGGCTGCGCACCAGCCCGTACCCCACGCTCGCCGACGCGGTGGGCGCCGACGTGAGGAGCACGACATGAGCGTACTCGACCCCTTCGGCCTGCGGCTGCGCCGGGCGATGGACGCGCGCGGCCCGCTGTGTGTCGGCATCGACCCACACGCCTCCCTGCTGGCCCAGTGGGGCCTGAACGACGACGTCGCAGGCCTGGAGCGGTTCAGCCGCACCGTCGTCGAGGCGGTCGCGGACCGGGTGGCCGTGCTGAAGCCGCAGAGCGCGTTCTTCGAGCGCTTCGGATCCCGGGGCGTGGCCGTGCTGGAGCGGACGGTGCGCGAGGCCCGGGAGGCCGGCGCCCTGGTCGTGATGGACGCCAAGCGCGGCGACATCGGCTCCACCATGGCCGCCTACGCCGAGTCGTTCCTGCACAAGGACGCCCCGCTGTTCTCCGACGCGCTCACCGTCTCCCCGTACCTGGGCTACGGCTCGCTCGCCCCGGCCGTCGCGCTGGCCCGGGAGAGCGGCACCGGGCTGTTCGTGCTGGCGCTGACGTCCAACCCGGAGGGTCACGAGGTGCAGCACGCGGTGCGCGCCGACGGACGCACCGTCGCGGCCACCGTGCTGGGGCACCTCGCCGCCGAGAACGCGGGCGAGGAGCCGCTGGGCTCCTTCGGCGCGGTGGTCGGCGCCACGCTCGGCGACCTCGCGGAGTACGACCTGGACATCGGCGGACCGCTGCTCGCGCCCGGCATCGGCGCGCAGGGGGCCACGGCGGCCGACCTGCCGGCTGTGTTCGGCAGCGCGGTGCGCAACGTCGTGCCGAACGTCAGCCGGGGAGTGTTGCGCCACGGTGCCGACGTCGTCGCTCTGCGTGACGCCGCGGACCGGTTCGCGGAGGAGATCAGGACCGCGGTGGCGTCCGCGTGAGCTCCCGACAAGGGGTTCTCGGGAGGCCGGTGACCTGGATACACCCTTGGATCGCGTGCAATATGTCCCTTATGTCCGCTCTCGCAAAGGCTGACCTGGACTTTTCCGCTGTTCTCGCTGACTCTGGCCGAGTTGGCCGCTAGTCTCCGACGCAGAGTAAACGGGCAAGCGTGTTGCTCGTGGCTCCCCAGGTGTGGGGCGACTAGGTTCCTCACCGGTCCGTATCCGACAGTTCGACATCCGAGGTGACGTAGGCGTGGCTCTTCCGCCCCTTACCCCTGAACAGCGCGCAGCCGCGCTCGAAAAGGCCGCCGCGGCTCGCCGGGAGCGGGCCGAGGTCAAGAATCGACTCAAGCACTCCGGCGCCTCCCTCCACGAGGTCATCAAGCAGGGCCAGGAGAACGACGTCATCGGCAAGATGAAGGTCTCCGCCCTGCTCGAGTCCCTGCCCGGCGTCGGCAAAGTCCGTGCCAAGCAGATCATGGAGCGTCTGGGCATCTCCGAGAGCCGCCGCGTGCGGGGTCTCGGATCCAACCAGATCGCGTCCCTGGAGCGGGAGTTCGGCAGCACCGGCTCCTGAGTCCCGGGCACTGAGGGATTCCTGGAATAATCGCCGTATGGCAGCAACACCCCGGGGGACGTCCCCCGAACCCCCGGACGCACGTCCGCGGCTGACCGTGCTCTCCGGCCCCTCCGGGGTCGGCAAGAGCACGGTCGTCGCCCATATGCGCAAGAAACACCCCGAGGTCTGGCTCTCGGTGTCGGCGACGACCCGCAAGCCCCGCCCCGGCGAACAGCACGGCGTCCAGTACTACTTCGTCACCGACGAGGAGATGGACAAGCTGATCGCCAACGGCGAGCTGCTGGAGTGGGCCGAATTCGCCGGCAACCGCTACGGCACGCCCCGCGCGGCCGTGCTGGAGCGCCTGGAGGCGGGTGTGCCCGTCCTCCTGGAGATCGACCTCCAGGGCGCCCGGCAGATCCGCGAGACCATGGGCGAGGCCCAGCTGGTGTTCCTGGCCCCTCCCTCCTGGGAGGAACTGGTGCGCCGGCTCACGGGCCGGGGCACCGAGTCGCCCGAGGTGATCGAGCGCCGTCTGCTGGCCGCGAAGACGGAACTGGCGGCGGAGCCGGAGTTCGATACGACCCTGGTCAACACCTCCGTCGAGGACGTGGCCCGCGAGCTGCTAGCCTTGATGAACGTCGAGTGATCCTGAGCGATCGTTCAGTGATCGTCCGAACAGCATCTTTCCCATCCATCGGAAGGTAGAGCGTGTCCTCTTCCATCTCCGCGCCCGAGGGCATCATCAACCCGCCGATCGACGAGCTCCTCGAGGCCACGGACTCGAAGTACAGCCTCGTGATCTACGCGGCCAAGCGGGCCCGCCAGATCAACGCGTACTACTCGCAGCTCGGTGAGGGTCTCCTCGAGTACGTCGGTCCCCTCGTCGACACGCACGTCCACGAGAAGCCGCTCTCGATCGCGCTGCGCGAGATCAACGCGGGACTGCTGACCTCCGAGGCCGTCGAGGGCCCCGGTCAGTAGGCAAGCACCAGGTGCAGCGTCCAGCTGACCTCACTCCAGACCCGGCAGGCCGCCTGCCGGGTCTGTGGTGTGTCATGGGGTCGTACGTTTTCCGGATCGGGGAGTGACGGTGGACAAGCCGAAGGTCGTCCTGGGCGTCAGCGGCGGCATCGCCGCCTACAAGGCGTGCGAGCTGCTGCGGCGGCTGACCGAGTCGGGACACGACGTCCGCGTCGTGCCCACCGCCTCCGCGCTGCACTTCGTCGGCGCCGCCACCTGGTCCGCCCTGTCCGGGAACCCGGTGTCCACCGAGGTGTGGGACGACGTCCACGAGGTTCCGCACGTGCGCATCGGCCAGCAGGCCGACCTGGTCGTCGTCGCCCCCGCCACGGCCGACACGCTCGCCAGGGCCGCCCACGGACTCGCCGACGACCTGCTCACCAACACCCTGCTCACCGCCCGCTGCCCGGTGGTCTTCGCCCCCGCCATGCACACCGAGATGTGGGAGCACCCGGCCACCCAGGACAACGTGGCGACCCTCCGCGCGCGCGGCGCCGTCGTCGTCGAACCGGCCGTCGGCCGCCTCACCGGCGTCGACACCGGCAAGGGCCGGCTGCCCGACCCGGCGGAGATCTTCGAGGTCTGCCGCCGGGTCCTCGCCCGCGGCACCGCCGGACCCGACCTCGCCGGACGGCATGTCGTCGTCAGCGCCGGAGGCACCCGCGAGCCGCTGGACCCCGTCCGCTTCCTCGGCAACCGCTCCTCCGGCAAGCAGGGCTACGCCCTCGCCCGCACCGCCGCCGCGCGGGGCGCCCGGGTCACCCTGGTCGCCGCCAACGCCGCCCTGCCCGACCCGGCCGGGGTGGACGTCGTCCCCGTCGGCACGGCCCTGGAACTGCGCGAGGCGGTGATCCGGGCGGCCGCGGACGCCGACGCCGTGGTCATGGCGGCCGCCGTCGCCGACTTCCGCCCGGCCGCCTACGCCGCCGGGAAGATCAAGAAGAAGGACGGCCAGGAGCCGGAGCCGGTCGCCCTGGTGCGCAACCCCGACGTACTGGCCGAGATCGCCGCCGACCGGGCCCGGCCCGGACAGGTGATCGTCGGCTTCGCCGCCGAGACCGACGACGTCCTCGCCAACGGCCGCGCCAAGCTCAAGCGCAAGGGCTGCGACCTGCTCGTGGTCAACGAGGTGGGCGAGCGCCGCACCTTCGGGTCGGAGGAGAACGAGGCCGTGGTGCTGGGCGCCGACGGCAGCGAGACACCCGTCCCGCACGGCCCCAAGGAAGCCCTGGCCGACACCGTCTGGGACCTGGTCGCCGGACGGCTGGCCTGACCGCGCGCGGGCGGGCCCGACGTCACCCGAAACGCTCCGTGTGCGGGCGTGGCGCCTCTGGTCAATGACCCCCGGCTGCGGGCAGAATGCCCGTGCCGCAGGTCACAGCGCTCCCGAGAGGCGAGACAGGGAGGCCCGCGGCGGAGCGCGACCGATAAACTGTCCGACGGACGGCGCCGGGTGCAGCCCCCGCCGTCCGCCAATGATCAGCCAGCAGCCGCTGCAACCCCAGGGAGCATTGTGTCCCGTCGTCTGTTCACCTCGGAGTCCGTGACCGAGGGTCACCCCGACAAGATCGCTGACCAGATCAGCGACACCATCCTCGACGCCCTCCTGCGTGAGGACCCCACCTCGCGCGTCGCCGTCGAGACCCTGATCACGACCGGTCTGGTGCATGTGGCCGGTGAGGTCACGACCAAGACGTACGCGGACATCGCGACGCTGGTCCGCAACAAGATCCTCGAGATCGGCTACGACTCGTCGAAGAAGGGCTTCGACGGGGCCTCCTGCGGCGTCTCGGTGTCGATCGGCTCGCAGTCCCCGGACATCGCGCAGGGCGTCGACACGGCCTACGAGACCCGCGTCGAGGGCGACGACGACGAACTGGACCGGCAGGGCGCCGGCGACCAGGGCCTGATGTTCGGCTATGCGACGGACGAGACGCCGACGCTGATGCCGCTGCCCGTCTTCCTCGCGCACCGCCTGGCCAAGCGCCTGTCCGACGTGCGCAAGAACGGCACGATCCCCTACCTCCGCCCCGACGGCAAGACCCAGGTCACCATCGAGTACGACGGCGACAAGGCCGTCCGGCTGGACACCGTCGTGGTCTCCTCCCAGCACGCCAGCGACATCGACCTGGAGTCGCTGCTGGCCCCCGACATCCGCGAGTTCGTCGTGGAGCCGGAGCTGAAGGCGCTGCTCGACGAGGGCATCAAGCTGGACACGGAGAACTACCGTCTGCTGGTCAACCCCACCGGACGCTTCGAGATCGGCGGCCCGATGGGCGACGCCGGCCTGACCGGCCGGAAGATCATCATCGACACCTACGGCGGCATGGCCCGCCACGGCGGCGGCGCCTTCTCCGGCAAGGACCCGTCCAAGGTGGACCGCTCCGCGGCGTACGCGATGCGCTGGGTCGCGAAGAACGTGGTGGCGGCCGGTCTGGCCGCGCGCTGCGAGGTCCAGGTGGCGTACGCCATCGGCAAGGCGGAGCCGGTCGGGCTGTTCGTGGAGACCTTCGGCACGGCCAAGGTCGACCCCGACCGGATCGAGCGGGCCATCGACGAGGTCTTCGACCTGCGTCCGGCCGCGATCATCCGCGACCTGAACCTGCTCCGCCCGATCTACTCCCAGACCGCCGCCTACGGCCACTTCGGCCGTGAGCTGCCCGACTTCACCTGGGAGCGGACCGACCGCGTCGACGAGCTGCGCAAGGCCGCCGGGCTGTAACCGGCCCTCCCGCTCCGCCCGGGCCCGGCACCCCTCCGACGGGGTGCCGGGCCCCGCTCGTCGCCGCCGGAGCGCTTCCGGGACCGCCTGCGGGCGCCCGGCTGTCGGTGCCGTTTGGTAAGAATGCAAGCGTGAGCAGCGAGAACGGACAGGCGGACGGCGATGCGCGGGACGCACCACCGCCGGAGCAGCTCGCGCTCATCCGGGAGACCGTCCGCGCGGCGCGCGTGCCCCGGGCCAAGCCGCGGACCTGGCGGGGCGCCGCCCTGGCCGGCGAGCTGCCGGTCGCCCGGGTCCTCGTCGACAAGGGCGTCCTCCACCTCGACCGCTACTTCGACTACGCCGTGCCCGAGGAACTCGACGCCGACGCGCAGCCGGGTGTCCGGGTCCGCGTGCGGTTCGGCGCCGGACGGCACCGGGTGCGCGACGGGCGGCGCGAGGGCGGCGGGCTGATCGACGGCTTCCTCGTCGAGCGCCGCGCCGAGTCCGACTACTCCGGGCCCCTCGCCGCCCTCGCCCAGGTCGTCTCGCCCGAACCGGTGCTCAGCGAGGAACTGCTCGGTCTCGCCCGAGCCGTCGCCGACCGGTACGCGGGCAGCGTCGCCGACGTCCTCCAGCTCGCGGTGCCCCCGCGCAACGCCCGCGCCGAGAAGCGCCCCTCGCCCGACCCGCTGCCGCCCCCCGAGACACCCGGGCCGGGCTCCTGGGCCCGCTACGAGCAGGGGCCGGGGTTCCTGCGGGCGCTGGCCGCAGGAGGCGCCCCACGGGCCGTGTGGAACGCGCTGCCGGGACCGGAGTGGAGCGAGGAACTCGCCCGGGCCGTCGCCGCGACCCTGTCCTCCGGACGCGGTGCCCTCGTCGTGCTGCCGGACGGCCGCGCCGTCGCCCGCCTCGATGCCGCGCTCACCGCCCTCCTCGGGGACGGCCGGCACGCGGTGCTCACCGCCGACGCCGGACCCGAGAAGCGGTACGCGCGCTGGCTCGCGGTCCGCCGGGGCGCGGTGCGCGCGGTCATCGGCACCCGGGCCGCGATGTTCGCCCCCGTGGCCGGCCTCGGCCTCGTCGCCCTCTGGGACGACGGCGACGACAGCCACAGCGAGCCGCACGCCCCCCAGCCGCACGCCCGGGAGGTCCTGCTGCTGCGCGCCGCTCAGGACGGCTGCGGCTTCCTGCTGGGCAGCTGGAGCTGCACCGTGGAGGCCGCCCAGCTGGTCGAGACGGGCTGGGCCGGCCCCCTGGTCGCCGGGCGCGACCGGGCCCGCTCCGCCGCCCCCCTGGTGCGGACCGTCGGGGACACCGACCTCGCCCGGGACGAGGCCGCCCGCGCCGCCCGGCTGCCCACGCTCGCCTGGCAGGCGGCCCGCGAGGGCCTGCGGCACGGGCCGGTCCTGGTGCAGGTGCCCCGGCGCGGCTACGTGCCGCGGATGGCCTGCGCGAACTGCCGGGCACCGGCGCGCTGCCGGCACTGCTCCGGGCCCCTGGAGGCACCCGGCTCCGGCGACCTGCGATGCGGCTGGTGCGGGCGCGAGGAGGGCGGCTGGCACTGTCCGGAGTGCGGCGGCTTCCGTCTGCGCGCCCAGGTGGTCGGGGCGCGGCGGACCGCGGAGGAACTGGGCCGGGCCTTCCCCGCGGTGCCGGTGCGGACCTCGGGACGCGAGCAGGTCCTGGACACGGTGCCCGGCTCGCCCGCGCTGGTGGTGAGCACCCCGGGCGCCGAACCGGTCGCCGAGGGCGGGTACGCGGCGGCGCTGCTGCTCGACGGCTGGGCCATGGTGAACCGTCCCGACCTGCGGGCCGGCGAGGACGCCCTGCGCCGCTGGATCGGCGCCGCCGGCCTCGTCCGGCCGCAGTCGGCGGGCGGCACGGTGGTGGTCGTCGCCGAGCCCACGCTGCGGCCGGTGCAGGCCCTGGTGCGCTGGGACCCGGTGGGGCACGCCCTGCGGGAGCTGTCCGAGCGCGCCGAACTGGGCTTCCCGCCGGTCTCCCGGATGGCGGCGGTGGCGGGCCCGCCGGAGGCGGTGGCGGCGTTCCTGGCCGGCGTCGAACTCCCCGCCGAGGCCGAGGTCCTCGGCCCGGTCCCGCTGCCCGTCACCCCGCCGGGGCGCCCCCGCCGCCCCGGGGCGCCGCCGCCGGGCGAGCACTGGGAACGGGCCCTGATCCGCGTCCCCCCGGGCCGCGGCGCCGCCCTGGCCCACGCCCTGAAGACCGCCCAGGCCGCCCGCACGGCCCGCGCCGGCGCCGACCCGGTCTGGGTCCGCATCGACCCGCCGGACATCGGCTGAGGTGCGGTTCCGGTGGAAGCGGCGCAGGGCCGGCGTCCTTGTCCACGAGGTGGATGACGCACACCGCCACCGCGATCAGCAGCGCCGGGTCCGCGTCCTCGCGCACGACGTCGACGCCGTACGTCTCCCGCACGGCGCGCACCGGTGGCGACCCGGCGTGGATCGGCATGGGCCCGCCGGTCTTGGGCTGAGGCCCGGGTCGGATGGAGCGGTGCGGGCCGTCGGCCGGCGGGCCGGTCCCGTTCGCCTGCCGCGGGTGCCGCGGTGGAGTGATGCCGGCCGTCGGGTGGAATCCGGGGGCCGTCCGCGTGCGGGACCCGGGCCGCCGTGGACACCGGCGCCCTCCCGGCGGCCCGCACGGCGCGCACCGGTGGCGACCCGGCGTGGATCGGCATGGGCCCGCCGGTCTTGGGCTGAGGCCCGGGTCGGGTGGAGCGGTGCGGGCCGTCGGCCGGCGGGCCGGTCCCGTTCGCCTGCCGCGGGTGCCGCGGTGGAGTGGTGCCGGCCGGCGGGGTGCGGTCCGGGGAATGTCCGTGTGCGGGACCCGGGCCCCCGGCGCCCCTGCCGGCGGGTGCGCCCGCCTGGCCGGCGCAGGCGGCGACCGGTCCGGGTCGGCATCCGGCCCGCCGGACATCGGTGAGGCCCGGGTCGGGCGGAATCGGCGCCTGCCGGGGGAGTCGTGGCGCGGGCCGGCCTCGGCCCTGTGGGGGGTGTCGCCCAGAGAGCGCCGCCGCGTACCGCCGACCGTCGGGGTGGAGTCCGGGCACTGTCCGCGTGTGCGGGCTCCGGCCCGACACGCCGCCGCCCTCCCGGCGCTGGGGGCGGGGAGGGCGGGGTGCCTGGGGGCGGCGTCAGCCGTTGCGGGGGCCGGGGAAGGCGGTGGGGCGGGGGTCCTCGCGCAGGGCGGGGCTGCCTGCCGTGGGCTGGGTGGGCATGGAGCGGGCGGCGGGGACGGACGGGACGCCCGCGCCCACGTTGACCGTGCGGGTGCCGGAGGGCTCCGCGGTGTGCTCCGCGGGCTCGGCCGGCGCGGCCTGCGCGGGCGTCCGGCGGGCACCGTAACGGCGGTGCACGGCCTGCTTGGTGACGCCGAGTGCGGAACCCACCGCGTCCCACGAGAAGCCCAGGGAGCGGTCGAAGTCGACGGCCGCCGTGACCAGCGTCTCGACGCTGTCCCGCAGTTCCTGGGCGAGCCGGACGGTGGGGGCGGGCGCCCGCCCGTAGACGACGAAGCCCGTGGAGGGGCCCGGGCGGCGTGGGCGGTAGACGTTGCCCAACTGGGCGGTGAGGGTACGCAGTGCGTCCACCTGCCGGCGGACCCGCTCGATGTCCCGCACCAGCAAGTGCAGGCTGGCCCGAGCCTGGGCGTCGTGGGTTGCGTGGTCGGCCATGAACAAGCCTCTCGAACCGGCGTTGAAAGGGAGGGCCCGCCTCGGGCCCGGTGTGGTCAACTCTTTCTTGACCAACGCCGATCCGCCCGGCGGGTCACGGGGGCCCCGGTCTTCGGCCCAGGAATTTTTCCCCGCCCGCGCCCGCGAAGCCGCACGCCGGGGCCCCTTACCGCACCTTTCTGCCGGGGTTTCTCCCGGTCCGGTTCACTCGTCTCGGTGAGGGGCCCGGACCGCTCCCGCCATAGACTGGTGCGCTGCCCGCCGTCCCCGCCCGAGAGGCCCGAACCACCCCATGAAGCTGGTCTTCGCCGGCACCCCCGAGGTCGCCGTTCCCGCCCTGGACGCTCTTCTCGCCTCCGGACGGCACGAGGTGGCCGCCGTCGTCACGCGACCCGACGCGCCGGCCGGACGGGGCCGCAGGCTGATCGCCTCTCCCGTCGCCGAACGGGCCGCCGACGCGGGCATCGAGGTGCTGAAGCCCGCCAAGCCGAAGGACCCGGAGTTCCTGGAGCGGCTCGCGCGGATCGCGCCGGACTGCTGCCCCGTCGTCGCCTACGGCGCCCTGCTGCCCCGCGCCGCGCTCGACATCCCCGCCCGGGGCTGGGTCAACCTGCACTTCTCGCTGCTGCCCGCCTGGCGCGGTGCCGCGCCCGTGCAGCACGCCATCATGGCGGGCGACGAGATCACCGGCGCGTCCACCTTCCTCATCGAGGAGGGCCTCGACTCCGGGCCGGTGTACGGGACGGTCACCGAGGAGATCCGCCCCACCGACACCAGCGGCGACCTGCTCACCAGGCTCGCGTTCGCCGGGGCCGGGCTGCTCGCCGCCACGATGGACGGCATCGAGGACGGCACCCTGCACGCCGTGCCGCAGCCCGCCGAAGGCATCAGCCACGCCCCCAAGGTGACCGTCGAGGACGCCCGCGTCGACTGGCGCACCCCGGCGCTGCGCGTCGACCGGGTGGTGCGCGGCTGCACGCCCGCGCCGGGCGCCTGGACCACCTTCCGGGGCGAGCGGCTCAAGCTGGTCCAGGTCGCCCCCGCGCCCGACCGCACCGACCTGGCGCCCGGGGAGCTGTCCGCGGCCAAGAACAACGTGTACGCCGGCACCGGTTCCCACGCCGTGGAGCTGCTGTGGGTGCAGGCCCAGGGCAAGAAGCCGATGCGGGCGGCGGACTGGGCGCGCGGGGTGCGCATCGGCGCGGGGGAGACCGTCGGCGCCTGACCCCGCGGACCCCGGCGGCCGGCCACGACGGCGTAGGCTGGAGCGCGCACTTCACCCCACACCCGGAGCACCCTTTTCCGTGAGCGACCAGCCCCGTCGGCCCCGCCGGACCGGCAAGCCGTACCGTAGGCCCCAGAAGGACCCCGTCCGCATCCTCGCCTTCGAGGCCCTGCGGGCCGTTGACGAGCGGGACGCCTACGCCAACCTCGTCCTGCCGCCGCTGCTGCGCAAGGCGCGCGAGAAGGGGGAGCTGGACGCCCGGGACGCGGCGCTCGCCACCGAGCTGGTGTACGGCACGCTGCGCCACCAGGGCACCTACGACGCCGTGATCGCGGCCTGCGTCGACCGGCCGCTGCGGGAGGTGGACCCGCCGGTGCTCGACGTGCTGAGCCTCGGCGCGCACCAGCTGCTCGGCACCCGGATCCCGGCGCACGCCGCCGTGTCCGCGTCCGTCGAGCTGGCCCGGGTGGTGCTCGGCGACGGACGGGCCAAGTTCGTCAACGCCGTACTGCGCAAGGTCGCCCGGCAGGACCTCGACGGCTGGCTGGAGCAGGTCGCGCCGCCCTACGACGCCGACCCCGAGGACCACCTCGCCGTCGTCCACTCGCACCCCCGCTGGATCGTCTCCGCGCTGTGGGACTCCCTCGGCGGCGGCCGGGCCGGCATCGAGGACCTGCTGCGGGCCGACAACGAGCGTCCGGAGGTCACCCTGGTGGCCCGCCCCGGCCGCGCCACGACCGGCGAACTGCTCGACGAGCAGGCCGCCGTGCCGGGACGCTGGTCCCCGTACGCCGTGCGGCTGGCCGAGGGCGGGGAGCCCGGCGCCGTGCCGGCCGTGGCCGAGGGCCGGGCCGGGGTGCAGGACGAGGGCAGCCAGCTGGTGGCCCTCGCGCTCGCCCACGCGCCCCTGGACGGCCCGGACCGGTTCTGGCTGGACGGCTGCGCGGGCCCCGGCGGCAAGGCCGCGCTGCTCGGCGCGCTCGCCGCCGAACGCGGTGCCGTGCTGCTCGCCTCCGAGAAGCAGCCGCACCGGGCCGGCCTGGTCGCCCGGGCGCTGGCCGGGAACCAGGGCCCGTACCAGGTGATCGCCGCCGACGGCACCCGCCCGCCGTGGCGGCCCGGCAGTTTCGACCGGGTGCTGGTCGACGTGCCGTGCACCGGACTCGGGGCCCTGCGCCGCCGCCCCGAGGCGCGCTGGCGGCGCCGCCCCGCCGACCTGGACGGCTTCGCGCCCCTCCAGCGCGGACTGCTGCGCACCGCCCTGGAGTCCGTACGGGTCGGGGGAGTGGTCGGCTACGCGACCTGCTCGCCGCACCTCGCCGAGACCCGGGCCGTCGTCGGTGACCTGCTGAAACAGTTCCCGGAGACCGAGCTCGTCGACGCCCGCCCGCTGCTGGGGGACCTGCCCGGCCTGGGGGAGGGGCCCGACGTACAGCTCTGGCCGCACCTGCACGGGACGGACGCGATGTACCTGGCGTTGATCCGCCGGACCGGCTGACCCCGCCCCGTCCGTGCCCGCCCTCGCCCGCCCGGCGCGGGCCCCGTCCGGCGGGCGAAAGGTGCCGGGAACCGGCAGAGGTCTGGACCGGCGGGAGCCGGGCGGGCCGGGCATGGCAGGCTTGGTGCATGGCCGCGCAGATCAACCCCAGCATCCTGTCCGCCGATTTCGCCCGCCTCGCGGACGAGGCGAGGGCGGTCGAGGGAGCCGACTGGCTCCACGTCGACGTCATGGACAACCATTTCGTCCCCAATCTCACGCTCGGCGTGCC
The DNA here is from genome assembly GCF_044767675.1 of Streptomyces sp. NPDC101219. NCBI lineage: Bacteria > Bacillati > Actinomycetota > Actinomycetes > Kitasatosporales > Streptomycetaceae > Streptomyces > Streptomyces sp. NPDC101219. The sequence goes on from NZ_JBIWOK010000007.1 coordinate 341,529, forward strand.
GGTCGTGGAGTCGCTCGCCCGCGCGACGGACACGCCGCTGGACTGCCACCTGATGATCGAGGCCCCCGACCGGTGGGCGCCCCAGTACGTGGAGGCGGGCGCCGGCTCGGTCACCTTCCACGTCGAGGCCGCCGCCGCGCCGGTCCGGCTCGCCCGCGAGATCCGCGCCAAGGGCGCCCGGGCCTCCATGGCGCTCAAGCCCGCGACGCCGGTCGAGCCGTACGAGGACCTGCTGCCCGAGCTGGACATGCTGCTGATCATGACGGTTGAGCCGGGCTTCGGTGGGCAGGCATTCCTCGACATCATGCTGCCGAAGATCCGCCGCACCCGTGAGCTGATCCGCAAGCACGGCCTTCAGCTGTGGCTGCAGGTCGACGGCGGGGTGTCGGCGGCCACCATCGAGCAGTGCGCGGACGCGGGCGCCGACGTCTTCGTCGCCGGGTCCGCCGTGTACGGGGCCGAGGACCCGGCCGAGGCGGTCCGTGCCCTGCGCGACCAGGCGGAGGCCGCCACGGGCAAGGCGTCCTGGGCGTGCGACCACTGAGCGTCCGGGGCGTGAACGGCAGCCAGCAGGACCCATCGACAGCGCCGGATCTGCAAGGATGAACGGCGAATCCAGAGTGTGAACAGCAGTGAGGAGATCGCCGTGTCGGGTATGTCGGCGGGCCGGTCAGCCATGCGGATGGGACCCGCTGAGCTGGTGCAGGCGGCGGCCATGGCCCGCCGCTTCTACCTCGAGGGAAAGTCCAAGATCCAGATCGCGGAGGAGTTCGGCGTCAGCCGCTTCAAGGTGGCCCGGGTCCTGGAGACCGCCCTCGAACGGGATCTCGTGCGCATCGAGATCCGAGTGCCGGCCGAGCTGGACGCGGAGCGCTCCGACGCGCTGCGCGCCCGCTACGGCCTGAGGCACGCCGTGGTGGTCGAGTCCCCGGCCGAGGCCGAGGAGACCCCCGACCCCGAGAATCTGGGAGAAGTGGCCGCCGACCTGCTCGGCGAACTGGTCGACGAGGGGGATGTGCTGGGGCTGGCCTGGGGCCGGTCCACCATCCACATGGCGGCGGCGCTCGACAAGCTGCCGCCGTGCACCGTGGTGCAGCTCACCGGCGTGTACGACGCCGGGACCGCCGAGCGCGGTTCGGTGGAGGCGGTCCGGCGCGCCGCGCAGGTGTCGGGCGGCGACGCGCACCCCATCTACGCGCCGATGCTGCTCCCGGACGCGGCCACCGCGCAGGCGCTGCGGCACCAGACCGGCATCGCGCGGGCCTTCGAGTACTTCGACAAGGTCACCGTGGCGTGCGTGTCCATCGGCTCCTGGGAGCCGGGCATCTCGACGGTCCACGACATGCTCAGCGACGAGGAGCGGGCGCACTACGCCTCCCTCGGGGTCGCCGCCGAGATGTCCGCGCACCTCTTCGACTCCGACGGCCGCCGCATCGGGCGCGACCTGGGGGAGCGGTGCATCACCGTCAAGGCCGACCAGCTCCGCCGCATCCCCGAGGTGGTCGCCATCGCGGGCGGGCAGCGCAAGGGCCCCGCGATCGACGCGGTGCTGCGGTCCGGGCTCGTCACCAGCCTGGTGACCGACACCTCGGCCGCCGACTACCTGCTGGCCGCCGGTCCGGCGCCGAAGCCCGCCCTCAACCGGTCGGACCCCGACGGCATCTGACGCCCCGTCGCCCGTGCGGCGGGTCCGCGCCGGACCCGCCGCGGCGGGGCGCGTTCCGGTGGCCCGCCCGGCGCCGTTCGGAGGTTCCTCCAAGGGGGTGCGGGCCAGGGCTGGACGATGCGACCGCGGGGGACCGTCCGTCCGTCGTGCGAGAATGAAGTACGTGCTCTTTCCCCCTGGCTGACCTGTCCGGGGGCCACCTCTGATCGACTGGGATGTGCAGCACGTGCGTTTCCTCAACGACATCCAGCCCCCGTACGACCTGACGTACGACGACGTGTTCATGGTGCCGAGCCGCTCCGCGGTCGGCTCGCGTCAGGGCGTGGACCTCAGCTCCCCGGACGGCACGGGCACCACCATCCCGCTCGTCGTCGCCAACATGACCGCCATCGCCGGGCGCCGCATGGCCGAGACCGTGGCCCGCCGCGGCGGACTCGTGGTCATCCCGCAGGACATCCCGATCGAGGTCGTCACCGAGGTCGTGGCCTGGGTCAAGAGCCGTCACCTGGTGCTCGACACCCCGATCGTGCTCGCCCCGCACCAGACCGTGGCCGACGCCCTGGCCCTGCTGCCCAAGCGGGCGCACAACGCGGGCGTCGTGGTCGACGACGACGGGCGGCCGGTCGGCGTGGTCACCGACACCGACCTGTCCGGCGTGGACCGCTTCACCCAGCTCGCCGAGGTCATGTCCCGGGACCTGCTGCTCATCGACGCCGCCATGGACCCCCGCGAGGCCTTCAACACCCTCGACGGCGCCAACCGGCGCTACGCCCCGGCCGTCGACTCCAGCGGCCGCCTGGCGGGCATCCTGACCCGCAAGGGCGCCCTGCGCGCCACGCTGTACACGCCGGCCACCGACGCCCGGGGGCGGCTGCGCATCGCCGCCGCCGTCGGCATCAACGGCGACGTCGCGGGGAAGGCCCAGCAACTGCTGGACGCGGGTGTGGACACCCTCGTCATCGACACCGCGCACGGCCACCAGGAGTCGATGATCAACGCGCTGAAGCTGGTGCGCGACCTCGACCCGCAGGTGCCGGTCGCCGCGGGCAACGTCGTCGCCGCGGCCGGTGTGCGCGACCTGATCGAGGCGGGTGCGGACATCGTCAAGGTCGGTGTCGGCCCCGGCGCCATGTGCACCACCCGCATGATGACCGGCGTCGGCCGGCCGCAGTTCTCCGCCGTGCTGGAGTGCGCCGCCGAGGCGCGCAGGCACGGCAAGCACGTGTGGGCCGACGGCGGTATCCGCCACCCGCGCGACGTCGCCATGGCCCTCGCGGCCGGCGCGTCCAACGTGATGGTGGGCTCCTGGTTCGCCGGGACTTACGAGTCCCCCGGCGACCTTCAGCACGACGCGAACGGACGCCCCTACAAGGAGTCCTTCGGCATGGCCTCCGCGCGCGCCGTGCGCAACCGCACCTCGGAGGAGTCGTCCTACGACCGCGCCCGCAAGGCGCTGTTCGAGGAGGGGATCTCCACCTCCCGGATGTTCCTGGACCCGGACCGCCCCGGCGTCGAGGACCTGATCGACTCGATCATCGCGGGCGTCCGCTCCTCCTGCACCTACGCCGGCGCCGGTTCGCTGGAGGAGTTCGCCGAGAAGGCCGTCGTCGGCGTCCAGAGCGCCGCCGGATACGCCGAGGGCAAGCCGCTGCACGCCAGCTGGACCTGACCCGCGCCACCCCTCTCCCGCCCGGCTCCGCCGGCCCGTCCCGGGGCCGGCGGAGCCCGTCGGCGTGCCCCGCCACGCCGACGGGAAGGGGCGTGCGCAACGAACAGCCACCCGGCCCCCGCGAACGCAATGATCTTGCGGAGGCGCGCAAGGTTGCTGCATTTCGAAGGCAACGCGCGAACTCGTAGGGTTACGCGCTGTACGTGGTGCGGCGGGGACCCGCCCGACGGGTCCCGGCTGTCGCGGGAGTCCGCCGGTCCCCCTCGCGCAGGACCGGCAGTGACGAAGGAGTCAGCGCGTGCTCGATCAAGGCGCACCCCCGCTCAACCCGCCTCCCCCCACCCCGCCCGCCCAGGGCGCCGGTGCGCGCCTGATGCGTCGCAAGCCCGTGGAACGCCTGGTCGCGGAGGGCGGCCAGGGCGAGGGCGGGTCGCTGCGCCGCTCCCTCGGGCTGTGGCAGCTGACCATGATCAGCATCGGTGCCACCCTCGGCACCGGCATCTTCGTGGTGCTCGGCGAGGCCGTGCCCAAGGCCGGCCCGGCGGTCACCCTGTCCTTCGTGATCGCGGGACTGACCGCCCTGTTCTCCGCGCTGTCCTACGCGGAACTGGCCGGCACCATCCCCGTCTCCGGCTCCTCCTACTCGTACGCGTACGCAACGATGGGCGAACTCGTCGCCTGGGTCTGCGGCTGGTGCCTGATGCTGGAGTACGGCGTCTCGGTCGCCGCCGTCGCCGTCGGCTGGGGCGAGTACCTCAACGAACTCCTCGACGGCACCATCGGCGTCACCATCCCCGCCGCGCTGTCCGCGCCGCCCGGTGACGGAGGCGTCTTCAACCTGCCCGCGCTGATCGTCGTCCTGCTCGCCATGGCGTTCCTCATGGGCGGCGCCCGCGAGTCCGCCCGGGCCAACACGATCATGGTCGTGGTGAAGATCGGCGCCCTCGTGCTGTTCTGCGCCATCGGCGTCCAGGGCTTCCGCTCCGGCAACTACGACAACTTCATGCCGCTCGGCATGGCCGGCGTCAGCGCCGCCGGGGCGACCCTGTTCTTCTCGTACATCGGCTTCGACGCCGCCTCCACCGCGGGCGAGGAGGCCAAGAACGCCCAGCGCGACCTGCCCCGCGCGATCCTGCTGTCGCTCGCCATCATCACCGCGCTCTACGTGCTGGTCGCCGCCGTCGCCGTGGGCGCCAAGCCCTGGCAGCGGTTCACCGAGTCGGAGGCCGACCTCGCCCAGATCATGACCGAGGTCACCGGCCAGTCCTTCTGGGGCACCCTGCTGGCGTTCTGCGCGGTCATCGCCATCGCCAGCGTCGTCCTCACCGTGCTCTACGGCCAGACCCGCATCCTGTTCGCCATGTCCCGCGACGGGCTGGTGCCCAAGGTGTTCGGCCGGGTCAGCCCCAAGACCGGCACGCCCCGCCAAAACACCCTGATCGTGTCCCTCTTCTGCGGCGTGCTCGCCGCCGCCATCCCCCTCGGCCAGCTCGCCGACGCCACCAGCATCGGCACCCTGTTCGCGTTCGCCCTGGTCAACGTGGCCGTCGTGGTGCTGCGCCGGAGCCGCCCCGACATGCCCCGCACCTTCCGCGTACCGCTGTCGCCGCTGCTGCCCGCCGTCGGCCTCGGCTTCTGCCTGTGGATGATGGGCAGCCTGTCCACCGTCACCTGGGTCGTCTTCGGTGTCTGGATGGCCGTGGGACTCGTGTTCTACTTCGGGTACGGCTACCGCCGCTCCCGGCTCGCCGCATCGGACACCACGGAAGCAAAGTGAACCACCCGCAGTGCTGAACGATCTCGACGAACGCATCGTGCACGCCCTCGCCGAGGACGCCCGCCGGTCCTACGCGGACATCGGCCAGGTCGTCGGCCTCTCCGCGCCCGCCGTGAAACGGCGCGTGGACCGGCTCCGCGCCACCGGGGCCATCACTGGATTCACCGTCCGGGTCGACCCGGCCGCGCTCGGCTGGGAGACCGAGGGGTTCGTCGAGATCTACTGCCGCGGCAACACCTCCCCGGAGACCATCCAGCGCGGCCTGGAGCGCTACCAGGAGGTCGTGTCCGCCTCCACCGTCACCGGGGAGGCGGACGCGGTCGCGCAGGTCTTCGCCTCCGACATGCGGCACTTCGAGCGGGTGCTGGAACGCATCGCCGGAGAGCCCTTCGTCGAGCGGACCAAGTCCGTGCTGGTGCTGTCGCCGCTGCTGCGCCGCTTCTCCTCCGGGTCGCCGACCTAGCCAGGGCCTCTCGTTCGGATCATGCCGGGCTCGCGGGGCCCGGCACCGCGCCTCGCCGCGTTGTCGTCGGTTGTCAGGGCTCCGCCCTGCCGCCCTCCTCCGCCTTGCGAGCCCCAGCGTCGGGCTCCGCTCCCTGATCCGGCCTGATCCGAACGAAAGACCCTGGAAGGCCGGGCACCGGCTCCGCCGACGCCGGGACGGATCCCGGCCCGGCGGACTACCATCGGTGTCATGACCTGGCGACATTGATCCCCCCGCCGTGCCTCCCGAGGGCCGCCCGGCCGCCGTACGTCCCACGTCCGGTGTCCGAACCGCCCTTACGGGAAGGCCTCATGCCCCTCACGTCCACGCGTGCGCCCCGCGACCCCGTCCGCCGGCTGACCAGCACGCTGTACGGCTACGCGTTCCTCGAGGAATGCGTCCTGCTCTACCCGGTGTACGCGCTGCTGTTCAGCGACACCGGCCTCTCGGTCGGGGAGATCTCCTCCCTGTTCGCCCTCTGGTCGATCACCAACATCGTGCTGGAGATCCCGTCCGGCGCCTGGGCCGACGCCGTGTCCCGCCGGCTGCTGCTGTGCCTCGGCCCGCTGTTCACCGCCGCCGGCTTCACCCTGTGGGTCCTGCTGCCCTCCTACGGCTCCTTCGCGGCCGGCTTCGTGCTGTGGGGCATCGGCGGAGCCCTCGTCTCCGGCGCCATGGAGGCGCTGGTCCACGACGAACTCGAACGGCTCGGCGCCGTCGGCCGCTATGCCCGTGTCATGGGGCGGGCACGCGCGGCCGGCCTGATCGCCGTGATGGCGTCGATGCTGCTCGCCGGCCCCGTCCTGACCTGGGGCGGCCACCTCGCCGTCGGTGCCGCCAGCGTCCTGGTGTGCCTGCTGGCGGCGGCCACGGCCACCCGCTTCCCCGAGCACCGCACCCCGGCGCCCGCCGGGCACGACCACTGGACCGCCGCCCTGCGCAGCGGGCTCGCCGAGGCGCGCGCCGACCGGTCGGTGCGGGGCGCCCTGCTCCTGGTCCCGGCGGTCACCGCGGTCTGGGGCGCCCTGGACGAGTACACGCCCCTGCTGGTCCGCGACACCGGAGTCGCCGACGGCACGGTGCCCCTCCTGCTGCTGGTGATCTGGGCCGGGGCCACCGCCGGAAGCCTGCTGGCCGGCGAGGGCGAACGCCTCGGCACCACCGGTCTCGCGGTGCTGCTGGCGGTGGCCGCACTCGCCCTGGCCGTGGGCTCCGCCACCGGCACGCCGTCGGGCGTGCTCCTCGTGGCCGTCGCCTTCGGCGGCTTCCAGGCGGCGACCGTCCTGGCCGACGCACGGCTCCAGCACCGCATCGGGGGTGCCGGGCGGGCCACCCTGACCTCGGTGGCGGGACTGGGCACCGAGCTGGCCACGGTCGCCGTGTTCGGCGGCTACGCCCTGCTCGCCGCCCGGGCCCCGCACGGCACCGTCTTCGCGGTCCTCGCGGTGCCTTACCTGGTGACGGCGCTGTGTCTCGTCGCCCGGCCGCGCCGGGCCCGCCCCGGCCTCCGCGAGGAGGCCTCCAACGGGACGGCCGCCGGTGACGGGACCCCCGCCGCGACGGCCCCGGGGGACGCCGACCGCTGAGCGGGCCCGCCCGCGCCCGGACCACCCGGCCCGGGCGCGGGCGAAAGCCCGCCGTGCAGGCCCCCGCATCCCCGCCCTGACCTGCGTTTCCGTCCCTCCGGAAGCCTTCGGACGGCCCGCGCAACGAATCACCGCGGACCGCCCCCGAGACGCAACGAACCGCTCACCGGCGCGCAACGGGTCCGTCTTGTCCGGGTGAGCGGGCCGACCGTACGGTCTAGCTGACCCCCAGAAGCCCGCGTACCGGTGAGGAACACGCATGCGTACCGCCCTGCTCCAGAGCTCCGGACGGCCCGGATCCGTCGCCGGGAACCTCAAGGTCCTCGACGAGGCCGCGGGCCGTGCCGCCGCCACCGGAGCCGGGCTGCTGGTCACCTCGGAGCTGTTCCTGACCGGCTACGCCATCGGCGACGACATCGGCCGGCTGGCCGAGCCCGCCGACGGCGACGCCGCCGACGCGGTCGCGGAGACCGCCGTCCGCCACGGACTGGCGATCGCCTACTCCTACCCCGAGCGGGACGGCGACGCGGTGTACAACTCCGTCCAGCTCGTACGCGCCGACGGCGCCCGGCTCGCCAACTACCGCAAGACGCACCTCTTCGGCTGCTTCGAGCAGGAGCACTTCACCCCGGGCGGCCGGCCGGTCGTGCAGGCCGAGCTGAACGGCCTCACCGTCGGCCTGGTGATCTGCTACGACGTCGAGTTCCCGGAGAACGTGCGGGCCCACGCCCTGGCGGGCACCGACCTGCTGCTGGTGCCCACCGCGCTGATGCACCCCTTCCAGTTCGTCGCCGAGTCCCTCGTGCCGGTGCGCGCCTTCGAGAACCAGATGTACGTCGCCTACGCCAACCGCGTCGGCACGGAGGGGGACTTGGAGTTCGCCGGCCTGTCCGTGCTCGCCGGGCCCGACGGCGTGGCCCGCGCCCGCGCCGGCCGCGCCGAGGAACTCGTCTGCGCCGACGCCGACCCCGAGTTCCTGGCCGCCTCCCGCGCCGCCAACCCGTATCTGCGCGACCGCCGCCCGGAGCTCTACGGGCCGCTCACCTGACCCCCTCGTCCCACCCCAGCCGTACCCCGGTCCCACCCGTGCAAGGAGTCCGCACCCCATGACGTCCACGGTGCCCAACGCCGTCGAGCACGCCGACGAGCAGCAGCCGCCGATCACCATGTTCGGCCCGGACTTCCCCTACGCCTACGACGACTTCCTCGCCCACCCGGCCGGCCTCGGGCAGGTGCCCGCGACCGAGCACGGCACCGAGGTCGCCGTCATCGGCGGCGGACTGTCGGGCATCGTCGCCGCCTACGAGCTGATGAAGATGGGCCTGAAGCCGGTCGTGTACGAGGCCGACCGGATCGGCGGCCGGCTGCGCACCGTCGGCTTCGACGGCTGCGACCCCTCCCTCACCGCCGAGATGGGCGCCATGCGGTTCCCGCCGTCCTCCACGGCGCTCCAGCACTACATCGACCTCGTCGGCCTGGAGACGCGGCCGTTCCCCAACCCGCTGGCGGAGGCAACCCCGTCGACCGTCGTCGACCTCAAGGGCGAGTCCCACTACGCGGAGACGCTCGACGACCTGCCGCAGGTCTACCGGGACGTGGCCGACGCCTGGGCCCGGTGCCTGGAGGAGGGCGCCGACTTCACCGACATGAACCGCGCCCTGCGCGAGCGGGACGTCCCGCGCATCCGGGAGATCTGGTCCCGGCTGGTGGAGAAGCTGGACCACCAGACCTTCTACGGCTTCCTCTGCGAGTCCGAGGCCTTCAAGTCCTTCCGGCACCGCGAGATCTTCGGCCAGGTCGGCTTCGGCACCGGCGGCTGGGACACCGACTTCCCCAACTCCATCCTGGAGATCCTCCGCGTCGTCTACACCGAGGCCGACGACCACCACCGCGGCATCGTCGGCGGCTCCCAGCAGCTGCCGCTGAGGATGTGGGAGCGCGAGCCGGAGAAGATCGTCCACTGGCCGTACGGCACCTCGCTGAAGTCCCTGCACGTGGACGGCGAGCCCCGCCCGGCGGTCACCCGGCTGCACCGCACCGCGGGCAACCGCATCACGGTGACCGACGCGGAGGGCGACATCCGCACCTACCGCGCCGCGATCTTCACCGCCCAGTCCTGGATGCTGCTGTCCAAGGTGGCCTGCGACGACGCGCTGTTCCCCATCGACCACTGGACGGCGATCGAGCGCACCCACTACATGGAGAGCTCCAAGCTGTTCGTGCCCGTCGACCGGCCCTTCTGGCTGGACAAGGACGAGGAGACGGGCCGGGACGTCATGTCGATGACGCTCACCGACCGCATGACCCGCGGCACCTACCTGCTCGACGACGGCCCCGACCGGCCGGCGGTCATCTGCCTGTCCTACACCTGGTGCGACGACAGCCTGAAGTGGCTGCCGCTGTCCGCGAACGAGCGGATGGAGGTCATGCTGAAGTCGCTCGGCGAGATCTATCCGAAGGTCGACATCCGCAAGCACATCATCGGCAACCCGGTCACCGTGTCCTGGGAGAACGAGCCCTACTTCATGGGCGCGTTCAAGGCCAACCTGCCCGGCCACTACCGCTACCAGCGGCGGCTGTTCACCCACTTCATGCAGGACCGGCTGCCCGAGGACAAGCGGGGCATCTTCCTGGCGGGCGACGACATCTCCTGGACGGCAGGCTGGGCGGAGGGCGCCGTGCAGACCGCCCTCAACGCCGTCTGGGGCGTCATGCACCACCTCGGCGGCGGGACCGACCCGTCCAACCCGGGCCCCGGCGACGTCTACGACGAGATCGCGCCGGTGGAACTGCCCGAGGACTGAGCGGCCCTGCCCGACCGGCCGGACCTCCCCTCCGGCAGGCCGGGCAGCGGCGTGAGCAGCATGCGGCCCGCGAAGCCCACCGCGGTGTCCAGCCGCGCGGTCAGGTCCCCGGCGACGTCCGGCAGCCCGCGCAGCGCCCACAGGGCCCGGGCCGCCGTCCAGGCCGCGTCGCGGGCCCGCTCCAGACTCCACGCGCCCAGCAGATGGGTCAGCGGGTCCGCGATCTCCAACAGGTCGGGGCCCGGCATCAGCTCCTCGCGGATCCGCTCCTCCAGCGAGACGAGGAGGTCGCCCACCCGGTCGAAGTCGTCCTCCAGGCGCGCCGGTTCGCAGCCGAGGGTACGGCAGGTGTCCACCACGGCGAGCGCCAGGTCGTGGCCGATGTGCGCGTTGATGCCCGCCAGCGCGAACTGCAGCGGGCGTACCCCGGGATGACGGCGGAACTGGAACAGGGGCCGCCAGCAGGCCGGCGGCCGGCGGTCGTCCAGCACCGCGTCGAGGGCGGCCAGGTAGCGCTGCGCGAACCGCACGTCCAGGACGGTCGCCGCCCGCGCGTCGGCGAACCGGCCAGCGTCGATGCGCCGGTCCACCGACTCGGTGACGGCGAGGTAGACACGGTTGAAGACCGCGATCCCGTCCCGCTCGGGCAGGGCGGCGTCGACGGCACGCATCCGGGCGATGACCGTGTCCACCGACATCAGGACTTGTTCGCACTCCGGCATGGGCGCAGAGTCGCACGTTTAGGGTGGGGGCAGTGGCGGCGGGCCCGACGCTTCCCCGGAACGGGGGAACGCGTCCGCCGCGGGGGAGGGGGAGCAGTACGGTGGCAGGCTCACGTGCCCAGCGCCGGTCCGGCCGGCGGGCCGCGCGCAGACGCGCCGCCGGGCGCGGCGCCATGGTCGCGGCGGCCTCCGTCGTGGTCGCGATCGGCACCGCGACCGGCATGATCCAGGCCGTCGGGGACGGCCGCGGCTCCGACGAGGCGCGGCCCGAGGTGACCGGCACCCCCCTGCTGGAGCCGCTGCCCGCCGTGCCGTCGGCGTCCCCGTCGCCCACACCGGCGCCGCCCTCGGCCACCCCGTCGAAGAAGCCGCCGCCGAAGCCGTCCCCGTCGCGCACCGCGACGCAGCGGCAGCCGGCCTCCGCGTCCCCGGGGCTGTACCGCCACCCGGAGTCGCGGGTGCTGGACTGGGTGCGGGCCCATCCCGGCGACCCGCGGCGCGCGGTCATAGAGTCCCGGATCGCCGACCGGCCCGCGGCGGTGTGGTTCGCCGACTACACGCCCGACACCGTGACGGCGCGGGTCCGCGCGGTCACCTCCGGCGGCGCGGCCCAGGGCCGGGTGCCCGTGCTGGTGCCGTACGCGATACCCGACCGGGACTGCGGCGGGCACTCCCAGGGCGGCGCTCCCGACCTCGACGCCTACGACGGCTGGATCGACCGGTTCGCGGCCGGGCTGGGCGGCGGCGAGGTCATCGTCGTGCTGGAGCCGGACTCGGTGGCGCAGGCCGAGTGCCTGTCCGCGGGGGCCCGCGCCGACCGCTTCGCCTCCCTGGCGCGGGCCGGGCGGGTGATCAAGCAGGCCAACCCCCGGGCCCGGGTCTACTTCGACGCCGGACACTCCGGGTGGAACGCGCCCGCCCGGCAGGCCGCCTGGCTGCGGCAGGCCGGCGCGGCCTCGTCCGCCTCCTCCGACGGCGTGTTCAGCAACGTCTCCAACTTCCACAGCACCGCCGACGAGATCGCCTACAACCGCCGGGTGCTGGACGCCCTCGGCGGATCCGGCCTCGGCGCCGTCATCGACACCAGCCGCAACGGCGCCGGTGCCCCGGCCGACGGCGAGTGGTGCGACCCGGCCGGACGCAAGCTGGGCCGGGCGCCCACCCTCGACACGGGCGAGGCCCGCATCGACGCCTACCTGTGGGTGAAGCTGCCGGGGGAGTCCGACGGCTGCAAGGGCGCGCCGGGCACCTTCACACCGTCGTACGCCTACGACTTGGCGCGCTGAGGTCCGTCGCCGCCGGCGTCGCCCGGGCCGCCGTCGGCGGGCACGGTGTAGGAGGACGTGCCCTCGTCGAGCAGCGGCTCCTGCGTCTTGAGGTGGGCCGGGGCGAAGGCGCGCAGGGCGTGGTAGCCGGTGATGACCACGACGGTGCCGAGCGCGATGCCGCTCAGCGAGAAGGTGTCGGTGAACTCCATCGTGACGTTGCCGACGCCGATGATGATGCCCGCGGCGGCCGGGACCAGGTTCAGCGGATTGCGCAGGTCCACCCCGGCGTTGATCCAGATCTGCGCGCCGAGCAGGCCGATCATGCCGTAGAGGATGACGGTGATGCCGCCCAGCACGCCGCCCGGGATCGCCGCGACGACCGCGCCGAACTTCGGGCAGAGGCCGAACAGCAGGGCGAAGAAGGCGGCGGCCCAGTAGGCGGCGGTGGAGTACACGCGCGTGGCGGCCATGACGCCGATGTTCTCGGAGTAGGTGGTGTTGGGCGGACCGCCCACGGCGGTGGACAGCATGGAGCCGACGCCGTCGGCGGAGATCGCGGTGCCCAGCTTGCCGTCGAGGTCGTCGCCGGTCATCTCGCCGACGGCCTTGACGTGTCCGGCGTTCTCCGCGACGAGGGCGATCACCACCGGCAGGGCGACCAGGATCGCGGACCACTCGAAGGACGGTCCGTGCAGGGCCGGCAGGCCGATCCAGTCGGCCTGGCCCACGGCGGACAGGTCGAGCCGCCAGTGGTCGGTGACCTTGCCGCTCGCGTCGGCGGAGTGGATCTGCCCGAAGACGCGGTCCAGCGCCCAGGACAGGACGTAGCCGAAGACCAGCCCGAGGAAGATCGCGATCCGGGACCAGAAGCCGCGCAGGCACACCACCGCGAGGCCGGTGAACAGCATGACGAACAGGGCGGTCCACTGGTCCTGCGGCCAGTAGGTGGTGGCGGTGACCGGAGCGAGGTTGAAGCCGATCAGCATCACCACCGCGCCGGTGACGACCGGCGGCATCGCCGCGTGGATGATCCGCGCCCCGAAGCGCTGGACGGCGAGCCCCACCAGGAACAGCGCGGCGCCCACCACGAACACCGCGCCGGTGACGGTGGCGCTGGACCCGCCCTGGGCGCGGATGACCGCGGCGACGCCGACGAAGGACAGCGAGCAGCCCAGGTAGCTCGGCACCCGGCCGCGGGTCGCCAGCAGGAACACGATGGTGGCGACCCCGGACATCATGATGGCCAGGTTCGGGTCCAGGCCCATGAGCACGGGTGCGACGAACGACGCGCCGAACATCGCGACGACGTGCTGGGCGCCGAGTCCCGCGGTACGGGGCCAGGAGAGCCGTTCGTCGGGGCGGACCACCGCACCGGGCGCGGGGGTGCGCCCGTCACCGTGCAGTCTCCAGCGGACGCCGAGATCCATGGGGTGTCGCTTTCGTTCGTACGTGCAGCGTGTCCGGACCATTGTCGGGGCTGGAAAGGAGTGCTCCGTACGGCGCGGCGGGGGTCCCGCGCAGCGGCTGAGCGTCTGCTTAGGATGGGCCCGTGCCGCTCTTCGCCGTATGCGGCATTGATCCCGCACGCCCCAGGAGCACCACTGTGACCGTCGAAGCCCCGCCCGCCCCCGCCGCCGCCGTCCCGTACGGGCTGCTGATGCCCGCCACCGTCCACTTCGACGACCTCGACGCGCTGGGCCTGATGCACAACTCCCGGTACCCGTTGCTGGTCGAGCGGGCCTGGGCGGCGTTCTGGGAGCGACACGGCGTCCGCTTCGACGGCGACTGGGCGGCGGCCGGCGACGCCTGCAACGCGGTCAAGGAACTGCGGATCACCTACGAGGCACCGGTGGCCCGGGCCGGCGCGTACGCCGTCCACCTGTGGCTGGAGCGGCTCGGCCGGACGGGGCTGACGTACGGCTTCCGGGTCTGCTCACCGGACGGCACGGTGACCTACGCGCGGGGCAGCCGGGTGCTGGTCCGGCTGGACGCCGAGACGCTGCGCCCGACGCCCTGGACCGAGTCCTTCAGGGCCGTGGCCCGGGAACTGCTGCCGCCGGCCGTGTGACCTTCGTGCGGTCGCCGGCCCGGAGCACGCCCGCCAGCCCGGCGACACCGCACGACAGGACTGTGACCACCGCGAACGACACCATCAGGCTGGTCGCCTGGGCCACCATCCCGATCGCGCTCGGGGCGACCAGGCCCGAGGTGTAGGTGATGGTCGCGACGCCCGCGATCGCCAGGCTCGGGTTCGTCCCGCTGCGGCCCGCCGCGGCGAAGCACAGCGGGACCACCACCGCGATACCGAGACCGGTCAGCGCGAAGCCCGCCATCGCGGTGGCGGGATGGTCCGCCAGCACGATCAGCAGACCGCCGAGCACCGCGACCACCCCGCTCGCGCGGACCGTGCGCACCGCGCCGAAGCGGTCCACCACCCGGTCCCCGGCGATCCGCGCCACCGCCATGGTGAGCGTGAACCCCGTGGTGCAGGCGGCGGCCAGACCGGCGGAGGCGTCCATGCGGTCGCGCAGGTAGACCGCCGACCAGTCCAGGCTCGCGCCCTCGGCGAAGACCGCGCAGAACCCGATCGCGCCGATCAGCAGCGCGGAGCGGGGCGGCAGGGCGAACCGCGGGGGCGGGTCCTCGTCCTCGGCGGGCTGGAGGTCCAGCACCCAGCGGCAGGCGGCGACGCCCACCGCCGTCAGCACGGCGGCGGCCAGCAGGTGGTGCAGCCGGGCGTCCGCGCCGAGGTGGGCGGCGAGCGCGCCGGCCGCCGAGCCGACGAGGGCTCCGGCGCTCCACATGCCGTGCAGTCCCGACATGATCGACCGGTCCAGCCGGTTCTCCACCTCCACGCCGAGCGCGTTCATCGCCACGTCGGACATGCCGGCCGTGGCGCCGTAGGTGAACAGCGCCAGGCAGAGCGTCAGCATGCCCGGGGCGAGGGACGGCAGGACGAGTGAGGCCGTCCACAGGGCGAGCAGCCCGCGCAGCGCGGCGCGGGCCCCGAAGCGGTGGCTGACGCGCCCGGCGACCGGCATGGCGATCGACGCGCCGAGCGCGGGGAAGGCGAGGGCCAGCCCCAGCTGCCCGGCGCTCACCCCGGCGTGGTCCTGGATCCACGGCACACGGGTGGCGAACGAGCCCGTGACCGCGCCGTGCACGGCGAACACCGCGGCGACGGCGTACCGCGCCCTCCTCACGTCACGTGGTCCGTACACCCCTGGACCCATGCTCCCGCCCCCTCCGGTCGTCGCCGCGCGATCTGCGCCGGGGTAAATTATCAGGAACCCTGCCTGAAAGATAAGGGGATGTCGGCCGGTCCCCCGTCCCGTCTCCGGCCGCCCCGGCCCATCTGGAAGGATCCCGGCATGGCCGCATCCCCGAGCACCGCCCGAGCCATCAACGACCGGCTCGCCCTGCGCCTGCTCCAGCGGGAGGGCCCGCTGACCGCAGGGCGGCTCAAGGACCTCACCGGGCTCTCCCGTCCCACCGTCGCCGACCTCGTCGAACGCCTCACCGCGGCCGGACTGATCGCGGTCGCCGGGGAGGCCGGCGAGCAGCGGCGCGGCCCCAAGGCCAAGCTGTACGGGATCGTCGCCGACCGGGCGCACCTGGCCGCGCTCGACGTGCGCACCGAGGGCGTCGCCGTGGTCGTCTCCGACCTCGTCGGGCGGGTCCTGGCCCGGGCCGCCGCCCCGATCACCGGCGACACGGGGACCGGGCCGGCCGTGCAGCAGGCGGTGGCGCTGGTCGAGCGGACGGTCAAGGAGGCCGGCGCCGACGCGCTGCACACCGTGGGGATCGGCGCACCCGGCCTCATCGACCCGGCGACGGGCGAACTGCGCGACAGCACCGCCCTGCCCGAGTGGCACCGCCGGCTGGTGGCCGCCCTCCAGGAACGCCACCCCACGACCCGCGTCAGCGTCGGCAACGAGACCAACCTCGCCGCGCTGGCCGAGCAGCGCGAGGGGGCCGCCCGCGACCGCGACACCTTCGTCCTGCTCTGGCTGGGGCACGGCACCGGCGCGGCCGTGGTCCTCGACGGCGTCCTGCGCCGGGGTGCCTCCGGCGGCGCCGGCGAGATCGGCTTCCTGCCCGTCCCCGGCACCGGCGGCCTGCCCTCCGCGACCGACTGCGCGGGCGGCTTCCACTCCCTGGCGGGAGCATCCGCGGTCGCGGACCTCGCACGTGCCCATGCCGTCCCGCCCCGGCCGGGCGTCGAGCCGGAGGCGGCCGGCGCCGTCCTGACGGCCGTACGGGCTCTGGAGGAGGCGGACGCGGCCCCGGTGCCGGGGGCTCACCGCTTCCTGGACGCCCTCGCCGACCGGGTCGTCGTGGGGGTGGCGTCGGCCGTGGCGGTGCTGGATCCCGGGTGCGTGGTGCTGGGCGGGGAGATCGGGCAGGCGGGCGGCGAGCCCCTGGCCGTGCGGGTACGGGACCGCCTGGCGCGGATGTCACCGCTGCCGACCGAGGTGCGCCCGGGTGCGCTGGGCGGCTCGGCGGTGCTCAAGGGCGCCCTGCTGACGGCGCGCGAGCACGCCCAGGACGACCTCTTCGGCAGCTACCGGGGGTAGGGTCCCCGGCCTCCTGCCCCCGGCCTCCTGCCCCCGGCCTCCCACCGGGGGTAGGAGGCCGGAGACGCGAGGCGCCCCCGGCCGGTACGGAAGCCCCGTGCCGCGACGCGGACCGGGCCCCCCGGCCCGGCGTGGCGTCACGCCCGGTCCGGGCGCCGCAGCCGTGCCGGCCGGCCGGGGGCGCTCAGTGGTGCGCCCGGGTCTCCTGCCGCCGGCGCGCCAGGAACTCCTCGAACGTGCGCGTCCCCACCGCACGGTCCGGCGCCAGATGGCCGCCCGCGCGGAACGCCCGGTAGGCGGCTCCCCTGAGCGGCACCTTCACCACCGCCCGGCGGCGGCCCGTGGCCTCCAGATAGGAGCGGGCGAGGGAGTGCAGCGTCCTGACCTCCGGACCGCCCATGTCCTCGACCCGGCCCGCCGGGGCCGCCTGCGCCAGCTCGCACAGCCGGTCCGCGACCTCGGTGACGTCGACCGGCTGGTCCTTCACCCGCGCGGGCAGCACCATGACGGGCACCTTGGACAGCCCCTGGAAGACCTGCAGCAGCAGGTCGTGGAACTGGGTGGCGCGCAGCACCGTCCAGTCGATCCCCGAGTCCTCGATCAGCCGCTCCACCGCGAGCTTCGAGCGGTAGTAGCCGAACGGCACCCGGTCGACGCCCACGATGGAGATGTAGACCAGGTGACCCACCCCGGCCCGACGGGCCGCCGTGATCAGATTCCGCGCGGCCCGCTCGTCCCCGCCGCGCGGTGAGGTGGCGCAGTGGACGACGGTGTCCACTCCCGAGAGCGCCGCGTCCAGGGCGCTGCCCCCCTCGCGCAGGTCGACGGAGTAGGGCACCGCGTGCCGGCTGAGCACCCGCAGGTCGTGGCCCGCCGCGCGCAGCTGTTCGGTCACGGGCCGGCCGAGCGTTCCGGTCCCTCCGGTCACCAGGATCGTGCTCATGCTGTTCCGTCCCTTCGGACACGGGGCGCTCCCGGGCGGAGCGCCCTTCACCGGGAGGACGGGCGGCGGCCCCGGAATGTGACACCGCCCGGCGACGCACCCTCCAGCTTGTCCGAATCGCTGCCCCGTCGCACTCGCTCGGCCCCGGGCACGCCCGTGCCGCGCGGCACCATGGGGTGCGCCGCGCGGCACGGGGGCGGCGCCGCCAGGGCGCGCCGTGGTGAGGCCCGGCGGCGGGCAAGGGCCGTCGTCACCGCCGCCGGACCGGTCCGGTGGGGGCGTCAGCAGGCTCCCTGATCCCGCCAGGCGCCCCATGCGCCGGTGGTGCCGGGCTCCTCGCCCTGCGTCCACCACTGGGACTTCCACACGTGGCCCTCGTGCGAGACCACGCTGCCCCCGCCGTACGCGGTCGAGGCGTTCCACGCCGGGTCCGCGCAGTCGCCGGGCTCACCGGGCGGTGTGGTGGGCGGGTCGGTGGGGCTGGTGCCGCCCGGCTCCACGACCGTGGTGCCGCGGGCCAGGTCACCGGCCAGGGCGTAGGTCTTCCCGCCGAACGTCACCGTCCAGTTCGAGGGGGTCGACACCGGCAGGTGATAGACGAAGTCCAGCTCCGCCGAGTCGCCCGGGGCCAGCGACTGCCAGGCCGGCAGTTTCAGCGACACCCGGTGGTGGTCGCCCTTCAGGCCGCCCACGTTGTCCCCGGTGTGGTCCGAAGCGATCACCGTGGTGCCCCAGCCGGACTGGTCCTTGGCGTTGCCGGGCGCGGACGTCCCGTAGTCGAACCGGAACTCCGTGCCGCCGGGCAGGGCCGCCGACGTGTTGTTGGTGATCTTCAGCTTGGGACTGATCGGGTAGTTGGAGTCGCCGAGCGGGAACTGACCGAAGTCGACGTCGATGTCCAGGGCCTCCGACGGCATGTCGGTGGTGGCCCGGGTCGCTCCGTAGGGGGCGGCGGACCGGAACTTCTCGTACATCGCGGTGGTCAGCGTCGAGCCCGGCTCGTACTGGCCCGTGGCGGCGTTCCAGTCGTAGTCACCGGCGAGTTCCCACACCATCGTGCCGCCGATGCCGCGGTCCACGACGTAGTCGGCCTTGGCCTTCACGGACTGCTCGTCCTCGGTGGACAGGAAGACCTTCTTCTCCGCGTTCCACAGCCAGGGCGCGACCAGGGTGGAGTCGTACTTGCGGGCATAGGTCCCGGTCAGTTCGGTGCCGGCGGGGAAGCCGTAGTCGGTGACGTAGTCGCCGACGACGCCCTTCTCCAGGTTCTTGGCGTGCCACATCGGGTTGGATCCGGCGGGCGACTCCCGGCCGTCGTCGTCCAGGTCGTGCCAGAGGTTGTCGATGCCGGTGGCGCCGTCGCCGCACTTGGTCAGCCCGGACCCGGCGGGGCAGTCCGTCGAGGGGGCCTTGCCCCACAGTCCGTCGGTGCCGCCGGTGACGTTCTTGAACCCGCGGGTGTAGTACGGCAGGCCGATGTTGATGCGGCCGGCCGGCATCGAGCCCCGGAAGTAGTGGTAGGCCCAGTCGGTGTTGAGGTAGCCGATCCCGCCGTACTGGGACGTGGTGTAGACGCCGGCGGAGGCCAGTTCGGCGTCCTTGCCGTCGTCGAAGAGCGAGGCGTTGGGGCCGACGTACTCGTTCCAGGCGCCGTGCAGGTCGTAGGACATGATGTTGACGTAGTCCAGGTACTTCTGGACCTGGAAGGTCTCCATGCCGCGCAGCAGGTAGCCGGAGGAGGGGGCCGCCACCGTCAGCAGGTAGTGCCTGCCGTCCGCCTCGCCCGCGCGGTCCAGCTTCTCGCGCAGGGTCTTCATCAGTTCCGCGTAGCCCTTGACCAGGCCGGCCCGGCGGGCGTTGGCGAAGGACCGGTCGAGCGGGTTGCCCGCGTCCTTCATGGTGGTCGGGTACTCGTAGTCGATGTCGAGGCCGTTGAAGCCGTACGTCCGCAGGAAGTCGACCGCCGAGTCGGCGAACGTGTCGATGCCGGCGTGGTTGACCGAGCCGTCCGCGTTGGTGGCCATGGAGTAGAAGCCGCCGGAGTCCACCCGGTCGCCGTCGGCGTCGAAGTAGCCGCCCGTCTCGGCCCAACCGCCCACCGAGATCAGCGTCTTGACGTCGGGGTGCTGCTTCTTGAACTTCGTCAGCAGGTTGAAGTGGCCCTTGTAGGGCAGCGCCGGGTCCATCTCCGCGCCGGGCACGCCGGGCCAGGTCGTGCCGGTCGCCGGGTTGGTGGCGCCGTCCGGACCGACGGAGAGCTTGTTGCCCTTGTCCACGTGGGCGAACGCGTAGTTGATGTGGGTGATCTTCTCCCAGGGGATGTCGGACGCGAGGTAGGCGGGCTTTCCGTCCTTGCCGGTGCGCCAGCCGGTGAAGTAGCCGATCACCCGGCGCTGGTGGTCGGCGCCCATCTTCTCGCGCCCGTCCGCGTCGTAGACCGAGCAGTAGGGGACCTCGACCCCCGGTGTCCGGTACAGCCCGTCGGGGCGACAGGACTCCTGGTCGGCGGCGTGCGACACGGTGGCGGGAAGGGCCGCGAGCAAGAGGCCCGCGACGGCGGCGGCGGAGGCGAGCAGGGCAGGTCTCGCCCCGGGACGTGAGGGGGACGGCACAGTCGGTTCCTCTCCACGGAAGGTGGCGCAGAATCTAAGAGGACTAGACCAAAGCGTCAATAGGTATGGACCAATTCGACGGACGGTCACCGGCGCGCCCCGCGGCGGGAGTTCACGGCCGGCGCCGCCGGAACCGAACGCTCCGCCGGCGTCCGGGAGTGCGCCCCGTCACCCTGGGCGCGCCGGACGCCACGGGTTGTGAGCCACTCCACACCCACCGCCTGTATGGACCCCGGCCGGTCATGGCACACTGGCCCTGTACCAGTAGCAGCGCACTCCGGGGTCGGTGAAAGTCCGAACCGGCGGTTACAGTCCGCGACCCGGTCGCCTCCAGCGGCCGGTTGACCAGGTGAAATTCCTGGACCGACGGTTAAAGTCCGGATGGGAGGCAGTGCGCGGCGGGCGGGCATCCATGCGCGCCGCCGTACCGGTCCGTCCTCGCGGCGGACTCCGTCCGGCGTCGCCCCCGGTGTCCCCGCCCGTACGATCTGTCGTCATCGACAGCCCCGGAGTCCGTGCCCGAAGAGGCAGGAGGACCCGGGAAGTGTTCACCGGAATCGTCGAAGAGCTGGGCGAGGTCACCGCCGTCGAGACCCTCGACGACGCCTGTCGCTTCCGGCTGCGCGGCCCCGTCGTCACCCAGGACGCGAAGCACGGGGACTCCATCGCCGTCAACGGCGTCTGCCTCACCGTCGTCGAGCACGAGGGCGACGAGTTCACCGCCGACGTGATGGCCGAGACCCTGAACCGCTCCAGCCTCGGCGCCCTCGCCGTCGGCTCCCGGGTGAACCTCGAACGCCCCATGGCCCTCGGCGCCCGCCTCGGCGGACACATCGTGCAGGGCCACGTCGACGGCACCGGCGAGATCCTCGAACGCAAGCCCTCCGAGAACTGGGAACTGGTACGGATCTCGCTGCCCGCCGACCTCTCCCGCTACGTCGTCGAGAAGGGCTCCATCACCGTCGACGGCATCAGCCTCACCGTCGTCGACGCAGGACCCGACTTCTTCACGGTCAGCCTCATCCCGACCACCCTCGACCTGACCACGCTCGGCCTCAAGCAGCCCGGCGACCCCGTCAACCTCGAGGTGGACGTCATCGCCAAGTACGTCGAGCGCATGATCGGCGACCGGGACCTCGGGAAGGGGGACGGGCGGTGAACTGGCTGAACTCCGAGGCGTTCACCGTCCTCGGCCAGCACATCAAGTGGTCCGACATGATCGGCAACGTGATCGGCCTGCTGGCCCTCGCGCTCGGCTGGCGCCGGTCCCTGTGGACCTGGCCCGCCCAGTTCCTCAGCGGCCTCATCCTCTTCGCCGCCTTCGCCACCGCCCACCTCTCGGGCAGCGCCGGCAAGCAGATCGTCGTCATGCTGGTCGCCGCCTGGGGCTTCGCCCAGTGGAACCGCGGCCGGCAGCAGGCCCAGGACGGATCGATCGCCGTCCGCTTCGCCACCGGCCGTGAGCGCGCGGTCCTGGTGGGCGCCGCGGCCGCCGGCACCCTCGCCGTCGGCGGGCTGTTCACGCTCTACCCGTCCCTGTCCTGGGACCCGTGGCCGGACGCCTACATCTTCGTCGGCACCGTCGTCGCCATGTACGCGCAGGCCCGCGGCATGGTCGAGTTCTGGTTCGCCTGGCTGCTGGTCGACCTCGTCGGCGTCCCGCTGAACTTCGCCAACGGCTTCGCCTTCTCCGGTTTCGTCTACATCATCTACGGCGCGCTGGTCCTGTGGGGACTGCGCGACTGGTGGCTGCGCTCCCGCGAGGACGTGCGGCCCGCCCTGGAAGGAGCGCCGGCATGAGCGCCCGCCCGTCACCCGCCACCACCCTCGACGAGGCCGCCCCGCAGCAGCGGAGCCGGCCGTTGTCCCGCCCCGTCGTGCCACCGGTCCTCGACGACGGCGAGGACCTGGCGCTCGACCCGGTCGAGCAGGCCGTCGCCGACATCGCGGCCGGCCGGCCGGTCGTCGTCGTCGACGACGAGGACCGCGAGAACGAGGGCGACCTCGTCATCGCCGCCGAGATGGCCACCCCCGAGATCGTCGCCTTCATGATGAGCGAGTGCCGCGGCCTGATCTGCGCCCCCATGGAGGGCGACGAACTGGACCGCCTCCGGCTGCCGCAGATGGTGGACGACAACACCGAGTCGATGAAGACCGCCTTCACCGTCTCCGTCGACGCCTCCGCCGCCCACGGCGTGACCACCGGCATCTCCGCCGCCGACCGCGCCACCACCCTCCGGCTGCTGGCCGGCGGCACCGCCGAACCCTCCGACCTGGTCCGGCCCGGCCACGTCTTCCCGCTGCGCGCCCGCCCCGGCGGCGTCCTGGTGCGCAACGGCCACACCGAGGCCGCCGTCGACCTCGCCCGGCTCGCCGGACTGCGCCCGGCGGGCGCCATCGTCGAGATCGCCGGCGAGGACGGCAGCATGCTGCGGCTGCCCGAACTCGTCCCGTTCGCCCGCAAGCACGGCTTGACGATCATCTCCATCGAGGACCTCATCGCCTACCGCCGCAGCAGTGAGCCCACCGTGCGCCGGGAGGCCGAGGTCCGCCTGCCCACCGCGCACGGCACCTTCACCGCGTACGGCTACCGCTCCACCGTCGACGGCGTCGAGCACGTCGCCCTGGTCCACGGCGACATCGGCGACGGTGAGGACGTCCTCGTCCGCGTCCACTCCGAATGCCTCACCGGAGACGTCTTCGGCTCCCAGCGCTGCGACTGCGGGCCCCAGCTGGACGCCTCCCTGGCCCGCATCCAGGCCGAGGGACGGGGCGTCGTCGTCTACCTCCGCGGCCACGAGGGGCGCGGCATCGGCCTGATGTCCAAGCTGCGCGCCTACGAACTCCAGGAACGCGGCCGGGACACCCTCGACGCCAACCTCGAGCTCGGCCTGCCCGCCGACGCCCGCGACTACGCGGCCGGCGCGCAGGTCCTCGCCGACCTCGGCGTGCGCAGCGTCCGTCTGCTGACCAACAACCCGGACAAGTCCGACGCGCTCGTCCGCCACGGCATCGCCGTCACCGCCCGTGAGCCGATGCCCGTCACCGCGAGCGAGCACAACCTCCGGTACCTGCGCACCAAGCGGGACCGGATGGGCCACGACCTGCCCTGGCTGGACGCACCGACCGTGCCGGCCTGCGGCAACCAGTAAGCGAACCACCGAGGAGAGACGTGAGCGGCAAGGGTGCACCGGAACTGTCCGTACGCGACGTGGGGGACCTGCGGGTCGCCGTCATCGCCGCGCAGTGGCACGAGAAGGTGATGGACGGACTGGTCGACGGCGCCCTGCGCGCCCTGCACGACCTCGGCATCGACGAGCCGACCCTGCTCCGGGTCCCCGGCAGCTGGGAACTCCCCGTCGTCGCCAAGGTCCTCGCCGGACGCGGCTACGACGCGGTCGTCGCCCTCGGCGTCGTCATCCGGGGCGGCACACCCCACTTCGACTACGTGTGCCAGGGCGTCACCCAGGGCCTGACCCGGGTCTCCGTCGACACCGGCGTGCCCGTCGGATTCGGCGTCCTCACCTGCGACACCGAGGAGCAGGCCCTGGACCGTGCCGGACTGCCCGGATCCAGCGAGGACAAGGGGCACGAGGCCGTCACCGCCGCCGTGGCGACCGCCGCCTGCCTGCGTTCAGTATCCGAACCCTGGCGGTGAGCAGGGCCCGTCAGCGCGTAGGGTAAGGACCACCATGTCCAAGAAGACGTTCGAGGAGCTCTTCACCGAGCTCCAGCACAAGGCCGCCCACGGCGACCCCGCCACTTCCCGCACGGCCGAACTGGTGGACAAGGGCGTCCATGCCATCGGCAAGAAGGTCGTCGAAGAGGCCGCAGAGGTCTGGATGGCCGCCGAGTACGAGGGCAAGGAAGCGGCCGCCGAGGAGATCTCCCAGCTGCTGTACCACGTCCAGGTGATGATGGTCGCCCGCGGCATCTCCCTCGACGACGTCTACGCCCACCTCTGACCGTTCCGCACGCCCCACCACCCCGACACCGCGAAGGAAGCCGACCTCATGCTGCGCATCGCCCTCCCCAACAAGGGTTCCCTGTCCGGCCCTGCGGCGGAGATGCTGCATGAGGCCGGCTACCAGCAGCGCCGTGAGACCAAGGAACTGCGGGTCGTCGACCCGACCAACGAGGTGGAGTTCTTCTACCTCCGCCCGCGCGACATCGCGATCTACGTCTCCTCCGGCCGCCTCGACATCGGCATCACCGGACGGGACCTGCTCGTCGACTCCGGCGCCCGCGCCGAGGAGATCCTGCCCCTCGGCTTCGCCCGCTCCACCTTCCGCTTCGCCACCCGCCCCGGCACGGCGAACGGCGTCACCGACCTCACCGGCATGACCATCGCCACCTCCTACGAGGGCATCGTCGCCCGCCACCTGGAGGACAAGGGCATCGACGCCTCCGTCGTCCACCTCGACGGCGCGGTGGAGACCGCCATCGAACTCGGCGTCGCCGAGGTCATCGCCGACGTCGTCGAGACCGGCACCTCCCTGCGCAACGCGGGTTTGCAGGTCATCGGCGAGCCCATCATGACGTCCGAGGCGGTCGTCATCCGCCGCACCGGCGCCATGGCCGACCCCGACGACAGCGTCGAGCCGAAGGTCCAGCAGTTCCTGCGCCGCCTCCAGGGCGTCCTGGTGGCCCGCACCTACGTGATGATGGACTACGACTGCCGGGTCGAGCAGCTGGAGAAGGCCGTCGCCCTGACCCCGGGACTGGAGTCCCCGACGGTCTCCCCGCTGCACAACGAGGGCTGGGTCGCCGTCCGCGCCATGGTCCCCTCCAAGGAGGCCCAGCGCATCATGGACGACCTGTACGACATCGGGGCGCGGGCCATCCTCACCACCGCCATCCACGCCTGCCGCCTCTGACCGGGACCGGGAGCGACACCATGTCGGATGCCACCTCGTCCGGGCTGCCCGCCCTGCCCGTCACCTTCCGCCCCGGCCGCACCCGCGCCGTGCTGCTCACGATGGGCGTCGCGATCTTCGTCGCCGTCAGCCTGATCGGCGTCCTCCTCACCCGGCTGAGCCCGGGCGAACGCCTCAGCTTCGTGGTCACCGGGGCCCTCCTCGGCAGCGTGCTGTACCTGCTCGCCCGGCCCCGGGTCGAGTGCGACGAGACCGGCGTCACCGTCGTCAACATCGTCACCCGCCGCCGCCTGGAGTGGCCGGAAATCATCCAGGTGCACCTGCGCCCCGGCGACCCCTGGGTGTTCCTCGACCTCAGCGACGGCACCAGCATGCCCGCGCTCGGCATCCAGCCGGGCATCGCCAAGCAGCACGCCATCGCCGACGCCCGCGCCCTGCGCGCCCTGGCCGCCGCCCGGTCCACGGCCGGCCCCGAGGCACCCCGCGGCTGACCCGCCGCCCCGGCACCGCACCACGGCCCGTCCCCGGCACCGCACCACGGCCCGTCCCCGGCACCGCACCACGGCCGGCCCCGAGGCACTCCGCGGCTGACCCGCCGCCCCCGGCACCGCACCACGGCCCGTTCCGGCACCCCGCCGGGACCGGCCGTGACGCACATCGGGGACCCGTCCGGGCCCTCACCCTGCCGCAGTCGCCCGTGTCCCGATTAATCTGGTGGACCAAAGGCGCGACGACCGCGCCCGCACCCCTGCCGCCCGCCCGGTGCGCCAGGGGATTCCTGCGACCCGAGGAGTGACCCTCTCAGGCGATGGACGGATCGTCCGGCAGTACCTGCGCCGCCCCCTCCCGACATAGCGCCGGCCGGCCCCGCCCGGTCCGCGTCCCCACGGAGGCGGTGGCATCATGACCACCCCCCTGCTGCTCCTGGCAGCCGCACTCCTGCTGATTCTCGCCAACGGCTTCTTCGTGGCCGCCGAGTTCGGCCTCGTCACCGTCGAGCGCCCCGACGCCGAACGGGCCGCCGCGACCGGTGACCGGCGCGCCCGCCGCGTCGTGGCCTCCCTCAAGGAGCTGTCCTTCCAGCTCTCCGGCACCCAGCTCGGCATCACCCTCACCTCCCTCGTCGTCGGCATGCTCGCCGAACCGGCCCTCGCCCGGCTGCTGCACGGCCCGGTCACCGCCCTCGGCGTGCCCGGCGGTGCCGTGTCCGGCATCTGCGTGGTCGTCGGCGTACTGCTGGCCTCCGCCGTGCAGATGGTGATCGGTGAACTCGTGCCCAAGAACTGGGCCGTCTCCCGCCCGCTGCAGGTCGCCCGCTTCGTCGCCGGCCCGCAGCAGGTCTTCGCCCGGCTGTTCCGCCCGGTCATCGCCGGACTGAACGCCGTCGCCAACCGGCTGGTGCGCCTCTTCGGCATCGAACCCACCCAGGAACTCGCCTCCGCCCGCACCCCGGGCGAACTGGTCTCCCTGGCCCGGCACTCCGCCCGGGCCGGCGCCCTGGAACAGGACACGGCCGACCTCTTCGTGCGCACCCTGTCCCTGGCGGAGCTGGCCGCGCAGCACGTGATGACACCGCGCGTGAAGGTGAGCGCCCTGCAGTCCTCGGCCACCGCCCAGGACGTCGTCAACCTCACCCGGGCCACCGGCCTGTCCCGCTTCCCCGTCTACCGGGAGCGGATCGACGAGGTGACCGGCATCGTCCATCTCAAGGACGCGCTCGCCGTGCCCGCCCGCGACCGGCTCCGCACCCCCGTCGAGGACATCGCCCGCCCCGCGCTGCTGGTGCCCGAGACGCTGCCCGTGCGGGCGCTGCTGACCCGGCTGCGCAGCGAACAGCCCATCGCCGTCGTCGTCGACGAGTACGGCGGCACCGCGGGCGTCGTCACCCTCGAGGACATCGTCGAGGAGATCGTCGGCGAGGTCCGCGACGAGCACGACGACCCGGACACGCCCCAGCTCACCGCCGCCCCGCCGCAGGACGGCAACCCCGTCTGGGACGTCGACGGGGGCGTTCGCGTCGACCAGCTGCGCCGCATCGGCCTGGAGGCACCCGACGGGCCCTACGAGACCGTCGCCGGACTGGTGGCCGACGTCCTCGGCCGCATCCCGGCCGTCGGCGACCAGGTGGAGCTGCCCGGCTGGCGCCTGTCGGTGCGCCGGGTCGGCCACTACCGCGCCGACCGGGTCCGCCTGGTCAGGACCGCGCCGCTGCCGCTGGTGGAGGCCGCGGGATGAGCGTCCTCCAACTCCTGTTCGCCGCGCTGCTGGTGCTCGCCAACGGATTCTTCGTCGGCGCCGAGTTCGCGCTCGTGTCCGTGCGCCGCAGCCAGATCGAACCGCTCGGCACCGCCCGCGCCCGCCAGGTGCTGCACGGACTGGAACACCTGCCGCAGATGATGGCGGCGGCCCAGTTCGGCATCACCGTCTGCTCCCTGACGCTCGGCGCGGTCGCCGAGCCGACGGTGGCCCGCCTGCTGGAGCCCGTCTTCGCGTGGATCCACCTGCCGCCGGGCATGGTCCACCCGCTCGGCTACGTCATCGCGCTCGCCGCGGTGGTCTTCTTCCACCTCGTCATCGGGGAGATGCTCCCCAAGAACCTCGCGATGGCGGCCCCCGAGAAGGCCGCGCTGTGGCTCAGCCCCGGCCTGGTCTGGTTCGCCCGCCTGTGCCGCCCGGTCACGGCCGCGCTCGGCGCCTGCTCGGAGGCCGTCCTGCGGCTGTTCCGGGTCGAGCCGAAGGACGAGGTGGAGGCCGTCTTCACCAGCGAGCAGCTCAACCGGCTGGTGGAGCACTCCGGCCGGGCCGGCCTGCTCGACCCGGAGGAGACCGAACGCCTGGAGGACGCCCTCGGACTGGCCAGCCGCCCGGTGACGGACGTCCTGCTCGGGCACGCGTCGCTGGTGACCGTCGAACCGTCGGTCACCCCGGCGCGCGTGGTGGAGCTCACCGCCCGCACCGGCTACTCCCGCTTCCCGGTCGCCGCCGAGGACGGCGACGCCTACCTGGGCTACCTGCACGTGAAGGACGTCCTCGACCTGGAGGACGACGAGCGTCCGGTGCCGCGCAGGCTGTGGCGGCCGATGACCACCCTGCGCGCCGACGTCCCGCTGGACGACGCCCTCACGGTGATGCGCCGCGCCGCCACCCATCTGGCTCAGGTGGCCGACGCGTCCGGGGCGGTACTGGGCCTGGTCGCCCTGGAGGACGTCCTGGAGACGCTGGTCGGCGAGGTCCACGACCCCGCCCACCGGCAGCTGCCACAGGTGCGGCTGACCGAGCCCCGCGCGAGCGGCGAGCCGGAACAGGCCCTGGCCACCTAGCGTTCGCCGCGCCGGCGGCGCGTCACCGTCCCGGGGGGTCCTGCGGGCTGCGGCCCGACAGGACCT
The DNA here is from genome assembly GCF_044767675.1 of Streptomyces sp. NPDC101219. Lineage (NCBI taxonomy): Bacteria > Bacillati > Actinomycetota > Actinomycetes > Kitasatosporales > Streptomycetaceae > Streptomyces > Streptomyces sp. NPDC101219. The sequence goes on from NZ_JBIWOK010000007.1 coordinate 369,900, forward strand.
CCCCGTACGCCTGCATCAGGTCCGGCAGCCGCAGCGTCGACAGGTCCTCCCGGGTCAGCGTGCCCGGCACGGTGGACAGCCGCAGGTCGCGGTACGCGCAGCTCTTCTCGTACAGGGTGCGCAGGAAACGCCCGTTGCCCAGCTCGTCGATCCACTGCTGGTCCACCACGTGACCGGCGACGGACCGCAGCTCGTCCAGGGCCTCCTCGTCCCACACGTCCCCGTTGTCGGCCGCGAGCACCTTGCCGATCTCGGTCAGCTCCAGCGGCCGGTAGGACGGGAAGTCGACCCGGGTGGTGAACCGGGAGGACAGCCCCGGGTTGGCGGTCAGCAGCCGGTCCATGCCCTCCGGATAGCCGGCCAGGATCACCACCAGGTGGTCGCGGTTGTCCTCGGCCCGCTTCAGCAGCACCTGCAGGGCCTCGTCGCCGTACGCGTCGCCCTTGCCGTACCCGGAGTTGGAGAGCGAGTAGGCCTCGTCGACGAAGAGGACCCCGCCGAGCGCGGAGTCGATCAGCTCGTTGGCCTTCACGGCCGTCTGCCCGAGGTACTCGCCGACCAGGTCGGCGCGCTGCGCCTCCACGAGATGGTCGCCGCCGAGCAGTCCGAGGGCGTAGAAGACCCGGCCCAGGATGCGGGCCACGGTGGTCTTCCCGGTGCCGGAGGGGCCGGAGAAGACGAAGTGCCGTTTGGGCGGCTGCACCGGCAGGCCCTGCCCGGCCCGCAGCCGCGCCATGTTGAGCTGCGCCGACAGCGCTTTGACCTGTCGCTTCACCGGTTCGAGACCGACCATGCGCTCCAACTCGGCGAGGGCCTCCTCCAGTAACGCCGGATCGGTGGGCCCGGTGGGCAGCGGCACCTGCGCGGAGCCCGTCCGCTCCCGCACCGGGGCGACGGACAGCGGGGGCAGCGGGGCGGGCGGCGGCTCCGGGTCGGACAGCCGCAGGTCGCGGCCCTCCGTGCCGAACAGCGGATCGAGGGTGTCGGGTGTGTCCAGGGTGTCCTGGCCGGCGCCGGTGAGCGTGATCGCGGCGAGGCCCGCGTCGTCGTAGCCGTCCCCCTCGGAGATCGCCGCGAGCCGCGCCGAGGTGTCCATGAAGGCGGGGTCGACCCGGTGCACGGCCCGGTACAGGGGGAGTGCGGCGGCGCTGCGGCCGGTCCCCTCGTGCGCCCGGGCCAGCCAGTAGCGCAGTTCCTTGCGCTGCGGCTGCTCGCTGCGGCAGCGCATCAGGGCCGCGGACAGCAGGGGTTCGGCCTGCCCGTACATCTCCAGCCGGACCCGGGCCATGCCGCCGAACAGGCCCGCCTCGATGCCGAGCAGCGGGTCACCGAGCAGCGGGTCGGTGTGCCGGACCAACTGCTCCCAGTCCTTGACGAGATAGGCACGGCAGGCGTGCAGGAAGCGGACCTGGGGTTCGGTGTCCACGGGCGGCAGTCCGGCAAGCGCCCGGTCCAGTTCGGGGACGTGCCGGCCGTCCAGCCAGTGGGAGGCGTGCGCGAGCAGCAGGTCCCGCGGGCTCTCCAGCACGGGCTGCACCCACCACCCCAGCCAGTACCAGGAGTTGAGGGTGCGTCGGTGCCGGGTGCGCTGCTCGCCGAAGCGGTCCCGGTGCCGGAACATGCGCAGCAGCGCGGTCGTCGTGTCGACCCGCAGCGCGTGCAGCCCGAGCCAGCCGTCGGCCATCCCGGGGTCGATCCGTACCGCGTTCCGGAACTCCTCCTCGGCCTGCGGATAGGCGCCCATGGTGTAGGCGTCGACGCCCCGCAGCCAGGCCAGGTCGGCCGGGGCCTGCGGGCCATGCGTGCCGAAGTCCATCGCGTCCCCCACGAACCGTGCCCCTGTCGGTGTGCCGGCCGGCCCTCGTCCGTCGGCTCCCCAAGGTCAAGGTCGAACCGCTGTGCCACGGACCGGAGTTGCAGGTGCGCAGCAGCGTCCCCCGATCGCACCGAGGGCATCGTACCCGCGACGGCGCCACGGCCGTAGGGTGCCGCCCGGCCGGGGCGGTGGAGGGAGGGGGCACGCGGGGCCGCCGAACGGTGACCGAGCGTGACGGACAGGGGGCCCGCGGCGTCCGGAGGGCGCGGAGCGGGCAGAACGAAGCCCCCGATCACGGGGGAACAACCGGGGGCTTCGTGTCCGCGAGCGGTCCCGAAGGGCCGCACATTGAGAACGTAAGACCTGTACGGCCCGGCGGTCAAGCCAAGTTGGGGTACCCGGGCAACTTGTCCGACGAGGCGTTTTCACAGGTTCAGCACACTGCTGGCGGTCCGTCACCGACGGTGAACGGCGGTCCCGCATCAGCCGTCACGGCGGGCCCGGGGAGCACCTCGTACCCCTCCTCCCGCTGCCGCACCAGAAGGTCCGCGAACGGCCGGGAGGGGTCCTCGGCGAAGTGCCGCCGTTCCGCCGCCACCCACCCGTCCCAGAACTCCCGCAGCTCCGCGCCGTCCCGGGCCCGCCCCCGCGCCCAGGAGTCCGCCGCGGGCAGGTCCATCCACAGCAGCAGCGCCAGGTGCGGGCGCAGGGCCCGGCGTCCCGCGCCGACCCCCTCGACGAGGACGACCGGCGCGGGCGGCAGCGGCCGGGGCTCCCCGAAGCGGCGGGAGTGCCAGTCGTAGGGGGAGTAGCGCGCCGTCCGGCCGGCCCGGAGCGGCTCGATCACCTGGTCGGACAGCCGCCCGGTCCACGCGAACAGCTCCTCGTGGCTGGCGACGTCGTCGAGCCGCAGCACCGGGGCGCCGCCCAGGGCCGCGGCCAGCCGGCCGGCGAACGTGGACTTTCCGGAGCCCGCGTGCCCGTCGACGCCGACGAGCCGCACCGGGCCGCAGGACGGGGCGAGCCGGTGGATGCGGGCGGCGAGAGCGTGCACGGCCGGCTCCCGGGGTGTGGGGGAGGGGACAGGACGCCAGCACTGTAGGCCGTGGGCGGACCCGCCCGCACGACGGCGCCCGCCGCCGGCGGACCCGCGGGTGCGTCCTCGCTCCCCCGGGGCGCCGTCAGAGGTCGAGACCCATATTGGCCGGCGCGGCACGGCCCCGGGTGCTGGCCGGACCGGCGCGGCTGCGTCCATAGTGGGCGCACGCCCGTTCCCACCGGTGGACGCACACCGTCCGACCGGCCGTGCACCGGACCTGCCCCGACTCGGACACCTGGGGGTCTGCCACCCATGAGCCAAGCCGAACAGCCGTCCCGCAGAATCCTGTTGACGGCCGCGGTCGCCGCGACCGTGGCCGGCGGCGCGACCTCGGCGGCCGCCGCCCCGCGCCCGGCCCCCGCCGCCGCCCCCGCCGCCCCGGCCGATGGCCGCGCTCCCGGGCGCCTCGTCGACAACCGCGCCTGGACGACCCACGCCGACTGGCGCACCGGCACCGCCCGCGGCACCCGGGCCGTCGCCGGCTCGCGGCCCGCCCTGGTGATCTCCCGCCCGGCGGGCACCACCGAGTACACCGACCCCCACACCGGCCGCACCGCCCCGTGGGAGTACGCGACCTGGACCTCCCCCCTGCACCGGCTCTCCGTCCCCACGACCGAGGTGATCGCCTCCTGGAACGCCCGGACCCCGGAGGGCACCTGGCTCCAGATCGAACTGCGCGGCACCTACGACGACGGCACGCACACCCCCTGGTACGTCATGGGCCGCTGGGCGTCCGGCGACCGGGACATCCGGCGGACCTCGCTGGACGGCCAGGGCGACGGCCGCAGCACCGTGTGGACCGACACCCTCGCCGTCGACGACCCGGCCTCGGGCACGCGCCTGGTCGCCCACCGGCTGCGGCTCACCCTCCACCGCCGCCCCGGCACCCGGCTCACGCCCGCCGTGTGGCGGCTCGGCGCGATGGGCTCCGACATCCCCGACCGTTTCACCGTCCCGGCCTCCCCGCCCCGCGTGGCCCGGGAACTGGCCGTCCCGCGCTACTCGCAGGAGATCCACAAGGGCCGGTACCCGGAGTACGACAACGGCGGCGAGGCGTGGTGCAGCCCCACGTCCTCACAGATGATCATCGAGTACTGGGGCGGCCGGCTCTCCGAGGAGGAACTGGCCTGGGTCGATCCGTCGTACGACGACCCGCAGGTGTGCCACGCGGCCCGGCACACCTACGACCACGCCTACGCCGGCTGCGGCAACTGGCCGTTCAACGCGGCCTACGCGGCCGGCTTCGAGGGGATCCGGGGCGTGGTCACCCGGCTCGGCTCCCTGGCCGACCTGGAGACCCTGATCGCCGCGGGCATCCCGGTGATCACCTCCCAGTCCTTCCTGAAGGAGGAGCTGACCGGCGCCGGGTACGGCACAGCCGGGCACCTGATGACCGTGATCGGCTTCACCGCCGACGGCGACGTGATCGCCAACGACCCGGCCTCCCCCAGCAACGAGGCCGTGCGGCGGGTCTACCGGCGGCGCGAGTGGGAGAACATCTGGCTGCGGACCAAGCGGTACAACGCCTCCGGCAAGGTCGTCTCCGGCACCGGCGGGATCTGCTACCTCTACTTCCCGGCCCGCCCCGGAGCGCGGCAGCGCAGGGCGCTGGCGGCGGTGGGCGTGCGCTGAGGCGCGCGGGCGGCTGTGCCCCGGAAGCGCGGGCGGCTGTACCCCGGAATGCGGGATCCAGCCGCCCGTGTGACCAAGGTCTCGGCCGCAGAGGCCGCTTCCGGTGGCAAAGTGGACAACTCCGTACGGGGGAACCACCGCACCACCGAGACCAGCGAGATGCCATGACCGCCACCGCAGCCACCGTCACCGCCACCCGCGCCCGCACCGGAGGTCCCCAGGAGGACGGCCCGAAGATCCTCGAGCACGTGATGGGCTGGACCCTCGTCGTGGTCCTGGCGATGCTGGTGACCCGGCTCGGACTCCTCTGACCCGGCCGCGGGGCGACCTGCCATACTGCGGGGGTCCCGCCCCCCGCAGAAGACCAGGGTCGCCTTGAGTGTCAGTCAGCAACCGGCCGCACGCCCGCGCGTACGCCGTACCGAACGCTCCCTGACGCGTCGTGCAGAGCTCATCGCGATCGGGCGGCGCCTGTTCGCCGACACCTCCTACGACGCGCTCTCCATGGACGACATCGCGCGCCAGGCGCAGGTCGCCAAGGGGCTGATCTACTACTACTTCCACTCCAAGCGGGGCTACTACCTGGCGATCATCGAGGACGCGGTCGCCGATCTCGTCACCTTCGCGGGGAGCGGGACCGACCGGCCGCCGGTGGACCGGGTGCACCGCACCATCGACGGCTACCTGCGCTACGCCGAGCACCACCAGGCCGCCTACCGCACGATCGTCAGCGGCGGCGTCGGTTTCGACACCGAGGTGCAGGCCGTCCGGGACGGGGTGCGCGAGGCGATCGTGACCACCATCGCCGAGGGCGCCTACGGACGGGGCGACGCGATCTCCCCGGTGGCCCGGATGGGGCTGCTGTCCTGGGTGTGCAGCGTCGAGGGTGCCACCCTCGCCTGGATCGAGCGGCCCGAGCTGCCGCGCGAGGTCATGACGGACCTGCTGGTGAAGACGCTCGGCGGCGCCCTGCGGGCCATCGAGGAGCTGGACCCCGCCCACCCGGCCCCGGAGCCCGCCCGCCGGGACACCTGAGCCGGGCCCGCCCGCACGGCCCCGGGCGCCCCGGAGGGCGGAGGTCCCCCCCGTGGAACCCCCGCCCCGGTGTCCCGCGTGCGTCCGGCTAGCGGATGGCCCGGATCAGCTCACCGTCGGCGGTGTCGCCGCTCAGCTCCCAGAAGAACGTCCCGGCCAGGCCCTCCCGGTCCTTGTAGTCCATCTTGTCCGCGATGGTGGCCGGGGTGTCGTAACTCCACCACTCGTCACCGCACTTGGCGTAGGCGGTGCCGCCGACGGTGCCGGTGGCGGGGCACTCGGTCCGGAGCACCTTGTAGTCGTCGATGCCCGGCTCGTACGTGCCCGGGGCCGGCCCGCTCGCCGTACCGCCCGGCGCGGACCGGGTGACCCCGGTCCAGCCGCGGCCGTAGAAGCCGATGCCGAGCAGCAGCTTCGACGACGGGATGCCGAGGCCTTTGAGCCCGGCGATGGTGGCGGAGCTGTGGAAGCCGGCCTCGGGGATGCCGTCGTACGAGGTCAGCGGTGAGTGCGGGGCGGTGGGGCCGGTGGCGTCCCAGGCGCCGAAGTAGTCGTACGTCATCGGGTTGTACCAGTCGACGTACTGCGCGGCGCCCGCGTAGTCGGCGGCGTCGATCTTGCCACCGGGTGTGGCGTCGGCGGGGATCGCCGCGGTGACCAGGTTCTCGGAGCCGAACGTGGTGCGCATCGCCGCCATCACGTCGCGGAACGCGTCCCGGCCGCTGGTGTCACAGGTGGCGCCGCAGGCGTTGGGGTACTCCCAGTCGATGTCGATGCCGTCGAAGACGTCGGCCCACCGGGGGTCCTCGACCAGGTCGTGGCAGGACCGGGCGAAGGCGGCCGGGTCCTTCGCGGCCTCGCCGAACCCGCCGGACCAGGTCCAGCCGCCGAAGGACCACAGGATCCTGAGGTCCGGGTGCTTCTTCTTCAGCTCGCGCAGCTGGTTGAAGGTGCCCCGCAGCGGTTGGTCCCAGGTGTCGGCGACACCGTCGACGGACTGGCCGGCCGTGTAGGCGCGCTCGGTGGCCGCGTAGGAGTCGCCCATGGCGCACCGGCCGCCGGTGACGTTGCCGAAGGCGTAGTTGATGTGGGTGAGCTTCTCCGCCGAGCCCGAGGTGTCGATGTTCCTGACGAGGTACGAGCGGTCGTAGGTGCCCCATTCGGTGAAGTAGCCGATGACCTTCGAACCGGCGGCGGCCTCCTGAGCCGAGGTCGCGGCGGTCGCGGTCGGGGTGCTCGCGCCGGCGAGCAGTCCGGCGCCGAGTACGGCGGCGCAGGCGGTGGACAGGAGCGCCCGCAGGGTGCGGGGGCGGTGGGGGGACGGCATCCGGTGTCTCCTCGTGGGGGAGGGGAGCCCGGGTCGTTTTGGCATGAACGCAGCGACCCGGTGGGAAGCGAAACACTAGGAGGACTAGACCACTCCGGTCAATGGTGCGGACCAATCCGGACGGCCGGCGGTTTCCTGAAGTAAGCGGTCGTTAACTGGTGACGGGATGCCGCGGATCGGGCATACTCACAGCGCAAGCCGCTGATCAGCAGCTTCCGAGACCCGGAAGCGCGAGCAGCGGGAAGGCACCGGAACGACCCGGCGGAGCCGCCCCCAACCCAAGGCGCACATCCGCCGATGTGCCCGACAGGGAGGAGAGCGTCGCCATGCCCGACCACGCCCCGCAGCCGGTGGACCGGCAACTGCCCACCGACGAGGCCCGGGACCTCATCTCGCTCGTCCGGGACATCGCCCAGCGCGAGATCGCCCCGCGGGCGGCCGAGGAGGAGGACGCTGGCCGCTTCCCGCGCGAGCTGTTCACCCTCCTGTCCGAGTCCGGACTGCTCGGCCTTCCCTACGACGCGGAGTTCGGCGGCGGCGACCAGCCGTACGAGGTCTACCTCCAGGTCCTGGAGGAGCTCGCCGCGGCCCGCCTGACCGTCGGCCTGGGCGTCAGCGTGCACACCCTCGCCTCCTACGCGCTCGCCGCCTACGGATCCAAGGAGCAGCAGGCCGAACACCTGCCCGCGATGCTCGGCGGCGGCCTGCTGGGCGCCTACTGCCTCTCCGAGCCCGCCTCCGGCTCCGACGCGGCCTCCCTGCGCACCAGGGCCGTGCGCGACGGCGACCACTGGGTGATCACCGGCACCAAGGCGTGGATCACCCACGGCGGCATCGCCGACTTCTACACGGTCATGGCCCGCACCGGCGAGGACGGCCCGCGCGGCATCTCCGCCTTCCTGGTGCCCGGCGACGCCGAGGGGCTGGGCGGCGCGGCACCCGAGAAGAAGATGGGCATGAAGGGCTCGCCCACCGCCCAGGTCCACCTCGACGGCGTACGCGTCGGCGACGACCGGCGCATCGGCGAGGAGGGCCAGGGCTTCGCCATCGCCCTGTCCGCGCTGGACGGCGGCCGGCTCGGCATCGCGGCCTGCGCCGTCGGCCTGGCCCAGGCGGCGCTCGATGAGGCCCTGCGGTACGCCTCGGAGCGCCGGCAGTTCGGCAAGCCGATCGCCGACTTCCAGGGGCTCAGGTTCATGCTCGCCGACATGGCCACCCAGATCGAGGCGGGCCGCGCCCTGTACCTCGCGGCGGCCCGGCTGCGCGACGCCGGACGGCCCTTCGCGAAGCAGGCGGCCATGGCGAAGCTGCACTGCACCGACACGGCGATGCGGGTCACCACCGACGCCGTGCAGATCCTCGGCGGCTACGGCTACACCGCGGACTTCCCGGCCGAGCGCTACATGCGCGAGGCCAAGGTGCTGCAGATCGTCGAGGGCACCAACCAGATCCAGCGCATGGTCATCGCCCGTCATCTCGCGGGTCCGGAGTCCCGCTGAACTGACCGAGCCCCCGGAAGGGCGCCGCGAGCCGGGCCCATTCGGGATCGTGGCGCCCCGGCAGGGTGCGCCCGCGGTCGGCCCAGGTCCGCAGCAGATCGCGGTAGATCGGCGGATCGGGCAGCCGGGGCGGGGCCGGGGCGGGCGGCGGGACGAAGAGACGGCGCTGACGCCCGGTCGTCGAGTACGTGGGGGTCGTCATACCCGGGCAACGCGGGAGCGACCGGGCACGTCACCCGCCGACGGAATAGGCCGTGCGTTCGCCCCCCGTCCCGCGCACGGCGCGACCCCCGGGGCGAGGGCCGGCGGACGGGGGGCAAGTGCCGTGGCCCGGCACCCCGTTGCGGGACGCGCGGGGACACCGGACGCCGCGCGGGGACGTCTCCTGGGTGGGTCCCCGTGTCCGCGCGTCCACACTTACGGGTGAGGGCGGGGGCGGGCCGCCGCCCTCGGCCGCAGCGGCGGTCAGGCGGCGTGGCGGCGCATGCCGGGAACCCGGATCGGGCGCGAGCCCGGCCCGCCGACGTGCGAGAACGGCTGCGTCCGCCAGTCGAGCCCCTGGGGCAGCGTCAACAACAGCGCGGTGTCCTGCTCCTGCGGGGTGACGGACTCGTCCGCGGGGCGCGCGTCGGAGGCCCGGCGGCCGGTCCCGGCGCAGACCGTGAGCCCGAACGGGTTCCACGGCGAGGCGCACAGCGCGTGCTCCGGAAGGACCTCCTCGTCCGCCAGCAGCGCGATCGGCTGGGCGCAGTCCGGGCAGACCACCCGGTACATCTCGAAGGTGTCGTAGGTGTCCGACTCCTCGTCCAGGGCGTCCCGTTCGACACCTTCCGGAAAGAGCTCGACCACCGGCTGCCGGCGCTTGGACGCGGTACGGCGCTGAAGACTCTGCATTGGGTTCTCCCCCTCGGGCTGGGCCGTGACGGCATTGCGGCCTCGACCACAGCAAGCACTTCCCGTCCCCCCTGGGGGGTAATCACGAGAACATCACGGAGACTGTTCGAAGTGTGTGGCGTTCGTCACATGCCGCTCGCAGGTGCCCCGTGCGCGGGTCTTTGTCCCCCGCGCGGGACCGGCCGCGCGCCCTCCGCCGCACGGACGAGGCATGACCTGGGCCGTTCAGGTATCCGCGGCGATCACCGGCCCTGTAGGTTCTCCGCCATGGAGGAGCTGGACCGACAGATCGTGCAGCTGCTCGTCAAAGACGGGCGGATGAGCTACACAGACCTGGGCAAGGCCACGGGCCTGTCCACCTCGGCCGTGCACCAGCGGGTGCGCCGGCTGGAACAGCGCGGCGTGGTGCGCGGCTACGCCGCGGTCGTGGACCCGGAGGCCGTCGGCCTGCCGATCACCGCCTTCATCTCGGTCAAACCCTTCGACCCCAGCGCCCCCGACGACATCGCCGACCGCCTGTCCGAGGTTCCCGAGATCGAGGCGTGCCACAGCGTCGCGGGCGACGAGAACTACATCCTCAAGGTGCGCGTGTCCACACCCCACGAGCTGGAGGAGCTGCTGGCCCGCGTCCGCACGCTGGCCGGCGTCTCGACCCGCACGACGGTGGTCCTCTCCACGCCCTACGAAGCGCGCCCCCCGCGCATCTGACCGCCCCGCCGGGCCGGGCGCCCCGCGGTGCCCCGGGGAACCGGACCTGGCTGCGGGCCCGGACGTCCGGGGAGCGAGACTGTGGGGCATGAGCGAACGCACCGTCCCGATCCGCACCGTCCTGCTCCGCCGCGGAGAGGTCCACAGTCCCGCCGACCCGTTCGCCACCGCGATGGTCGTCGAGCGGGGCCAGGTGGCGTGGGTCGGCTCCGAGGGAGCGGCCGACGCCTTCGCCGACGGCGTCGACGAGGTGATCGACCTCGACGGTGCGCTGGTCACCCCGGCGTTCACCGACGCGCACGTCCACACCACGGCCACCGGCCTCGCACTCACCGGCCTCGACCTGTCCGACGCCCCGTCCCTGGAGGCCGCACTCGCCCGCGTACGCGACTTCGCCGCGGCCCGCCCCCACGACCGCGTCCTGCTCGGCCACGGCTGGGACGCCGCGCGCTGGCCCGGCGGCCGTCCCCCCACCCGCGCCGAACTCGACGCGGCCACCGGCGGGCGCCCCCTCTACCTGAGCCGCATCGACGTGCACTCGGCGGTCGTCACCACCGCGCTGCTCGATCTCGTCCCCGGCCTCGTCGTCCGGGAGGACGCCCCGCTCACCGGGGACGCCCACCACGCGGTGCGGGCCACCGCCCTCGGCGCCGTCACGCCCGCACAGCGCACCGAGGCCCAGCGCGCCGCCCTCGCCCACGCCGCCTCGCTCGGCATCGGCACCGTCCACGAGTGCGGCGGCCCCGAGATCTCCTCCGAGGACGACTTCACCGGCCTGCTGCGGCTCGCCGCCGAGGACGACGTGCCGCGCGTGGTCGGCTACTGGGCCGAGCAGAACGTCGTCCGCGCGCGGGAGCTCGGGGCCGCCGGCGCCGCCGGTGACCTGTTCGCCGACGGCGCCCTCGGCTCGCACACCGCGTGCCTGCACGAGCCCTACGCGGACGCCGCCCACACGGGCACCGCCCACCTGGACGCCGCGGCCGTCGCCGCCCATGTGGTCGCCTGCACGGAGGCGGGGCTCCAGGCCGGCTTCCACGCCATCGGCGACGCCGCGATCGGCGCCGTCACCGAGGGGATGCGGGCCGCCGCCGACAAGCTGGGCCTCGCCCGGATCCGGGCCGCCCGGCACCGCGTCGAGCACGCCGAGATGCTCACCCCCGGCACCGTCGCCGCGTTCGCCGAACTCGGGCTGACCGCCTCCGTCCAGCCGGCCTTCGACGCCCTGTGGGGCGGCGAGGACGGCATGTACGCCCGGCGGCTGGGCGCGGAGCGGGCCCGCACCCTGAACCCGTTCGCGGCCCTGCTGCGCGCCGGCGTCCCCCTCGCCTTCGGCTCCGACAGCCCGGTGACGCCCCTCGACCCGTGGGGCACCGTCCGGGCCGCCGCGTTCCACCGCACCCCGGAGCACCGTGTCTCGGTGCGTGCCGCGTTCACCGCCCACACCCGCGGCGGCTGGCGGGCGGTCGGGCGCGACGACGCGGGCGTCCTGGTGCCCGGCGCCCCCGCCGACTACGCCGTGTGGCGGACCGGCCCACTCGTGGTCCAGGCCCCCGACGACCGGGTGGCCCGCTGGTCCACCGACCCCCGCTCCGGCACCCCGGGGCTGCCCGACCTCACGCCGGGCAGCGACCTGCCCGTGTGCCTGCGCACCGTGGTCGGCGGGCACACCGTCCACGTACGGCCGGGCGAGTGATCCGCACGGCCGGTACGGTGACGATCATGCCCGCCGGCCCGGTCGCCCGACCTGCACATCCTCTGCCCTGACCAGGCCGTTTGCGGCAGAGGCGCAGGTCGGGCGGCTGTTGACAGGCAGCCGCGGACGACCGGTAGGTTCGGCCGGGTCCACCACCGGACACCCGACCGCGGAACTTCCGGCCACTCGTGGCGGCGCCGCTGGGTCAGGGACGGTGTCCTGCACCGGAACACCGTCACTGGGAGCCAGGCACAGCGCCCGCGCAGCCCGGGGGGAACGTTCCGGCCGGTCGGGGAGGTGCGACCCCGGATGGGGCCGGGCGCTCAGTAGACAACGGCACAGGTCGATCCGCAGCCGGCGGGTCCCGGGCCGGCCCGAAGGGCGCCGGGCCCCCATCCGCTGCACGCCGCCGCGCCACCGTCGCACCGCGCCCCGCGGGGCCTTCGCCGCACACGGCCGACGGGAGCACCTACCCGGTCATCGGAAAGTGACACCACCGTACGCACGTCCCCTCACGTCGGCGCAGGCCGTGACCACTATGGTGGGACCCTGCGCACAGGACATGAAGGGGCAGCAGTGAACGACGGCGACGGGATCCTCGCGGCAGGAGCCCAGGGGAGGACTTTCGGCCCGCTCGGCACGGCTTTGGTGATCATCCCGACCTACAACGAGGCGGAGAACATCAAGGCGATCGTGCGACGGGTGCGGGAGGCCGTTCCCGAGGCGCACGTCCTGGTGGCCGACGACAACAGCCCCGACGGCACCGGCAAGCTGGCCGACGAGCTGGCGGCGGAGGACGAACTGGTCAAGGTGCTGCACCGCACCGGCAAGGAGGGCCTGGGCGCCGCCTACCTCGCGGGCTTCCGCTGGGGCATGGAACACGGCTACGGCGTCCTGATCGAGATGGACGCCGACGGCTCCCACCAGCCGGAGGAGCTGCCCCGTCTGCTCACCGCCCTCAAGGGCGCCGACCTGGTGCTCGGCTCGCGCTGGGTGCCCGGCGGCCGGGTGGTCAACTGGCCCAGGTCCCGCGAGATCATCTCGCGCGGGGGGAGCCTCTACTCCCGCGTGGCGCTCGACCTGCCCCTGCGGGACATCACCGGCGGTTTCCGCGCCTTCCGCACCGAGACGCTCAAGGGCCTCGGTCTCGACGACGTCGCCTCCCAGGGCTACTGCTTCCAGGTCGACCTGGCGCGCCGCGCGGTGAAGGCCGGCTACCACGTCGTCGAGGTGCCCATCACCTTCGTCGAGCGCGAACTCGGCGACTCCAAGATGAGCCGGGACATCCTTGTCGAGGCGCTGTGGCGGGTCACCGCCTGGGGCGTCGGCGAGCGGGTCGGCAAGGTCCTCGGACGCACCGGCCACAAGACCGTGGACGGCGGTCCGGATGCCGCGGCGGAGACCGGGCAGCGGGCCCCCGCGCCCGCGGACGCCCGGACCGGCGGGAGCAGCCCCGGCCAGGAGCACGGCGGAGAGCGCCGGGACACGACGCCGCAGGACACCTGATCAGCCGCTTATCCCGCACTGAGCCGGGCCCAGGCACACTGGGAGCATGACGACTGGCGCTCAGACCCCGCATCCCGCCCGGCCCCGGCGCTCCCGGCTGCGCACCGTGCTGCCGTTGGCCGTCGCCGCATGGCTCGTGCTGGAGATCTGGCTGCTGACCCTGCTCGCCGGGGCGACGAACGGTCTGGTGGTGCTGCTGGTCCTGGTGGCCGGTCTGGTGCTCGGCTCCGCCGTCATCAAGCGGGCCGGCCGCCGGGCCTTCAAGAACCTCGGCGAGACGCTGCAACAGCAGCAGAGCGGGTCCGTCGCCGGGCCCCGGCCGAACAGCGAGGGCAACGGGCTGATGATGCTGGGCGGCCTGCTGCTGATCCTTCCCGGCCTGATCTCGGACGCACTGGGTCTGCTGCTGCTCGTGCCCCCGGTCCAGCGGGCCGTCAGCCGCACCGCCGAGCGCGCCGTGGAGCGCAAGCTGCGCGAGGTCGCGGACGGGTCCCTGGGGGACGCCTTCCAGCAGGCGCGCATGCACCGGCCCGACGGCAAGGTGGTGCAGGGCGAGGTGATCCGGGACGAGCCCGGGGCCGGCCCGGGCGGTTCACCGCAGGAGCCGCGTCCCCCGCTCACCCGCTGATCCGCGCCGGGGGCGGTGGCCCGCGGCGGCCGCCGGGCGCGGACACACCGCCGGGTCCGGACCGCCGGGCGTGGACGCACCGCCGGGTCCGCACCGCCGGGCGCGGACGCACCGCCGGGCGCGGACGCACCGCCGGGCGCGGACGCACCGCCGGGTCCGGACACACCGCCGCTTCCCGGCCACGAAGGACCGCGGGCACCCCACCCGGAGGTGGGGTGCCCGCGGTCCTGTGCTCACGTGCGGGGTGCGGGTCGTCCGAGCCGCGCTGGGATCAGGCCGACTTGCGGCTGTCCCGCGGATGAACCGCGATGTTCATCGCACCGGAACGCAGTACGGCCAGACGCTCCTCGAGGACCTCTTCGAGTTCCTCGCGGGTGCGCCGTTCCATCAGCATGTCCCAGTGCGTACGCGCAGGCTTGGCCTTCTTCTCCTCGGGGCCGTCGCCGTCCACCAGGAGTGCCTGGGCACCGCAGACCTTGCACTCCCACTCCGGCGGGATCTCCGCCTCGACCGAGAAGGGCATTTCGAAGCGGTGCCCCTTCTCGCATGCGTACTCCACGGCCTGGCGCGGGGCCAGGTCGATGCCGCGGTCCGTCTCGTAGCTGGTCACCACGAGGCGCGTGCCGCGAAGAGCTCGCTCACTCATGAATCGTGCCTCCCGGGCTTGTCGCCCACAGGACAGGTGTCGCTGTCGTCGTCATCCGGTCAACGTCCGGGCGGCGGTAAAGATTCCCCGTCCCGAGATCCGATCCGGGTCATGCGTCGCCGTCGTAGCCGCAGCCTTGTCAACCAGTGCAGTACCCCCCGACGTCCGCTTTGTCACCTCTGTTGCGAGATGTGACTCAGCGTTCGGCATCTTTGACGCGCAGTAACGGTACGCCTGGCAGGCCAAACGCGTACACTACAGCCCTTTCGCTCCCGGCGCTAAATCCGCTCGGGGACGGGGTTGCCCGCGTCGGCGATCGCCCGCCGCACCGGAACGCGCGCGAGCAGCACGAACCCCAGGACGAAGAAGCCCACCAGCGACAGGATCGCGTCACGGTAGCTGCCGGTCACCTGATAGGTCAGGCCGAACAGCAGCGGCCCGAGCCAGCTCATCCCGCGGTCGCTCAGCTCGTACGCGGAGAAGTACTCGGCCTCCTTGCCCGGCGGGACCATGTGGGAGAACAACGACCGGGACAGCGCCTGGCTGCCGCCCAGGACCAGCCCGATGCCCGCGGCCAGCACGAAGAACCACACGGGCGCGTTCGCGGGCAGGAAGTACCCGGCGGCCAGTGTCAGCGTCCAGGCGACGAGGGAACCGAGGACGGTGCGCTTGGCCCCGTAGGTGCGGGCCAGTCGGCCCAGTGCGAGCGCGCCCGCCACGGCCAGCACCTGGACCAGCAGGACCGCCACGATGAGCGTCGACTGCCCGAGCCCCAGTTCCTTCGAGCCGTAGAGGGACGCCTGGGAGATCACCGTCTGGATGCCGTCGTTGTAGACCAGATAGGCGAGCAGGAAGGCCAGGGTGAGCGGGTGGCGGCGCATGTCCCGGAGCGTCGCCGCGAGCTGCCGGAACCCGGACACGGCGCCGCCCGCCTCCCGCGCGGGGGCCCGCCGGTCACGGAGCCGGCGCAGCGGCACCAGGGTGAAGGCGCCCCACCACAGCCCGGCCGACGCCAGGCAGATGCGCACCGCCATGCCCTCCGACACCCCGAAGGAGTCGTGCGCGGTGTAGAGGACCAGGTTGGCCATGAGCACCAGGGCCCCGGCCGCGTAGCCGAACGCCCAGCCCCGCGAGGACACGGCGTCGCGTTCCTCGGGTGTGGCGATCTGCGGCAGGTACGCGTTGTAGAGCATCATCGCCACGGACTGCGCCGCGTTCGCCACCACCAGCAGCAGCCCGCCGAGCAGATAGCGCTCGCCGGCCAGGAAGAACATCCCCGCGGTGGCCGCGGCGCCGGTGTACGCGGCGGCCGCCAGCAGCGGCTTCTTGCGTCCCGTCCGGTCGGCGGCGGCGCCCGCCAGCGGCATCAGCACGACCGCCAGGATCACCGACAGGGACACCGCGTAGGCGAAGAAGGAGCCCGCGCGGACCGGGATCCCCAGCGGGTGCACGAACCCCTCCGCGTCCGCCGCGGCCTCGGCGACCGACGTCAGATAGGGACCGAGGAACACCGTGACCACGGTGGTGGAGTAGACCGAGCACGCCCAGTCGTAGACGTACCAGCCGTGCTGTTCGCGCCGCCGGCCGGCCGCCTCGTCCGGTGCCGGTGATCGCACGGTGTCGGTGCCCACCCGTCCCCCCTCGCTTCCCCGTGAATCGCGCCCGGGCCGGGGGAGGGGACCTCAGACCTCAGACCCAGAGTCCGCGGTCCTCCAGGACCTTGCGCAGTGTGTCGATGCGATCGGTCATGATGCCATCCACTCCCAGGTCCAGGAACTGGTGCATCCGCTCGGCTTCGTTGACCGTCCACACGTGCACCTGGAGCCCGCGGGCATGGGCGGCCCGGACGAAGCGGTGATCGACCACCGGGACCCCCGACTGCGACTGGGGCACCTGGGCGGCCACCGCTGTCGGGCGCAGGACCGCGGGCAGCCCCCAGGACCGCAGTCGCAGCCCCAGCACGCCCCGCGTGCCGTACGAGGTGGCCAGGCGCGGACCCGCCAGCCGCTCCGCCCGCACCACCCGGGCCTCCGAGAACGAGCCGAGGCAGACCCGGTCCCAGGCGTTCGCGCGCTCGATCAGTTCCAGGAAGGGCAGCAGCGCGGGCTCGGCCTTGACGTCGACGTTCCACCGCGCCTCGGGGAACGTCTGGAGCAGTTCCTCGAACAGCGGCACCGGCTCGGCTCCCCCCACCCGAGCCTGCGCCACGTCCCGCCAGGGCAGGTCGGCGATCCGCCCGGCCCCGTCCGTCACCCGGTCCAGCGTGGCGTCGTGGAAGGCGACCAGCCGCCCGTCGCGGGTGGCGTGGACGTCGGTCTCCAGGTACCGGTAGCCCGTCTCGACGGCGCACCGGAACTGCCGCACGGTGTTCTCCAGGCCGTCGGCCGCTCCGCCCCGGTGGGCGAACGCGAGGGGGCCGGGATGGTCGAGGTAGGGGTGGCGTATCCGCGGGGTCACGGTCGCAGTATCGCGCGCCCCGGCCGGCCCTCCGCAACGACCCTGCCGCCACCGTCCGGCCCGGGCACGGCGAACACGCGCAGGAAGAGCTGGGCGAGCGGGCCGATGGTCAGCGCGTACAGCAGGGTGCCGACGCCCACGGTGCCGCCGAGCAGGAACCCGGTGACCACCACCGTGATCTCCAGCGCGGTGCGCACCACCCGGATCGACACCCCGGTGCGCTGGTGCAGCCCGGTCATCAGCCCGTCGCGCGGGCCCGGCCCGAAGCGGGCGGCGATGTACAGGCCCGTCGCCGCGCCGTTGAGCACGATGCCCGCCACCAGCAGGGGCACCCGCACGGTCAGGGTGTGCGCGTCCGGCACCAGGGCCAGCGTCGCGTCCATCGCCATGCCGATCACCAGCACGTTGGAGACGGTGCCCAGGCCGGGCCGCTGGCGCAGCGGGATCCACAGCAGCAGCACGACCGCGCCCACGATGGTCAGCACCACGCCGATCGACAGCCCGGTCAGCCCGGCCAGGCCCTGGTGCAGCACGTTCCACGGTTCCAGTCCCAGGCCCGACCGGACCAGCAGCGCGGAGCTGGCGCCGTACAGCGCCAGGCCGGCGTACAGCTGGAACAGCCGCCGCGCGAGATGCCCGGACCGGGGTGAGTGGCTGGCCAAGGAGTGCCCCCTGTGTGGTGGAAGTGGACCGACGCATGACACCCTGTGGCGGGGATGGACTCATCATCCATGGCCAATCCGCGGAAGGTGGACTGATTTCCATGGCGCAGTGGACCTCGGCAGTGGGTGCCGCGCAACTGTCCCGGCTGCTCCAGTCCCAGCAGGACCGCCCGGCCGGCCCCGGGACCCGGCGCCCTCCCGCCTACCGCGCGCTGGCCGACGGCATCCGGCTGCTGGTCCTGGAGGGCCGCGTCCCGGTCGCCGCCCGGCTGCCCGCCGAGCGGGAACTGGCCCTCTCCCTGTCCGTCAGCCGCACGACCGTGGCCGCCGCCTACGAGGCGCTGCGCGGCGAGGGCTTTCTGGAGTCCCGGCGCGGAGCCGGCAGCTGGACCGCGGTGCCGGCCGGCAACCCGGTGCCGGCGCGCGGACTCGAACCGCTGCCGCCCGAGGCCCTCGGCGCCATGATCGACCTCGGCTGCGCCGCGCTGCCCGCGCCCGAGCCCTGGCTGACCCGTGCCGTCCAGGGGGCCCTGGAGGAACTCCCGCCGTACGCGCACACCCACGGCGACTACCCGGCCGGGCTGCCCGCGCTGCGCTCGATGATCGCCGACCGGTACACCGCGCGGGGCATCCCCACCATGCCCGAGCAGATCATGGTGACCACCGGTGCGATGGGCGCCATCGACGCCATCTGCCACCTCTTCGGCGGCCGGGGCGAGCGCATCGCCGTCGAGTCGCCGTCCTACGCCAACATCCTGCAGCTGATGCGGGAGGCCGGCGCCCGGCTCGTCCCGGTCGCGATGGCCCCGGGCCTGGACGGCTGGGACATGGACCGCTGGCGCCAGGTGCTGCGTGAGGCGGCGCCCCGGATCGCCTACGTCGTCGCCGACTTCCACAACCCGACCGGCGCGCTCGCCGACGAGGACCGGCGCCGCGCCCTGGTGGACGCGGCACGCTCGGCGGGGACCGTGCTGGTCTCCGACGAGACCATGACCGAGCTGTGGCTCGACCCCGACGTGCGGATGCCGCGCCCGGTGTGCGCCTTCGACCCGGCCGGCTCCACCGTGGTCACGGTCGGCTCCGCCAGCAAGGCCTTCTGGGCGGGCATGCGCATCGGCTGGGTGCGGGCGGCCCCCGACGTGATCCGCAGCCTGGTCGCGGCCCGCGCGTATGCCGACATGGGCACGCCCGTGCTGGAGCAGCTCGCCGTGAACTGGCTGTTCACGACCGGTGGCTGGGAGCAGGCCGTCGAGCTGCGCCGGGCGCAGGCCCGCGACCACCGCGACGCCCTGGTCGCGGCGGTGCGGCGGGAGCTGCCCGGCTGGGAGTTCGAGGTGCCGCACGGCGGACTGACCCTGTGGGTGCGCACCGCCGGTCTCTCCGGCTCGCGGATCGCCGAGGCGGGGGAGCGGGTCGGCGTCCGGGTGCCGTCCGGGCCGCGCTTCGGGGTGGACGGGGCGTTCGAGGGATATGTGCGCCTGCCGTTCACCGTGAGCGGAGCCGTGGCGGACGAGGCGGCGGCCCGGCTGGCCGCGGCGGTCCGCAGGGTGGAGAGCGGCGGCACGAACGGCACGGAGGCGCCGCGCTCGTTCGTCGCGTAGCGAACGGGCACGGCGCCCCGGACCGGCGGTCAGCCCGCTTCGGTGGCCCCGGCCTCCGCGGCCACCGCTTCCACCGGCACCTTCTCCAGGGACGTGGCGGCCTCCCCGCCGGGCTCCGGCGCCCGCTCCGCCGCCCCGGGGGCCGCGGGCGGGACGGGACCGGGCGGCTTCTCCATGGAGATCTTCAGCTCCTCGCCCACGGCGCTCGGCCCCGGTCCCGGCGGTTCGTGGTCCGCCGGGCCGGCGCCGGGCCGCTCCTGGGCACCGGCGGGCTCCGACCGCGGCGGCAGCAGGTCCAGCACCGCCTGCCGGTGGGTCTCGCCGACGGCGTCGTCGTACGGGTCGGGCGTGGCCGGGACCTGCAGCCGGAGCACCGGGCCCGTGCCGAGGCGGGCGTAGCCGCGGCCCGGCGGGACTTCGTCGACGGTGCTGGTGGGCGGGGGCGCACCGAGCGCGGCCGTCAGCTGCTCCGCCGTCGCGGGGCCGAGGACGACACGCGCGCGGGTGTGCTGACGCACCGCGTCGCTGAGGTGGTGCAGGCAGTCGAGCTGTTCGGCGACCACCACGGTGACGTTGGCCGGGCGGCCGTGCCGCAGCGGCACCTGGAGGAGGGACTGCGGGTCCTCGTGGCCGTCGGCCGCGGCCAGGTGGGTGAACGCGCTGGGACGGTCGAGCAGCAGCCACAGGGGCCGCCGGGTGTCCTCGGGCGGCGGGTCGCCCGCCTGGTGGGCCCGGTTGACGGCGATCAGCCGGCGCTCGGTCTCGCGCGTCGCCCACTCCAGCGAGGTCCGGGCGCCGGCCGGGCCGCACTCGACGGCCAGCACGCCGTCCCGTCCCGCCAGGCAGGCGTACTCGCCGGTGCCGCCGCCGTCGATGATCATCACGTCACCGTGCCGGAGAGCCTGCAGGGCGATGGAGCGCAGCAGGGTGGACGTGCCGCTGCCCGGCTGGCCGGCCGCGAGCAGGTGCGGCTCGGTCGAGCGGATGCCGGTCCGCCACACGACGGGGGGCACGTCGCGCTGTTCGGCGCCGTGGGTGAGCGGCAGCGTCCGCCGGACCCGGCTGGGGTCGGTGAAGCCCAGCACCGTCTCGCCCGGTGCGGTGACGAAGCGCTGGGCGACCACGTCGGCGGGCAGCGGGTCGAGGACGCGCACCGTGAGCCGGTTGCCCTCCTCGTCCCAGTCGAAGTGGTATTCGCGGCAGCGCCCCGACTTGGCGGCGAGCAGGTGCTCGATCCGGGTCCGCGCCTCCGCCTCGCCGTCGGCGAAGTAGGCGGGGTAGGCGATCACCAGGTGGGAGATCCGGCCGGTGCCGTCGAACTCGTACTCGGGGAAGGCGCTCTCCCAGGGACCGCCGTGGACGTACAGCGGTTCCGGGTCGTCGGGAGCACCGAAGCAGGGCACGAGGGCCTCGTAGAGGGACTTCAGCCGCTGGACCTGCGACTCGTCGGGACCCTCGGGAACGCGTGGGGTGCGGTCCCGGCCCTGCCAGGCCGCCGCCGCCATCAGGGTGATGCCCGCGAGGAGCGGGCCGTACGGCAGCAGCGCCACGACCAGGATCACGGACGCCACCAGGAACAGCAGCGCGCCGCGCTTGTCCTTGGGGGTGTCGGACAATCTGCGCCGCCCGGCCGAGGCCAGTCGGCGCAGACCGCGCGTGATCGTGATCAGCGGGTGGAGGACGTCGGTGGCGCTGTCGGCCGCCGTCCGGGCCAGCTCCCGGCTCCGGGCGAGCTGCGCGCTGCCGTTGCTCAGAATGCGGGGGAGGGGGCGCCGGGCCACTGCTGTCTCCAGGGGGTGCGTACGGGCGGGCGGGGCGTGCAGCGGGTCAGAACTTGATGCCGCCGAGCAGGCTGGCGAGACTCTCGCCGCCCGCCTTGATGCTCGGTGCGATGGCCGTACTGGCCAGGTAGAAGCCGAACAGCATGGCGACGATGGCGTGCAGCGGCTTCAGGCCGTCCTTGCGGCAGAAGATGAACAGGACGATGCCGAGCAGCACGACGCCGGAGATCGAGAGGATCATGTGAGTTCTCCTGGTTTGCGGGGACAGTCACCATGAGTACTTCCAGGCTCACAGAATGTATCTATACTATTAAAGGTGCAACTGGGTGATTTGTGGTGGAATTCGCCCATCAGGCGGAGTGTCCGGGGAACGCCCGCCACGGGCCGGGCACGCGGGGACCGACCCCGGGTGATCTTTACCTCGGGCGCCGCGGCTCATGTGCCGCGCGAGCCGATACCCTGGCGATTCACCCGTACGACCGCACCGCTCGCGGCCGTACGCCCTGTCCCCCTGTACGACGTGATCCGCAGTGAGAGGCGGTCCGGCGATGACTGAACCCCCCGACCCCGAGGTCGTGGAGCTGGCGACCAGGATCTTCCAGATGGCCCGGCGCGGCCGGACCGAGGAACTCGCGGCCTACGTGGACGCGGGCGTGCCGGCCAACCTCACCAACGACCGGGGTGACTCGCTCGTCATGCTCGCCGCCTACCACGGCCACGCCGAGGCGGTGCGCGCCCTGCTGGAGCGCGGTGCCGACGCCGACCGCGTCAACGACCGGGGCCAGACCCCCCTCGCCGGGGCGGTCTTCAAGGGGGAGACCGAGGTCATCGAGGCGCTCCTGCAGGGCGGTGCCGATCCCACCCTCGGCACCCCCTCGGCGGTCGACACGGCCCGCATGTTCGAACGGACGGAACTGCTGGAGCTGTTCGGCGCGCGCTGACCGGCGCGCCGCACGGGACACACGAGGACAACGGGGGAGGCGGTACGGGGCCGCCGGAATTTCGGTCGCGGCAGATGTGACCGCCGGGTCATCATGACGACGTGATTCACGGACGCGATGGCCGGGCAGGTGTTGCCGCACCGCGCGGGCGTGACGCGGCCCGTATGGGCCACCGACGAGAGGCAGAGGAACATGGTCTACAGCAAGCAGGAAACGGCGGGCGCCCCGACGTGTTGTCACGCGGCCAGGTAATGCACGTCCCCGGTTGCGTCGACGCTTGATGTGAGGCTGTTTCCCATGTTCGATCCGGACATAGCGCCCAGCGGCACGCTGCTCGGCCTGCTCCAGCGAGGTCGCGGCGACGGCACGCTCCACGCGCTCACCGCGCCGCGCCCGGAGGCGCTCGCGGCCCTCAACCACTGCGTGCTCAACGACCCCCGCCACGACTGGCAGGTCGAGAACCGCTCCCTCTACTACGCCCGCCTCCACCTCGATCTGCACGGCGACCTGGACGCGATCGAGGCCCACCTCTTCGACCCCGAGGACCTCCTGGACACCGAGGAGTCCCGCACCGGGCTCGCCCTGGCCGTCCTCGGCCACCTCGCCTCCTACGGCAGGGGCGACGCCCTCGCCCTGTTGCGCAGGTACGCCGCTCACGGCTCCAACTGGGCCTGGGCCCTGGACGAACTCGCCCTGCGCGACGACGACGCGGGGCTGCGCTCCCTCGCGCAGCCGGTGCTCGACCGGTTCCCCACCGACCCCGAGGGTCAGGCGGAACTCGCCGCCACCGTCCGCGACGCCTTCGAACCCCGGCCCTGGCGCCTGTGGGCCGACGATCCCCGCCCCGCCGTGTCCGCCCGGGTGCGCGCCGCCCAGGAGACGGGGTGCTTCGACCGCTGGCAACGCCAGATGCGCCCCACCGGGCCCCGCCCCGGCTGGAGCGTGGAAGCGGTGCTCGACTGGGCCCAGCAGGGCCTGGAGCGCGGCGCCGCCCTCCACGTCCCCGCCGCCCGCTGCCTGGCCGCCGTGGCCGGCCCCGACGACCGGGCCGAGATCGTCCGGGCCGCCCGGGACGGCGCCGACGGAGCCCGCTGCACCGCCCTGCGGTATCTCGCCGACCACCACGCTCCCGACGCCCTCACCCTGATCGAGGACGCCGTCGCCACCGGTTCCGCGGCCGTCGCCGACGCGGCGGTCGACGCCTTCGAACGCATGCGCAGTCTCGCCGCCGTCGACCGGGCCCGCCGCTGGGCCGGCCGTCCGGACCGGCTCGGCGCCGCCGCCGGACGCGTCCTCGCCTGCCGCGGTGGTGTCCAGGACCGCGAGCCGGTCCTGGCCGCGCTCCGCGAGGCGGTACGCGGCGAGGGCCCCGACGCGACCACCCTGTGGACCCTCGTCGACGGCGCCGGACGCCTCGGCATCACCTGCGCCGCCCCCGTCCTGCGCCACGTCTACCGCGAGACCGCCTCGTCCCACCTGCGCGGCCGGACCGCCCGCGCCCTGGCCGCGACCGACCCCTCCTTCGCCGCCGGCCTCGCCGTCGAGTGCCTCTGGGACTGCGAGGAGTCCACCCGCGAGATCGCCGCCCGGCACGCCGGCACCGGGGACTCCCGCGTCGTCGAACGCCTGCGCCGCCTCGCCGCCGACCCGGCCGAGGAGGCCGAGGTGCAGACCGCGGTCCGCAGCCGCATCGGCCCCGAGGAGCCCGCCGTGTGAGAGCCGCCCCCCTCCTTACCTCCCGCGGGGAGGTGAGGAGGGGATGCGTCAGCGGCGGCGTACGGCGACGAAGCGGACGGGCGTGCCGGGCGACGCCTGGGCCGCCGCCGGCAGGTCGTCCGGGTGCACCACCGCGATCACCGGGTAGCCCCCCGTCGTCGGATGGTCGGCCAGGAACACCACCGGTGTCCCCTCCGGCGGCACCTGCACCGCGCCCAGCACCATCCCCTCGCTCGGCAGTTCCTCCCGCCGGGCCCGCTCCAGCGCCGGCCCGGTCGTGCGCAGACCGATCCGGTTGCTCGACGGGGAGACGCGGTACGTCCGGGACGTGAAGATCCGTACCGCCTCCGGGGTGAACCAGTCGTCCCGGGGGCCCGGCGTCACCCGCAGCACCAGCTCCGCAGGGGGAGCCGGCCGCGGGGCGACGTCCACCCGCGCGGGCGGCGCCGCCGGGGTGCCCAGCGGCAGCACCGCGCCGTCCGTCAGGGGCGCCGGGCCCAGTCCCGACAGCAGGTCCGTCGAACGGCTGCCGAGCACCGGATCCACGGCGATCCCGCCGGAGACGCCCACATAGGCGCGGACACCACGGCACGCGCGGCCGACCTCCAGCACCTCCCCGGCCCGCACCCGGACCGGCGCGCCCCAGGCGGCCGGACGGCCGTCCACGGTGACCGGGCACGGCGCCCCGGCCACCGCGACCGTCACCGCCGAACGGGGGCGCAGCGCGCAGCCGTCGACGGTCGTCTCCAGGACGGCCGCGTCCGGCGCATTGCCGACCAGCCGGTTGACGAGCGCCGCCGCGGGTCCGTCCAGCGCCCCGGAACGCGGCACACCGAGGTGGGCATGGCCCGGGCGGCCCTGATCCTGCACCGTGGTCAGCGCCCCGGCCCGGACCACCGCCAGCGCACGGTCCGTCATGCCGCCGCCACCGCGCTCGCGGTGCCCGCCCCCGCCGCCGGGTCCGCCGGCTCCGGGTCGCCGACCGGCACGAAACGCACCCGGGTGCCCGGCACGAGGAGCGCCGCGGGCTCCCGCGCGGGGTCCCACAGGACCACGTCCGTCGTACCGATCAGCTGCCAGCCGCCCGGCGACGTCCTCGGATACACCCCCGTATACGGCCCGGCCAGGGCGACCGAACCCGCCGGCACCGCCGTGCGCGGTGTCGCCCGGCGCGGGGTGTCGTAGCGGCCGGGCAGCCCCGTCAGGTAGCCGAAGCCGGGGGCGAAACCGCAGAAGGCCACCCGGAACTCGGCGCCTGCGTGGATCCGGGCCACCTCCGGCACGGACACCCCCCAGTGCGCGGCGACCTCCGCGAGGTCGGGGCCGTCGTAGCGCACCGGGACCTCGACCGTGCGCGGCGGGGCGGGAGCCGCCGGCGGAAGCCGGGTCGCGGCCAGGTCCGCGGCCGGCCCGGCCGGGTCGGCCAGGCCGTCCAGCAGCACCGTGCGGGCCGCCGGCACGATCTCGCGCATCCGCAGGGAGCCCGCCGCCCGGCGGCGCAGCAGCTCGGCGTGGAGCGCCTGCGCCTCCTCACCCGAGGAGACCTCGATCAGCAGGGCGTCCGTACCGACCGGCAGCACCCTCATGCGAACGCCTCCAATCGCAGCCCCGCCGCCTCCAGCCGGCCCCGCACCAGCCGGGCCATGGCCACCGCGCCGTCCGTGTCGCCGTGCAGGCACAGAGAACGCGCCCGCACCTCGATCGACCGACCGGACAGCGCCTCGACCCGCCCCGAGCGGGCCAGGTCCACGGAGCGGGCGACCACCGCCGACGGATCGGCGACCACGGCACCGGCCACGTGGCGCGGCACCAGCGTGCCCTCGTCGGTGTACGCGCGGTCGGCGAACGCCTCCGTGACCGCCGTCAGGCCCGCCTTCGCCGCCACCTCCAGCAGCCGGGAGCCGGGCAGGCCGAGCACCGGCAGCGTGGGGTCCGCCAGCAGGATCCCGTCGACGACCGCCTCGGCCTGCTCCTCGTCGTGGACGACCCGGTTGTAGAGGGCGCCGTGCGGCTTGACGTAGGACACGCGGGAGCCCGCCGCGCGGGCGAAGACCTCCAGCGCGCCGATCTGGTACGCGACCTCGGCCGCGAGTTCGGCGGGCGGTACATCCATCGCCCGCCGCCCGAACCCGGCCAGGTCGCGGTAGGCGACCTGCGCGCCGATCCGCACTCCCCGCGCGGCCGCCAGGTCGCACACCCGGCGCATGGTGACGGGGTCCCCGGCATGGAAGCCGCAGGCCACATTGGCGCTGGTGACGACCGACAGCAGCTGTTCGTCGTCGGTGAGCCGCCAGCGGCCGAAGCCCTCGCCGAGGTCGGCGTTCAGGTCGATCGGGATCATGGAACTCTCGTGTCTCCTTCCGGTGGGACGCGGCACGGGCGGCTGCGTCAGAGCACCCGGTACTGGTCGTCGCGGGCGTCGGTGAGGAACATGCGGCCCGGTGCGTGGGTGATGGCGAACGGCGGACGCGAGGCCGTCACCGCGGCCTGTGGGGTCACCCCGCAGGCCCAGAACACCGGGATGTCGTCGGGTTCGGCGTCCACGGCCTCGCCGAAGTCGGGCCGGGTCAGGTCGTCGATGCCCAGGGCCGCGGGGTCACCGCAGTGCACGGGGCCGCCGTGCACCGCCGGCAGCAGGCTGCTCTCCCGGATCGCCGCCGCCAGGTGCCGGGGCGGCACCGGCCGCATGGAGACCACCAGCGGGCCGCGCAGCCTGCCCGCCGGACGGCATCGCCGGGCCGTCACGTACATGGGCACGTTGCGGCCCTGCTCGACGTGCCGGATCGGCACGCCCGCCGCCGACAGCGCCCACTCGAAGGTGAAGCTGCACCCGATCAGGAAGGAGACCAGGTCGCCGCGCCAGTGCGCGCGCACGTCCGTCGGCTCGTCGACCAGCTCGCCGTGCTCCCAGACCCGGTAGCGCGGCAGGTCGGTGCGCAGGTCCGCGCCGTCCGCGAGGACGGTGGTGACGGCCCCCGCGTCGGTGACGTCCAGGACGGGACACGGCTTGGGATTGCGCTGGCAGAACAGGAGCATCTCGTACGCCCAGTCCGCGGGCACCGAGATCAGGTTCGCCTGGGTGTGGCCCGCCGCGACGCCGGCCGTCGGCCCCGACAGCCCGTCCCGCACGCGCGCGCGGGCCGTCGCCGGGCTCCACGCGCGCGCGTCCTCCTCGGCCAGGACCACCGGGCGGTCGTCCCCGGCGGCCGGCGGGAGGTTCCCCGGCGTGCCGGCCGGGTGGTCCCCTGGTGTGTGGGCCGGGCGGTTGTCTGGTGTGTGGGCCGGGCGGTTTTCCTGGGTGTCGGCCGGGTGGCCGGCCGACGCGCGCCCGGCGGGCGCGTGTGCAGCCGTGTCCGGCCGGTGCTCGGTGCGGTTCACACCAGTTCCTTCCCCCGGGTCTCCGGCAGTCCCAGCAGCGCCAGCGCCGCCACGCCGTAGCCGATCGCGCCGAACACCAGCGCACCGCCCACGCCCCAGCTGTCGGCGAGGAAACCCACCATCGTCGGGAACACCGCGCCCACGGCCCGCCCGGTGTTGTACGTGAAGCCCTGCCCGGTGCCGCGCACCGCCGTCGGGTACAGCTCGCTGAGGTAGGAGCCGAAGCCGCTGAAGATCGCCGACATGCAGAAGCCCAGGGGGAAGCCCAGCACCAGCACCAGGGTGTCGGCGCCGCTCGGCAGATTCGCGTACGCCAGGATGCAGACCGCCGACAGCAGCGCGAACAGCCAGATGTTGCGCCGCCGCCCCAGCACATCGGTCAGGTAGCCGCCGGTGAGGTAGCCGAGGAAGGCGCCCGATATCAGGAACGTCAGATAACCGCCGGTGCCGACGACCGACAGGTCCCGCTCGGTCTTCAGGTACGTCGGCACCCAGGTGGCCAGGGTGTAGTAGCCGCCCTGGACGCCGGTGGAGAGCAGCACCGCGAAGACCGTGGTGCGCAGCAGCCCCGGGGCGCCGGGCCGGCCGGGCCGCAGGATCACGGCGAACGAGCCCTTCTGCGGGCTCCGCTCCCGGGCCTCGGCGGCCTCAGGGGCGTCCCGCACACTGCGCCGGACCCACACCACGAGCAGCGCGGGCAGGGCGCCGGTCCAGAACATCACCCGCCAGGCCAGGTCGGGGTCGAGCAGCGAGAAGATCACCGTGTACACGACCACGGCAAGGGTCCAGCCCACGGCCCAGGCACTCTGGATCGCGCCCAGTGTGCGGCCCCGGTGCTTCGCGCTCGCGTACTCGGCGACCAGGATCGCGCCGACCGCCCACTCACCGCCGAAGCCCAGCCCCTGCAGCGCGCGGAAGACCAGCAGCGTCTCGTAGTTCGGGGCGAACCCGCAGGCGACGGTGAACACGGCGTAGGTGATCACCGTCAGCAGGAGCGCCTTGACCCGGCCGATCCGGTCCGCCAGCACGCCGGCGAGGGCGCCGCCCACCGCGGAGACCACGAGGGTGACGGTGGTGAGCAGCCCGGTCTGACCGCTGTTGAGGCCGAAGTAGGCGGACAGCGCGACCATCGTGAGCGGCAGCGTGAAGTAGTCGTAGGAGTCGAGGGCGTAGCCGCCGAACGCGCCGCCGAAGGCGCGTCGGCCGCGCGGACCGAGGGCCCGCAGCCAGCCGAACGGCCCGTCGTCCTCGGCGCGTTCGGCCGGGGCGGGCCGGTGCTTGTCGATCAGGGTGCGTGGGGGAGGGGGTGTGCTCATGGGCCGGCCTCGCAGACGGAAGGAGGGGGGATGCGGACGGTGGTGATGAGCGAGTGATGAGCGGGTGGTTCGGAAGGGCCGGCGCCGGTGTGGGGGAGACGCCGTGCGGAGCAACGTAGAGGATCGTTGAACGATCCTTCAATACCCTTGTTGTCTCGGTCTCCGGCATACGATTGAATTCCGGGCATGGCAGAGCAGTTGAGCGGACTGGCCGACGACCGCGCCCTGCTGGGCCGGACCAGCACCGCCGAGCGGGTGTCGGCCATCCTCAGGAGCCGGATCGCCGACGGCTACTTCCCGCCCGGGACACGGCTGTCGGAGGACAGCATCGGCGGCGCGCTCGGCGTCTCCCGCAACACGCTCCGCGAGGCGTTCCGGCTGCTCACCCACGAGAGGCTGCTCGTCCACGAGTTGAACCGGGGCGTGTTCGTGCGGGTGCTGGCGGTCGAGGACGTGGAGGACATCTACCGCACCCGCCGGCTCGTCGAGTGCGCGGTGGTCCGCGGGCTCGGCGCCCCGCCCCACCGGCTCGACGCGCTCGCCGCGGCGGTGGAGGAAGGCCGCCGGGCGGCTCGCGAAGGTGACTGGAAAGGGGTGGGTACGGCCAATATCCACTTCCACAGCGAACTGGTGGCCCTCGCCGGCAGCGAGCGCACCGACGAGCTGATGCGCAGCGTCTTCGCCGAACTCCGGCTCGCCTTCCACGTGGTGGACGACCCGCGACGGCTGCACGAACCGTACATCGCACGAAATGTCGCCCTGCTCGAAGCCCTGCGGTCTGGGGACCTGCGGCACGCCGAGGAACTGCTCGCCGGGTACCTCGACGACTCGCTGGAACGGGTGGTGGAGGTGTACCGGCGTCGCGTCGGGGGCGACGGCGGCGGTACGGACTGAGCGGACGGACGGCTCGGGCGGCGGTCTCCGCGGCGGCCGCCGGGTGCCGCCGGCCGGGTGCCGCCCGCCGGGCGCTGGGCCCTGGGCGCTGGGCGACGATCGCTGTGGGTCGTGTGCCGGGGCGCCGTGGCGCGCTGTGCCGTGCTCCGGGCTCCATGCTCCGTGCTCCGTGCCCGAGCTCCGTGCGACAACCGTGACGCCGGGGCGCATCTGCCTCGTTTGGGTCCTTGTCAGACCGAGGACCTAGTCTGTGCACCGTGACTTCGCCTGCATCGACGGACAGCGTTCCGCCCCAGCTCAGCGCGGGGCCGCGACCCGCACCGGGCCCGGCCGCCGACGAGGGTCTGGCGCGGCGGCTGCGCGCGCTCGCGTGCACCGCCCCGCTGCACGATCTCGACGCCCGCAAGGCCAATCTGGCGGGCGAGTACTCGGTGTACGGCATGGCCGAGATCGCCCTCGCCGCCATCGATCTGGTCACCCTGAACATGGACTTCGACACGGGCGCCGACCACGACCAGATAGTGGCCCGGCTGATCCCGCGCATCGCCGCCCAGGCTCCGCGCCGTTCCGCCGCCGAGCACGAACGGGTGGCCTGCTGGGTCCTGGAGAATCTGATCAACGTCGGCAGCGTCGACCGTGGCTTCCGCGCGGTGTACGGCGTGTTCGGGGCGGACGGCACGTATGTCCGCCGCGACTACGACTTCAAACTGATCGAGGAGGTCCCCGGCCCGGGCGGCACCGTCTACCTGCGGACCACCGACGAGGCCGTCAACGTCCTCGTGGGCGCCCTCGACACCGATGTCACCAGCGCGCAGATCGCCGCCGAGGTGAAGCTGGAGGTGCTGATCAGCCGGGGCAGGCTGGCCGACGCCCAGCTCGCCGCCGAGCAGGCCCGCTACCGGACCGTGCAGTACAGCGAGACCCTCCGCCGCGCCCTGGACGCCACCCGGCGCAATGTCCGGGCGGTCGACTGGCTGAGCACCGTGCCCGACATGATCGCCGAGGCACTGGACCACGTGGCCGACCGGTACCGCCACGAGAACGCGATCCTGACCAACATCCGCAAGGCCCGCGACGAGTCCGAGGACCCCGAGCACAAGCGGCGCGCCGCCGAACTCGTCGACATCGTCAAGGACTGCATCCGGCGTCACACGCAGCTGCAGTCCCGGCTGCTGGAGGCCGGGCCCCTGTTCCGCGCCGAGCAGGACCGGCAGGCCTTCGCCACGCCCACCGCCACATCGGGCACCGACCTGTACGGCCACCTGCTGTCCCCGCTCCTCCCGATGCCCGTGGAGCGGGCGGTACGGGTCACCGACGCGTTCTTCACCCACGGCACCGGACTGCGCACCCCCGTGTCGGTCCGCCTCGTCGACCTCGTCGACATCCTGCTGACACCCCCCGTGGAGCGGGAGCACCTCGGCGCCGAGATGCCCGAACCCGACCTGATCGCCACCCCCGACGACAGCCGCTTCAGCGAGGAGCAGCTGGCCGCCGCGACCGAACTGCTCGACCTGCCCGCCGACGCGCCCCGCAGACTGTCCGGCCTGCTCGCCGAGGCCCGCCGCCGGGATCCCGAACTGCCCTACCTGGTGGCCCTGCTGGCGGTCCATGCCGCCAGCCCGCCGGTGGGCACCGCCTACCGCCAGGGCGAGCGGACCCTGCTGTTCGCCGTCGACGACGGCACCGAACTCGACGACCCGGAGTTCGGCGGCGCCGACCTCATCGTCGGCACGGCCCTGCTCGACGCGGCGGGCATGGCGGCGGACCGGACGGAGGCCGCATGAGCGGCCGCCCGGTGCCGGTCCGTTCGCGGCCCGTGCCGGCCAGGGGCGCCGCCGTCCGGTCCGCCGGCCGCGGCGGTGCCGTCCCTTCGGTCGCCCCCCACCACCACCGCGTCGTCCCCACCGTCCACCGCGTCGCCCCCACCGACCGAAGCAAGGAGCCCCGACCGTGACCGAGCATGCCGAGTGGAGCGAGGCCGAGGCAGGTGCGACAGCGGCCGGCCATGCCGTCACGCCCGCCGACGCCGCCGACGCGGCCCGGCTCGTCGCCTTCGGCCTCCAGCCCAAACTGCAGCCCGCCCGCGACCAGGAGTACGCCGACCTGCTGCGCCGCTACCGCGAGGACCCGCCGTTCGCGCGGCTCGCCGACGCCGTGGCCACCGGCCTCGGACTGGTGGTGCTGGAGGTGTCCCCCCGCGCGGGCATGGCCGTGACCGCGGCCGAGGACTCCGTGTTCGCGGTCCGCATGGGCGACTACGCACGCCGCACCTCCGCCGACGGCGGCGACCGCTTCCTGCACGGACTCGCCCACCTCGCCGTCGCGGCCCTGGCCTTCCCCCGCCCCGAGGACCTCGCCGACGACGGCTACATCGGCCGCGTCACGGTCAACGGCGTGGACGCCTTCGTGCGCCAGGCCTGCCACCGGCTGGAGGAGCGGGCCGCCGAACAGGGCGAGATCACCGATCCGGTGAGCGACGCGCCCGGACTGGAGGCCGCCTGGCGGGTGTGGGCCCGCCGCACCGCGACCGGCGCCACCAAGGACGCCCGCCGCCTGTCCGGCTCCACCACCGGCATCGTCGCCAAGGCCGTCACGTTCCTGACCGACTCCGGCTTCCTGCAGCGCACCGGCGACGACGGCGGCGGCACCTACCGCACCACGGCCCGCTACCAGCTCCAGGTGCGCGACATGGCCGGCAGCGCCGCCCTGGCCGAACTGCTCGACCTGGGCGTCGTCCCCGTCACCGACGGCACCCCGACCCTGCTGCCCCCCGAGGACGGGGACGACCTGGACCTCGTCGCCGACGCCGGCCTCCCCTTCCACTCCGCCTGACCGCCCCGCCCGCCCCCCACACGAAGCCTCACGAGAGTCCGCCATGTACGAGCTGTCCCGGGTCCGCCTCTACTCCATCGGACCGGCCGGCGCACGCTACGCCGACACCGTGCTCGACCTGCGCGGCGTGGGCGGGACCGTGCCCCACCCCGCGCCCACGCAGGCGGAGTTCTTCGAGGAGGAGCCCGTCGGCCCGCCGCGCCGCCCCGCCCCCGCCGGGGTCCTCTTCCTGGAGAACGGCGGCGGCAAGTCCGTCCTGCTCAAGCTGATCTTCTCGGTGATGCTGCCCGGCCACCGCAACACCCTCGGCGGCGCCAGCTCCGGCGTGCTGCGCAAGTTCCTGCTCG
The DNA here is from genome assembly GCF_044767675.1 of Streptomyces sp. NPDC101219. Classification (NCBI taxonomy): domain Bacteria; kingdom Bacillati; phylum Actinomycetota; class Actinomycetes; order Kitasatosporales; family Streptomycetaceae; genus Streptomyces; species Streptomyces sp. NPDC101219. The sequence continues at coordinate 402,308 of NZ_JBIWOK010000007.1, forward strand.
CCGACGACTGCGGCCACGTGGCCCTGGAATGGCAGCACGTCCAGACCGGCGAGTGCGTCGTCGTCGGCAAGGTCAGCGAGTGGCGCGGCCGTCAGGTCTCCAACGACCCGCGCAAGTTCGCCGAAGCCTGGTACTCCTTCCGGCCCGGCCCCGGACTGAGCCTCGACAATCTCCCCGTCGCCGAGTCCACCGCCGTCCGGCCGCCCGTCGAAGGACAGTCGGGCGCCCGCGGCCGGCGCCGCACCATGAAGGGCTTCCGGGACGCCCTCACCGAGGCCGGCAAGACCTACCCGCACCTGGAGGTCCACTGGGAGGAGATCCACGAACGCTGGACCGAGCACCTCGGCGACCTCGGCCTCGACCCCGAACTCTTCCGCTACCAGCGGGAGATGAACGCCGACGAGGGCGAGGCCGCCGGCCTCTTCGCGGTGAAGAAGGACTCCGACTTCACCGACCTGCTGCTGCGCGCCGTCACCGACACCCGCGACACCGACGGACTCGCCGACCTCGTCAGCGGATTCGGCAACAAGCTGGGCCGCCGCGCCGAGCTCATCGCCGAACGCGACTTCACCGCCGGATCCGTCGACCTGCTCGGCCGGATCGTGGAGGCCGCCGACGCCCGCGCCCGGGCCCGCGACATCCACACCGCCGCCGAGCGCCGCACCCGCACCCTGGCCCGCCGGCTGTCCGCCCGCGGCGCCCAAGAACGCGTCCGGGCCGCCGACCTCGCCCAGCGGGTCACCGCCGCGGCCTACGCCGTCACCCACACCGAGACCGCCCGGGACCGCAGTGCGCTGATCTCCGCCGAACTCGCCTACCGGCACGCCTCCCTGTCCCTCGCCGCCGCCGAGAAGTCCGCCGCCGCGCAGAAACGCCAACTCGCCGACGCGCGCACCCTGCACGCCGCCTGGCAGGCCGCCGAGGCCGTCCTGCGGCACCGCGCCGCAGCCGACCGCGTGACCAGGGTGTCCGCCGCGATCCAGGAGGCCGAACGGGACGCGGCTCCGGCCCTGGCCGCCCGAGCGAAGGCCGCCGCCGATCTCGTCCGCGCCCTGCACGCGGCCGCCGACGACGCCGAGCAGCTCGCCAACGAGGGCGAGGAGCGGTCCGCCGCGCTCCAGGAGGTCAGCGACGCCGCCTACCGGGACTCCACCACCGCCGCCACCGAGGCGCAGCGGGCCCGCAGCGAGCTCGGCCACCTCAGGCAGCGCCTCACCGAGGTCGAGCAGGAGACCGCCGAAGCGGTCCGGGCCGGCTGGCTCGACGACAGCGCCCCCGACGCCGATCCGGCCCGGGCCGCCCTCGCCGCCAGCGACGCGGAGAAGACCGCCGTCGCTGCCTGGGACACCGCCAGGGAGGCGGCCCGCAGGGCCGCCGAACAGGCCCGCGAGGCCGCCGCAGCCGAGGCCCGCGCGGAACTCACCGCGGCCCGCGCGGCGGACGCGGCCACCGCGGCGGAACGCGCCCACCAGGCCGAACGCGGGACCGCCGACGCCCTCGCCGCCGAGGAGCGGGCGGCCGAACTCCTCGGCCTGACCGGCACGACCGCCCGCCCGCCGGTGCCCCGCCCCCGGCCGGACACGGACTCCCCGGCGGACACCGCCCCGCCCGAGGGCACCCTCACCGCCGAGGAACTGGACCGCTTCGCCGACGAACTGCGCGGCCTGCTCGACGACGCCGTCACCTCCGCCGAACGGCAGCTGTTCGAGCTGCGCACCGCCGCCGCCGACGACGCCCGCATCCTCGGCGCCCTCGGCGACGGCGGACTCCTGCCGCCCGGCCCGGACGTCCTGGCCACGGTGGAGTTCCTCGGCGAGCACGGCATCCCCGCCCTGCCCGGCTGGCGCTACCTCGCCCAGGCCGTCGACCCCACCGACCACGCGCGGGTGCTGGCCGCCCGGCCCGAACTGGTCGACGGCGTCGTCATCACCGACCCCGGCTCCCACGCCCGCGCCCGCGAGGCGCTCGGCGACGCGGCCCTGCTGCCCCGCTCCGCCGTCGCCGTCGGCACCGCCGCCGCCCTGCTCGCCCCGGCCCCGGCGGCCGACGCGGACACCGGGGACGTCTTCCTCGTACCGCCGAACCCGGCCATGCACGACGAGCACGCCGCCGACGAGGAACGGCACGCGCTGCGGGCCCGGGCCGCCGAGCGGGACGAGGAGATCCGGGCCCTGGCCGCACGCCTCGCCAAGGACCGGGAGCTGGCGGCGCGCCTCGCCTCCTGGCGGAGCGGCTGCCCCGCCGGCCGGCTCGCGGAACTGGCACGGGCGGCCGAGGAGGCCCGGACCTTCGCCGCCGAGGCCGAGGCGGAGCTCACCGAGGCGCGCACGCTGCGCGCGGAGGCCGAGGAGGCCGCCGCCGAAGCGGCCCGGGCACGCGACGAACGCCAGGAGGCCGCGCAGAAGGCCCGCCGCGCCGCCGACGCCCTGGCAGGGCTCGCCTTCCGGCTGCGGGAACGGGCCGGCTGGCAGGCGAAGCTGCGGGAACTCGCCGACGACGCGGCCGAGGCGGAGACCCGCGCCCGCACCTGCCTGGAACGCGCCCGGGCCGCCGACGAGGACCGGCGCGCCGCCCAACGGGCCGCGGACGACGCCCGGCGCACCGCGCGGACCCTGCGCGCCGAGCGCTCCGAGATCGCCGGCGCCCCCGAGGACGTGCCCGAGGACGCCCCGGACAAGGCCTCCGGTCCGGACGGCTCAGGGGACGCCACCCGGGACGGCCGGAACGAGGCGCCGCAGGCCTCCCTGCCGGCCCTGCGCGAGGCGTACCGGGCCGCCTCCCAGGTGTACGAGAAGGTCGGCGTCGGCGCCGACCTGCGCGCCGAACAGGCCCGGGCGGAGAGCGACGAGAGCGCCGCCCGCGCGGAGCTGGACCGGCTCAGCAACAAGGTCCGCAACCGCGCCGAACAACTGCTCCAGTCGCCCGACGGCTCCGACGGCCCGAGCCGGCAGGCCGCCGCCGCCCGCGCCGAGGAACTCGTGCAGCTGCTGGAGACCCGGATGTCGGGCGCGAGCGAACAGCTCGGCCGGCTGCGCGGCGAGGCCGAACGCCTCGCCCCCGAGGACGGCGACGAACACACCGAGCTGCCCGACGACATGCGGCCCGGCGACGCCGAACACGCCCAGGCCCTGCTGCGCACCGCCACCGCCGAACTCACCTCGCGCACGGAGGCGTTGGACCAGGCCCGCCAGGCCCACGCCGAACTCCTCGACGCGCACCGCGCCGCCGAGGACGCGGCCGGCGGCTTCGACGAGATCGCCGCCCTCCTCCGCGACCTGCTGCGCGAGCACACCCCCGAGGAGGAACCGGAACAGCCCGAGCCCTACCCCGGCAGCCTCGAGGACGCCCGGCAGGCCGCCGCCGAGGCCCGCCGCTCGCTGCGCGGCTGCGCCGCCGACCTGAGCGCCGCAGAGGCGGCCGTGCGCGAGGCCGCCGACATCCTCGTCCGGCACGCCAACTCCACCCGCTACGAACAGGTCCGCACCCCGGCGCGGCAGCAGATCCGCGAACTGCCCGCCTCCGCGCTGCCCGAGCACGCCCAGAAGTGGGCGGACGCCTTCGCCCCCCGGCTCCGGGTCCTCACCGACGAGCTCGAACAGCTCGAGCGCAACCGCGACTCGATCGTCGACCGGCTGCGGGGCCTGGTCGAGTCCGCGCTCGCCACCCTGCGGTCGGCCCAGCGGCTGTCGCGGCTTCCCGAGGGGCTCGGTGAGTGGTCGGGACAGGAGTTCCTGCGCATCCGCTTTGACGAGCCCGACCAGGCCACCCTCACTGAGCGGCTCGGCGAGGTCGTCGACGAGGCCACCCGGGCCGCCGTGCGGAAGAACTCCGACCTGCGCCGCGACGGCATGTCCCTGCTGCTGCGCGGAGTCGGCGCCGCGCTCGGACCCAAGGGCGTCGCCGTGGAGATCCTCAAGCCGGACGCCGTCCTGCGCGCCGAGCGCGTGCCCGTCGGACAGATGGGCGACGTGTTCTCCGGCGGCCAGCTGCTCACCGCGGCCATCGCCCTGTACTGCACGATGGCCGCCCTGCGCTCCAACGACCGGGGCCGGGACCGGCACCGCCACGCGGGCACCCTGTTCCTCGACAACCCCATCGGCCGTGCCAACGCGACCTACCTGCTGGAACTCCAGCGGGCCGTCGCGGACGCGCTGGGCGTGCAGCTCCTGTACACCACCGGCTTGTTCGACACCACGGCGCTCGCCGAGTTCCCGCTGGTCATCCGCCTGCGCAACGACGCCGACCTGCGGGCGGGCCTCAAGTACATCAGTGTGGAGGAACACCTGCGGCCCGGCCTGCCCCAGCAGGACCCCGACCAGGAGGCCGCGCACAGCGAGATCACGGCCACCCGCATGTTCAAGCGGCCCGCGCCGGCACCCGGCCGTGACCGGCAGCCGGACCGGGCCGGTCAGCAGCTCCCGCACCAGGAACAGCGCCAGGGCGGAAGCGGGACCGGGAGCGCAGACGAGGACCGCGACCGGGACGAAGAGCAGGGCGGGGGCCGGGACGTGGCGGACAGGAGCCGGGGCGGGGGAGCGGCGCCGGCGTCCGGGGCGGTCCCGGCCGGCGGCTGATCCGCGGAAGGGGCGGGAGCCGCCCGGCCGGACGGGCGCCGGGGCCGAGGACACGACGGCTCCGGGGGTCCCGGTGCGTCAGAAGCCGTAGCCCATGCGCCGGGACAGGTCGGCCGCCGCCGCTGCCGCCCGTTCTCCCAGCGCCGGCAGCCGCTGCGGGGTGAGCCGGTACACGGGGCCGGAGACACTGATCGCGGCGACGACCCTGCCCTCGTGGGACCGCACCGGGGCTGCCACGGCGGAGAGGCCGAGCTCCAGCTCCTCGAGGGTGCTTGCGTACCCCTGCTCGACGACCGTCTCCAGCTCGCCCCGCAACGCGGCGGCCCCGGTGACGGTGTGCTCCGTGAAGCGCTGGAGGGGCCGGGCCAGGAGCCCGTCCCGCAGGGTCGGCGGGAGATGGGCCAGCAGCACCTTGCCGTTGGCGGTGGCGTGCAGCGGGGTGCGCCGGCCGAGCCAGTTCTGGGCGGTGACGGCGGCCGTGCCGCGGGCCTGCATGATGTTGACCGCGGCGTCGTCGTCCAGCACTGCGAGGTTGACGGTCTCGCACAGTTCGTCGGCCAGTTCCCGGCAGACGGGGACGCCCTCCTGGGAGATGTCCAGCCGGACGGCCGCCGCCCCGGCGAGGCGCAGGACACCGGCGCCCAGCCGGTACTTGCCCCGGTCATGACTCTGCGTCACCAGGCCGCGGTTCTCCAGGACCCCGAGCAGCCGGGACGCCGTGGACTTGTGCACCCCGAGGTCGCCGGCGATCTCGGTCACGCCCGCCTCGCCGAGCCGGGCGAGGATCTCGAGCACGCTCACCGCGCGGTCCACCGACTGGACCGAGCCCGTGGAGCTGCCCGTGGAGCCATCCCTGGAGCCGTCAGTGGAGCCGTCAGTGGAGCCGCCAGGGGAGCCGCCAGGGGAGCCGCTGGGGCCGCGACCCGACCGGTCCGTGCCCCGCCCGTGCGTCTCCTCGGGGCGGGACTGCTCGCGCGTCGGGACCATGGCTCCACTCCTGCCGCCTGCCTGCCGGCCCGGCGGGAGTCGGCCGCACGCCGCGGGACCGAGCCCCCCGCTGCACCGGGATGCCGTTCGCACGGCGCATGCGGGGGCGCGGTGCGAACGAGCAGATTATCTCCAGGGGTGGTGGCCGGATGTGGCCGGTGGTCCGGCCCTTCCGGCTCCGTGCCGACCGGTCCACCGACTCAGGGTCACCGCCCGCACGGGGCACAGCCCGCACGCCGTCGCACCCGTGACGGAGTCACAGCTGCGACGGCGCCTTCCCGGACGAGGGTCACACCCGCAGGCGCCTCAGGGGTGCGACAGCTGCCCCGCTCCGCCGCGGCGGCGTATGCGGGCCTGCGTCCGCTCCGCGGCGCGCGCCTCGCGACGGGCCCGGCGCCGCTCGCGCCGCAGGGCCCGGGCGGTGCTGCGGGGCGTGGAGACCACTCCATGGCGCTGGTTCCACACCTGGCGGGTGACCCAGACGTCCAGGACGCCCCAGGTGGCCAGGATGGTGCTGATCACGCTGCTGATCACCATCGGGAACGCCAGCCAGGACCCGGCCAGGGTGCACAGGAAGGCGATCATGGCCTGAATCAGCGTCACCGCGATGACGAGCACCGCGCGGACGGCCGCCGTCCGGACCGGATCGGGCAGTCGGCGCCGCCGGGCGGGCTCCTCGACCCACAGGGGCCGGGAGGCTTCCCGATCCTCCGTCACCTGCTGTGCCACCGGCTCCGTCACGGGATGCCGCGTGTCCGCCCGTGCCGCGTCGCCGCCCCGCTCACGGGGCTGCTCCGGGCGGGCGCCGCGCGCCGGGCCGGACCTCCCCGCACCGTCCCGGGAGGACATCGGGCGACCCGTCGTGCCGGCCTCCGTCCGTCCGTCGCCGGGGGTGACCCGGTCGGGTGCGTCCGTGTCCGCACGCGTCATCACCTGGACCGCCGCACCCTCCTCCGGCGCCTCGCGCCGCTCCGCCGTGCCCATCACCGTGTCACTCCCCACCGCCGCCAGTCCGCTGCCCGGATCCGCGGACCCGTACCTTCCGCGACTGCCCGGCTTGCGCTGATTTACGCCGCCCAGGTGCGGGACACGGCTCCTGTGGCCGATTCCGCCCCCATTTCCCACAGAGAAGGACGAACAGAACGCGAAAAGGTTCCCGACCGGGCGGAATTCCGGCCAACTGCCGTGCACCGGGCCCCGGATCGACCGGCCGGGCGTGCCCCGGGAGGCCGGGTGGCGATCTCCCGCAATGCCCGGACACGTCGCCATCACGGCCCGCCGCTCCGGAAGTTCGGCTTCCGGACAGGTCTTCGAGTTAACTGTGCCTCGGTAGTAGGCTCGCGCCGTTTGTTGACGCACATGTGCGCCCCCGGCCGGAAGGGGGCCGAGCTGGGGGAGGCCATGCGCTTTCGCGGGAAGTCCATCCGCCGGAAGATCGTGGCGCTGCTTCTCGTGCCGCTGCTGTCCCTGACGACCATCTGGGCCTTCGCCACGGTGCTCACGGGGCGGGAGGCGAGCCACCTGTTCGACGTCTCCTCGGTCATGGAGGAAGTCGGCTACCCCGTCGAGGACACCGTTCGCGTCCTGCAACAGGAGCGGCGCCTGACGCTGGTCCACCTCGCCGACCCGCGCGCCTCCGACGGGCTCGCCGCCCTCCGCCGCAGCCGCGCCGCCACCGACAAGGCCGTCAGCAGCGTCCGCGCGAACGTGGCGAAGTCCGACGTCCGCGAGGCGTTGGGCGAGGACACCGAGGACCTGAGCGCGGTCCTCGACTCCTTCGACGGGATCGAGTCGCTGCGGCGCAGCGTCGAGGACGGCACCGTCGACCGCGCCCAGGCGCTGGACCTGTACAACCGGCTCGTCGACCCCTGCTACATCCTGCTGGCCAACCTCCACGTCGTCGACGACGTCAGCCTGGACAAGCAGTACCGGGCCCTCGTCAACCTCGCCCGGGCCCGTGAGCTCCTCTCCCGCGAGGACGCCCTGCTCGGCTCCGCCCTGATCGTCGGCAGGCTGTCCCGCGCCGAGGTGCGGGAGGTCTCCGACCTCGTCGCCCAGCGTTCGCTGCTGTACGACGCGAGCCTGCCGCAGCTCCCGAGCGCCGAACGCGACCGCTACGTGACCTTCTGGAAGAACGCCTCGTCCGCCCCGCTGCGCGTCGGTGAGGAGGCGGCCGTCTCCTCCGGCACCGGGCCGCCCCGCGGGATCAGCGCGAAGAGCTGGGACACCGCGGCCGGCACCGTGCTCGAGGAACTCGGCTCCCTCAACGACCAGGCCGTCGACCGCTACCAGGACCGGGTCCGGCCGGTCGCCATGGGCGTCATCACCCAGGCCGTCGTCGCCGGGGTGCTGGGCCTGCTCGCCCTGCTGCTGTCGCTGTTCCTGTCGGTACGCGTCGGACGCGGCCTCATCCGCGACCTGCGACAGCTCCGCCTGGAGGCCCTCGAGGCGTCCGGGGTGCGGCTGCCCGGCGTGATGCGCCGTCTTTCCGCGGGCGAACAGGTCGACGTCGAGACCGAGGTGCCGCGCCTGGAGTACGACAAGAACGAGATCGGCGAGGTCGGCCAGGCCCTCAACACCCTCCACCGCGCCGCCGTCGAGGCCGCCGTCAAACAGGCCGAGCTGCGCGCCGGCGTCTCCGAGGTGTTCGTCAACCTCGCCCGGCGCAGCCAGGTCCTGCTGCACAAGCAGCTCACCCTCCTGGACACCATGGAGCGCAGGACCGAGGACACCGAGGAACTGGCCGATCTGTTCCGGCTGGACCACCTCACGACCCGTATGCGCCGGCACGCCGAGGGTCTGGTCATCCTCTCCGGCGCCGCACCGTCCCGGCAGTGGCGCAAGCCGGTCCAGCTCATGGACATCGTGCGCGCCGCCGTCGCCGAGGTGGAGGACTACGAACGCATCGAGGTGCGGCGCCTGCCGCGGGTCGCCGTCACCGGTCCCGCCGTCACCGACCTCACCCATCTCGTGGCCGAACTCCTGGAGAACGCCACCGTGTTCTCGCCGCCGCACACCGCGGTGCAGGTCCTCGGCGAACGCGTCGCCAACGGCTTCACCCTGGAGATCCACGACCGGGGCCTCGGTATGACGGCCGAGGCGCTGCTGGACGCCAACCTGCGGCTCGCCGAGACCCCGGAGTTCGAGCTGTCCGACACCGACCGGCTCGGATTGTTCGTGGTCAGCCGGCTCGCCCAGCGGCAGAACGTCCGGGTCTCCCTGCAGCCCTCCCCGTACGGCGGCACCACCGCCGTCGTGTTCATCCCCGACGCGCTGCTCACGGACGACGTGCCCGACACCAACGGCGTCGGCTTCCGGCTCGACCGGCCGCAGCGCGGCAAGGACGCCAGGGACAAGGAGTCCGAGGAGAGCCGCCGCGCCGCCCTGTCCCAGGTGCCCGTCGCACTGCCCGGTCTGCCCGCCGGGCTGCTCGACGGCCCCGTCGAACTGGAAGCCCCGGTGGGCCTGGACGCCTCCGTCGACCCGGGCGCCCTCGACGGGTTCCCCGGCGCGCTGGACGACGAGGACGGCGAGCACGGCGGGCTGTTCCGCCGCCGCTCCCCGGCCCGCACCGACGACGAGCGCTCCAGGGGACGGGAGCCGCAGCGCGGCCGCCCGGGAACCGACGGCGGACCGGAGGACGCGACGGACGACCAGGTGGCCGCCCCCGTCCCCCTGATGCGCCGCAGGAGCCCGAAGCTGGTCAGTTCGCACGGCCGTCCGGTCGGGGACCCGCGCTCCCGCTGCGACCGGCCGGAGCAGAACGGCGCCGTGTCGTCCTCGCGCCCCGAACGGGACGGTCCGCCGTCCCTGGCGGAACGACGGCGGGACGGCAGGCAGGCGCAGACCCCCGGCACCGACCGGCCGTACCGGGAGCCCGCCACCCCGCTGCCGAGCCGGCGCCGCACCTCATCCCCCGCCATCGGATCCCGCGCCGACGGGCCGGGGGAGCCCGGGGCACCGGACGCCGGAGGAGACACCGGCCGGCCCGCACTGCCGCCCCTGCCGGCCCGCCGGCGCGGCGACGACGCCCGCCCCGCGCCCGGCGGATCCGGCGGCCGGGACCAGGACGCACCGGACCACGACCCGCCCGCCGCGCCCTCCGGCCGGAATCCCGGCTCCGAGACGCCCTCCGGTCTGCCCCGCCGCACCCGCCTCCCCGCCGTCGGACCCGGCGGGCAGAACGGCGGACAGGACGGCGCACCGGCGGCCCGGCCGCAGCCGGACGACGGCCCCGCACGGCCGGGCGCCGCCGACGGCGCGCTGCCCCGCCGGGTGCGGCAGGCCAGCCTCGCGCCGCAGCTCAAGCACAGTGCCGAACGGCACACCGAGGACACCGGCCCGCCCGTCGAGCGGGACGCGGAGGAAGTACGCAGCCGCATGGCCTCGCTGCAGCGCGGCTGGCAGCGCGGCCGTGAGGAGAACGCCGCGGGCGACGAAGGCCACGACGGCACGGCACCACGAGGAACGAGCAAGGGGGACGGTCGATGACCGCACCGAACACGACCGGCCACGACGCGACCGACAAGGGGCAGCTGAACTGGCTGCTGGACGACCTGGTGGAGCGCGTCGCCAGTATCCGCAAGGCGATCGTCCTGTCCGGCGACGGCCTGCCCACCGGCGCGTCCCGGGACCTGACCCGGGAGGACAGCGAGCACCTGGCCGCCGTCGCCTCCGGATTCCACAGCCTCGCCAAGGGCGTGGGCCGCCACTTCGAGGCGGGCAGTGTCCGCCAGACCGTCGTGGAGCTCGACGAGGCGTTCCTGTTCGTCACGGCCGCCGGCGACGGCAGCTGCCTGGCCGTGCTCGCCGATGCCGACTCCGACGTCGGACAGGTCGCCTACGAGATGACGCTCCTCGTCAAGCGGGTCGGTGCGCATCTGGCGGCCGCTCCACGCACCGATCTGCCCTCCGGCGGGTAGTGGGATGACATGAGCTCTGACGGGCAGGGAAGCAGCCACTGGTTCGACGACGAGGCCGGACCGGTGGTCCGCCCCTACGCCATGACCCGCGGCCGCACCACCAGTGCGGCCCAGCACCGCCTCGACCTGATCGCGATGGTCGTCACCGAGCGTCACGCCGACGACCCGGAGACCGACCCCACGCTGTCCCCGGAGCACGTGGACATCGTGGAACGGTGCCGGGACACGCCCCAGACGGTCGCCGAACTCGCCGCGGAACTGGATCTTCCGATCGGCGTGGTGCGGGTCCTCGTCGGCGATCTCGTCGACGCCGCGTTCGTGCACGTGAACCGTCCGGTACCGCCCGCCGAGCTGCCGGACGAGAGTATTCTGCGCGACGTGATCGACGGCCTCCGGGCGCTGTGAACGGCGCGGGAGCGGGGTACTGACATGACGGGCTGGCAGTTCTGGGTCGACAGGGGCGGCACGTTCACCGACATCGTCGCGCGCCGTCCCGACGGCCGGCTGCTCACGCACAAGGTGCTCTCGGACAACCCGGCCGCCGCCCGCCCCGGCGCGGGCGCCACCGCCGACGCGGCGGTCGCGGGCATCCGTGAGCTGCTGGGGGACTCCGCGGAGCCGGTCGAGGCCGTCCGGATGGGGACGACGGTCGCCACCAACGCCCTCCTCGAACACAAGGGCGAGCGGACCCTGCTCGTCATCACCCGCGGCTTCCGCGACGCCCTCCGCATCGCCTACCAGAACCGCCCGCACATCTTCGCCCGCCGCATCGACCTGCCCGACATGCTGTACGAGCGGGTCGTCGAGGTGGACGAACGCGTCGCCCCCGACGGCACCGTGCTGCGCCCGCCCGACCTCCACGCCCTGGCCGGGCCGCTGCGGCAGGCGTACGACGACGGCATCCGGGCCGTCGCCGTGGTCTGTCTGCACAGCCACCTCCACCCCGCCCATGAACAGGCCGTGGGGGAGCTCGCCGCCCGCGTGGGTTTCCCGCAGATCTCGCTCTCCAGCGAGGTCAGCCCCCTGATGAAGCTCGTCCCCCGCGGGGACACCGCCGTCGTCGACGCCTACCTCTCGCCCGGGCTCCGCCGCTATGTGCGGCGTGTCGCCGACGCACTCGGAGGCGCCCGGCTGATGTTCATGCAGTCCAACGGCGGGCTCACCGAGGCCGGGCAGTTCCGCGGCAAGGACGCCATCCTGTCCGGACCGGCCGGCGGCATCGTCGGGATGGCGCGCATGTCGCAGCTGGCCGGCTTCGACCGGGTCATCGGCTTCGACATGGGCGGCACCTCCACCGACGTCTCGCACTTCGCGGGCGCCTACGAACGCGTCTTCACCACACTGATCGCCGGCGTCCGGCTGCGCGCGCCGATGCTGGACATCCACACCGTGGCGGCCGGCGGCGGCTCGGTCCTGCACTTCGACGGCTCCCGCTACCGGGTCGGTCCCGACTCGGCGGGCGCCGACCCTGGACCGGCCTGCTACCGGGGCGGCGGCCCCCTCGCGGTCACCGACGCCAACGTGATGCTCGGCCGCATCCAGGCGGCGCATTTCCCCACGGTCTTCGGCCCCGGCCGCGACCAGCCCCTCGACACCGCCCTGGTCCGGGACCGTTTCGCCGGCCTCGCGCGCGAGATCCGGGAGCGGACGGGCGACGACCGCACACCGGAACAGGTCGCCGAGGGCTACCTGCAGATCGCCGTGGCGAACATCGCCGCCGCGGTGAAGCGGATCTCCGTGCAGAAGGGCCACGACGTCACTCGCTACGCGCTGACGACCTTCGGCGGCGCCGGCGGCCAGCACGCGTGCATGGTCGCCGACTCGCTCGGCATCCGCACCGTCCTGGTGCCGCCCATGGCGGGCGTCCTCTCCGCCCTCGGCATCGGGCTCGCCGATACCACCGCCATGCGGGAGCAGTCCGTCGAGGTGCCGCTCGAACCCGCCTCGATGCCGGGCGTGGAGAAGACGGCCGACGACCTGGAGGCCGCCGCCCGCACCGAACTGCGGGCCGAGGACGTCCCCGACGACCGGATCGAGGTGACCCGCCGGGCCCAGCTCCGCTACGACGGCACCGACACCACCCTCACCGTGGAACTGAGCCGGCCGGAGACGATGCGGCACGCCTTCGAGGACCGTCATCGCGCCACGTACTCCTTCACACTCGACCGGCCGGTCGTCGTCGAAGCCCTCTCCGTGGAAGCCACCGGCATCACCGCACCCCCCGACCTCTCCACCCTCGCCACCCCTGCCGAAGCCGCCGGCGACCCGAGCACCGTCCGGCTCCACACCGGCGGCGCCTGGCGCGACGTGCCCCTGCACCAGCGGCAGGAACTCGCTCCCGGCCGGACCGTCACCGGACCCGCGATCATCACCGAGGCCGGTTCCACCACCGTCGTCGACGACGGCTGGCGCGCCGCCGCGACCGACGGCGGGCACCTGATCATGGAACGGGCCACGGTCACACAGAGTTCCCGACTGGACACAGAAGCGGACCCGGTGCTGCTGGAGGTCTTCAACAACCTCTTCATGTCCATCGCCGAACAGATGGGCGCCCGCCTCGAATCGACCGCCCAGTCCGTCAACATCAAGGAGCGCCTGGACTTCTCCTGCGCCCTCTTCGACCCGGACGGCAACCTGGTGGCCAACGCCCCCCACATCCCCGTCCACCTGGGCTCGATGGGCACCAGCGTGAAGGAGGTCCTTGGGCGGCGCGGCTCCCGCATGCGGCCCGGCGACACCTACGCCGTCAACGACCCCTACCACGGCGGCACCCACCTGCCCGACGTCACCGTCATCACCCCCGTCTTCGGCCCCGGCCGCCCCGACGCCGACACCGGCCCGGACGGTGAGCCGGAGGTCCTCTTCCTGGTGGCCTCACGCGGCCACCACGCCGAGATCGGCGGCATCGCCCCCGGCTCCATGCCCGCCGACAGCCGCACCATCGAGGAGGAGGGCGTCCTCTTCGACAACTGGCTGCTCGCCGAGCACGGCCGTCTCCTGGAGGAGGACACCCTCCGCCTGCTGACCTCCGCGCCCCATCCCTCCCGCAACCCGGCCACCAACCTCGCCGACCTGCGCGCCCAGATCGCCGCCAACCAGAAGGGCGTCGACGAGGTCCGGCACATGATCGACACCTACGGCCTCGACGTCGTCCAGGCGTACATGAAGCACGTCCAGGACAACGCCGAGGAGGCGGTGCGGCGCGTCATCGACGCCCTCGACGACGGCGAGTACGCCTACGAGACCGACTCGGGCGCGGTCATCCGCGTGCGCGTGAGCGTCGACCGCGCCCACCGCTCCGCGACCGTCGACTTCACCGGGACGTCCGCCCAGCTGCCGACCAACTTCAACGCCCCGTCCGCCGTCGTGAACGCGGCCGTCCTGTACGTCTTCCGCACCCTCGTCGCCGACGACATCCCCCTCAACGACGGGTGCCTGCGGCCCCTGACGATCGTCGTGCCGCCCGGGTCCATGCTGGCCCCCGAGCCGCCCGCCGCCGTCGTCGCGGGCAACGTCGAGACCTCCCAGGCCATCACCGGCGCCCTCTACGCCGCGCTCGGCGTCCAGGCGGAGGGCTCCGGCACCATGAACAACATCACCTTCGGCAACGCCCGCCACCAGTACTACGAGACCGTCGCCTCCGGGTCCGGGGCCGGCGACGGCTTCCCCGGCGCCTCCGTGGTGCAGACCCACATGACCAACTCGCGCCTGACCGACCCCGAGGTGCTCGAGTGGCGACTGCCCGTCCGCCTGGAGGAGTTCGCGGTGCGCACCGGCAGCGGCGGCGCCGGACGGTGGCCCGGAGGGGACGGCGCGGTGCGCCGGCTCCGCTTCCTGGAACCCATGACCGTCTCCACCCTGTCCCAGCACCGCCGGGTCCCCCCGTACGGGATGGCCGGAGGTGAGCCCGGTGCGCCCGGCGCCAACCGGATCGAACGGGCGGACGGCACCGTCGTCCGCCTCGCCGGGAGCGACTCGGCCGATGTGCGCCCCGGAGACGTCCTCGTCATCGAAACCCCCGGCGGCGGAGGGTACGGCCCACCGTCCGCCCCTCAGAGCAGGAGAAGCAACCGATGATCTTCGGCCGTTCCGAGCGCGGGAAGCCGCCGGTCGAGCCCGTCACGCTCAAGATCCTCGTGGCCGGCGGCTTCGGCGTGGGCAAGACCACGCTCGTCGGCGCCGTGAGCGAGATCCGGCCGCTGCGCACCGAGGAACTGCTCACCGAGGCGGGACGTCCGGTCGACGACGTCAGCGGGGTGGAGGCGAAGAACACCACCACCGTGGCCATGGACTTCGGCCGCATCACGCTGCGCGAGGACCTCGTGCTGTACCTCTTCGGCACGCCCGGTCAGGAGCGGTTCTGGTTCATGTGGGACGAACTGTCCGAGGGCGCCCTCGGCGCCACCGTCCTCGCCGACACGCGGCGGCTGGAGGACTGTTTCGCGGCCATCGACTACTTCGAGCGCCGCTCCATCCCCTTCGTGGTCGGGGTCAACTGCTTCGAGGGCGCCGACCGTTACCCGCCCGAGGACATCCGGCAGGCCCTCGACCTCGACGACCACGTCCCGCTGCTGATGTGCGACGCCCGGGACCGTGAGTCGGTCAAGGAGGTCCTGGTCGGCGTGGTCCAGCACGCCATGGCGCAGGCCGCGCGGCAGCGCCCGGCCGTCACCACCTGACCCCGGGCCCGCACCATCTCACGGACGAAGCCGTGCTCCCGCCGCGCCGACGCGGCGGGAGCACGCGCGTGAGGGGATCACGCCCGAGGCGGTCACGCGCGGGGCGGGTTCACCCGTCGCCCTCCTCGACCCAGCCGAAGCTCTTCTCCACGGCCCTGCGCCAGTTGCGGTACTCGCTCTCGCGCACCTCGGCCGCCATCGCCGGCTCCCACTCGGCGTCCTTCTGCCAGTGCGCCTTCAGTTCGTCCAGCCCGTTCCACACGCCCGTGGCCAGCCCGGCGGCGTAGGCGGCCCCCAGGCAGGTCGTCTCGGACACCCTGGGCCGGATCACCGGCACGCCGAGCACGTCCGCCTGATGCTGCATCAGCAGGTTGTTCTTCGTCATGCCGCCGTCGACCTTCAGGGTGGTGATGCGCACCCCGGAGTCCTGGTGCATGGCGTCCACCACCTCACGGGTCTGCCAGCTCGTCGCCTCCAGCACCGCCCGCGCGAGGTGGGCCTTGGTGACGTACCGGGTGAGGCCGGTGACCACGCCCCGCGCGTCGGAACGCCAGTAGGGCGCGAACAGGCCCGAGAACGCGGGCACGATGTACGCCCCGCCGTTGTCCGACACGCTCGCCGCCAGCGGCTCGATCTCGTCGGCGCTGCGGATGATGCCGAGCTGGTCGCGGAACCACTGGACCAGCGCCCCGGTGATGGCGATGGACCCCTCCAGGCAGTAGACGGGCGCCTCCTCACCGATCCGGTAGCCCATCGTCGTCAAGAGCCCGCTCTTCGACGGCACCGGCCGGTCACCGGTGTTCAGCAGCAGGAAGCTGCCCGTGCCGTAGGTGTTCTTCGCCGTGCCCACGTCGAAGCACGCCTGCCCGAACACCGCCGCCTGCTGGTCCCCGAGGGCCGACGCCACCGGCACGCCAGCCAGGGGGCCCACGGCCGTGCCGTACACCTCCGCGGACGACCTGATCTCCGGCAGGACCGCCTCCGGCACGTTCATCGCCGACAGGATCGAGGGATCCCACTGGAGCGTCTCCAGGTTCATCAGCATGGTGCGGCCCGCGTTGGTCACGTCCGTGACGTGCCGGCCGCCGTCCGGGCCGCCCGTCAGGTTCCAGATGAGCCAGGAGTCGATGGTGCCGAACGCGATGTCGCCGTTCTCCGCGCGGGCCCGGAGCCCGGGCACGTTGTCCAGCAGCCAGGCCGCCTTGGGCCCGGAGAAGTAGCTGGCCAGCGGCAGCCCGGTCTGTTCGCGGAAACGGTCCTGCCCGTCGGAGCCGCCCAGTTGGCGGCAGAGGGCGGCCGTGCGCGTGTCCTGCCACACGATCGCGTTGTGCACGGGCTTGCCCGTGGCGCGGTCCCACAGGACCGTGGTCTCCCGCTGGTTGGTGATGCCGAGCGCGCTCAGCTCGTCGGCCCGCAGACCGGCCTTCGCGAGCGCCCCGGCGACCACCGCCTGCACCTTGGACCAGATCTCGGTGGCGTCGTGCTCCACCCAGCCCGGCTTGGGGAAGATCTGGCGGTGTTCGCGCTGGTCGACGGCGACGATCGCGCCGTGCTGGTTGAAGACGATGCAACGACTGGAGGTGGTGCCCTGATCGATCGCGGCGACGAACGTGTCCGTCATGGCGTCCCCTTCGTCGGTACGTTCGGTACGTTCGGAGAACTGCTCGTTCGGAAGACTGCTCGTGCGGAGGGCTGTTCGTGCGGAGGGCCGTGCTGCGGATCAGAAGGCCGCGTTGAAGATGACCCCGGACAGGGCCGCCCCGATGAGGGGCCCCACGACGGGGACCCACGCGTATCCCCAGTCCGAGGTGCCCTTGTTGGGGATCGGGAGCAGCGCGTGCACCACGCGCGGCCCCAGGTCGCGGGCCGGGTTGATGGCGTATCCGGTCGGACCGCCGAGCGACAGGCCGATGCCGACCACCAGGAACGAGACGATCAGGATGGAGGTGCCCGACTCGCCGAGCCCCTTGGTGAGTCCGAAGGCCAGGATCGGCAGCACCAGACCCACGGTCGCGATGATCTCGGTGACGAGGTTGGCGACGGGATGGCGGATCGCGGGGATCGTGGAGAAGATGCCGAGCGTCGGCTGGGCGAGGTCCTCCTCCGCGTTGGCCCGGAACTGCGCGTAGTAGACCAGCCAGCACAGCACGGCGCCCAGCATCGCGCCCACCAGCTGCCCGGCCACGTACACGTGGACCTGGTCCCAGTCCCCGGTGTCGATGGCGATGCCGAGGGTGACCGCCGGGTTGAGGTGCCCGCCGGACAGGGGCGCCGCGGTGTAGGCCCCCGCCATCACACCGAAACCCCAGCCCAGCGCGATGACGACCCATCCGGCGTCCTTGGCCTTCGAGTAGTTCAGGACGACCGCCGCGACGACCCCGGCGCCGAACAGGATGAGGATGGCGGTGCCGATGATCTCCCCGACGAATATGTCTCCATTGCTCATGGCGGCTCCTAGGCCCGGCCCGGGACGCCTCGGCCCCGGACCTCACGTGCAGGATGCGTTTCCCATGGCGGCGCCGGCCGGGAGCAGGGGCGGTCCGCGCCCCGCCCGGCCTGCGTGACGGGCGTGCGTTGCCGTCGCACCGCCCGTGGGGGAGCGGGCCCCGGCATACGGGACCCCCGCCGCGGCGTGCTGGAATGCGCCGGGATGTGCGGCGATGCCGACTGACACGGGAAGTGTTCACCGGCGCCCAGGGGGCGTCAAGGTCGCCGACCGCACCGGTTGTGCGCCCCGCGCGGGGGAGCCGTCCGTACGCCCCCGGCCGGACGTTGTGATGATCGGATACAGTCCGCGCGTGTCCAGAACTCACCCACCCGCCGGCAACGCCGCACCGGGCTCCCACTGTTCGAGCTGCGGCACGCGCTACGGACAGGGCGTCACCGGCTGGCCCCGCACCTGCCCGGCCTGCAGCACCACGGCCTACCGCAACCCGCTGCCCGTCGCGGTGGCCCTCCAGCCCGTGTACGACACCCAGGGCACCGGCCTGGTCGTCATCACCCGGACCATCCCTCCCGCGCGCGGCGGAGCGGCGCTGCCCGGCGGCTTCCTCGACGACCGGGAGGACTGGCGGCAGGCCGTCGTCCGCGAACTGAGGGAGGAGACCGGCATCGACGCGGAGAGCCGCGACGTGCGGCTCGCCGACGCCATGAGCTCCCCGGACGGGCACCTGCTGCTGTTCGGGCTCCTCCCGGAGCGCTCCGCCGACGTCCTGCCGCCCTTCACCGCCACCGACGAGACCGACGGCCGCCGCCTGATGCGTCGCCCCGAGGAACTCGCGTTCCCCCTTCACACCCTCGCCGCGCGGGCCTGGTTCGAGGGCCGCTACATCTGACCCCGGCGGGCGTCCCGCCGCGCGTCAGCCCGCCTCCACCCCGCGCAGCCGCACCGGATGGGGCGGGGGCCCGGCACCGTCGTCCCCCTCGCGCTCGACGACGACCCGGGAGCCCGCCCACCGGGTGGTGTACCGCTCCGGCTCCGGCTCCTTCCACCCGTCCCCGGTGTCCGGCAGCACCGTGCCGCCCCCGCTCCGGCCCCGGGCGGGCGCCCAGACCTCCAGTTCCAGCCCGCCGCGCGGCCCCCGCACGGGCAGCACCGCGCCGGCCCGGGCGAACACCGGTATCCGCTCCAGCGGCGCGTCGGCCGCCACCCGGGCCGGGCCCTCGTACGCCCGCTCCGTCGCTGTGTCGTACCAGCGCCCGCGCGGCAGGGGCACGGTGCGGCGCACGGTGCCGGGAGCCGTCACCGGCGCCACCAGCAGGGCGTCGCCCAGCAGGAAGGCATCCTCGCAGTCCCGCAGGGCGCGGTCCTCCGGCGTCGCCCACCACAGGGGCCGCACCGGCGGCGCCCCCGTGCGCCGGGCCAGGTGCGCCAGCGTCATGAAGTACGGCTGCAGACGACGCCGTTCGAGCAGCGCCGCCCGGGCGAGGGCCACCACGTCGACGCCGGACCCGCCGGTGTGCGGGCGCCCCTCGCGCGGGACCGCGTGGGTGCGCAGCAACGGCAGATGCGCGCCGAGCTGCAGCCACCGCACGTACAGCTCGGGGGACGGCGCGTCGCCGGTCCCTCCGACGTCCGCGCCCGCCAGGGGCACCCCGCACAGGCCGAGGCCCAGGACCACCGCCAGCGACGCCCGCAGCCCCGGCCAGCCCGCCGCCACCGGCCCCGAGCGGACGCCCCCGTACCGCTGCTGGCCGGCCCACCCGGCGCGCGACACCACGCACGGCCGCTCGTCGGGCACCAGCCGCCGCAGCCCTTCGTACGCCGCCCGGGCCATGGACAGCGCGTACACGTTGTGCGCCTCGCGATGATCCCCGCCGGCGCCGTCCAGGGCGTGCCGCGCCGACCGGGGCAGCGTCGCCTCACCGAACGCGGTGAGCGACGTCGGCTCGTCCCCCTCGTGCCAGAAGCCCGCGCATCCCAGCGCGAGCGGCTCCGCGTACAGACCGCCCCACCAGTCCCGCACGCGCGCGTCGGTGAGGTCGGGGAAGACGGCCTCCCCGGCCGCGCCCACACCCCGCACCACGGTCCCCGCCGCGTCCCGCACGAAGACGTCCCCGGCCGCACCGCGGTCGTGGACGGAGCCGCCCGGCCCGGCACCGACCGCGGGGCGGACCGCCGACACCAGCCGGACGCCGTCCTGTCGCAGCTCGTCCGCCAGCTCCGGCAGCGCGGGGAACCGGTCCCGGCCGACGGTGAACACCTCACGCGCGCCGGGCCGGCCGGAGTCCAGGTGCACGGCGTCGAGCGGCAGCCCGTGCTCCCGGTGCCCGGCCACGATCCGGCGGACCTCCTCCGCACCGCCCGCACCGGCCCCCGCGAGATGGTGGCCGAACGCCCACCCGGGCGGGACCGCGGGCGCCCCGCTCAGGGAGGCCCAGGCCAGCAGCACGCGCGCGGGCGTGCCCGCCATCACCCAGCAGCGCAGCGGGCCGCCCGCCATGCGCAGCTCGCTCGTCCCGGGCCGGTCGTGCCCCGAGCCACGGCCCTCCTCTCCCTCCAGCAGCGTCACCGTGCCGTCCCACGGGTTGTCGTGGAAGACCAGATGGGTGCCCGCGTCGGCCACCACCACCTGGACCGGCATCGTGCAGGGCGGCGGACCGTCCCCGGTCCCGCCGGGGCGCGGGCCGGTGTTCCACAGCCGGTACCGGCCGGAGCGCAGCCGGGGCCCCGGCGCCCGCCCGCCGAGCCCGAAGAACCGGGCGTCGGCCGCCACCTCCGAGCGCTGCATCCAGCGGGCCGGGCCACCGCCGGCCGGCTCCCACCACCGGGGCGGCATTTCCCGGCGCAGCAGCACCCCTCCGGGGGTGAGCACGTCCACGGCGCCCTGGCGGGACACGGCGACGGTCACCCGCTCGGCCACGACCCGCCAGCCGCCGTCCGTGTCCGGTTCGAGCACCGCCCGCGGATCCGGCTCGGGACACGGTCCGGCCAGCGCGTACGACGGTTCGGGCCCCGCCCCGTCCCAGCCCAGGAAGACCGCCCCGCTCCCCGTGACCAGCACGCGCAGCTCGGAGCGGGCGAACCGGACGACCCCGCCGCCCGGCCCGGGCACCCCCTCCCGGACCGCGCCCGGCGCGCGCGCCCGCTCGGGGCCGCGCCGCGGCAGTCCGGTGGCGTCGGCGCGGTGCCTGCGCCACGCCGCCCGTACGGCGCGCAACCCCTGAGCCGGGCCCATCGAGCCGACCGCCCTCACCGAACGCACCAGGTCACGACCGTCCATGCTGCTCACCCTGCCACTCGCCGCTGCCCGCGGGCGTGCCGTTCAACTGCCGTTCATCCACGGGCGGAGCACATCCCACGACACGGCGTGTGTGAGGGGCACCCTGGTGCGGAAGTCGATCACATGGCATCGTCCCTGTCAGCCGCGTCACGCGCACACCCCAGCCCGTGCGCGCGGGACGCACACCATGCGCACAGTCCGGGAGCCGCCCCATGTCGACCGCGAATGCCCTGCCCCTCTGGCAGCCCGATCCGGAACGCATCGCCCGCGCGCGGATCACCGAGTTCCAGGCCTGGGCCGCCCGGCACCACGGTGCCCCCGCCGAGGGCGGGTACGCGGCCCTGCACCGCTGGTCGGTGGAGGAGCTCGAGACCTTCTGGGCAGCCGTCGCACAGTGGTTCGACGTCCGTTTCTCGACGCCGCCCGACCGCGTGCTCGCGGACCGCTCCATGCCGGGCGCCCAGTGGTTCCCCGGCGCGACACTCAACTACGCCGAACACGCCCTGCGCGCGGCCGCGGACCGGCCCGACGCCCCCGCCCTGCTCCATGTGGACGAGACCCACGAGCCGCGCCCCGTCACCTGGGCCGAGCTCAGCCGGCAGGTCGGATCCCTGGCCGCCGAGCTGCGGGCCCTGGGCGTACGCCCGGGAGACCGTGTCAGCGGCTACCTGCCCAACGTCCCCCAGGCCGTCGTCGCCTTCCTCGCCACGGCCGCCGTGGGCGGCGTGTGGACGTCCTGCGCGCCCGACTTCGGCGCCCGCAGCGTGCTCGACCGCTTCCAGCAGGTCGAACCGGTCGTCCTGTTCACCGTCGACGGATACCGCTACGGCGGCAAGGAGCACGACCGCCGGGACGTCGTCGCCGAGCTGCGCCGCGAGCTGCCCACCCTGCGGGCCGTCGTGCACATCCCGCTGCTGGGCACCGACGCCCCCGACGGTGCGCTGGACTGGTCGTCCCTCACCTCCGCCGACACCGAACCGGTCTTCGACCAGGTGCCCTTCGACCACCCCCTGTGGGTGCTCTACTCCTCCGGCACCACCGGCCTGCCCAAGGCGATCGTCCAGTCGCAGGGCGGCATCCTGCTGGAACACCTCAAGCAGCTCGGCCTGCACTGCGACCTGGGGCCGGACGACCGCTTCTTCTGGTACACCTCGACCGGCTGGATGATGTGGAACTTCCTCGTCTCCGGCCTCCTCACCGGCACGACGATCGTCCTGTACGACGGCAGCCCCGGCTACCCGGACACGGCGGCCCAGTGGCGGATCGCCGAACGCACCGGGGCCACCCTGTACGGCACGTCCGCCGCCTACGTGATGGCCTGCCGCAAGGCCGGCGTGCACCCCGCGCGCGACTT
Source organism: Streptomyces sp. NPDC101219 (assembly GCF_044767675.1). Classification (NCBI taxonomy): domain Bacteria; kingdom Bacillati; phylum Actinomycetota; class Actinomycetes; order Kitasatosporales; family Streptomycetaceae; genus Streptomyces; species Streptomyces sp. NPDC101219. Next base: position 424,547 of record NZ_JBIWOK010000007.1, read on the forward strand.
CGACCTGTCCGCGGTGCAGTGCGTCGCCACCACCGGCTCGCCGCTCCCGCCCGACGGCTTCCAGTGGCTCCACGACGAGGTGCGCGACGACCTGTGGATCGCCTCCGTCAGCGGCGGCACCGACGTCTGCTCCTGCTTCGCCGGCGCCGTGCCCACGCTGCCGGTGTACGTGGGCGAGCTCCAGGCCGCCTGCCTGGGCACCGACCTGCAGTCCTGGGACCCGGCAGGCCGGCCCCTGACCGACGAGGTCGGCGAGCTCGTCGTCACCAACCCCATGCCGTCGATGCCCGTCCACTTCTGGAACGACCCGGACGGCAGCCGCTACCACGACAGCTACTTCGACGTCTATCCCGGCGTCTGGCGGCACGGCGACTGGATCACCGTCACCTCGCGCGGCTCGGTGATCATCCACGGCCGCTCGGACTCCACGCTCAACCGGCAGGGCGTGCGCATGGGGTCCGCCGACATCTACGAGGCGGTGGAGCGGCTGCCCGAGATCAGGGAATCGCTCGTCATCGGCATCGAACAGCCCGACGGCGGCTACTGGATGCCCCTGTTCGTCCACCTGGCCCCCGGGGCCACGCTCGACGACGACCTGCTGGACCGCATCAAGCGGACCATCCGCCGGGAACTGTCACCGCGCCACGTCCCGGACGAGGTCATCGAGGTGCCCGGGATCCCGCACACCCTCACCGGCAAGCGCATCGAGGTCCCGGTCAAACGGCTCCTGCAGGGCACCCCGCTGGAGAAGGCGGTCAACCCCGGCTCCATCGACAACCTCGACCTCCTGGCCTTCTACGAGGACCTGGCCCGCAAACGCGCCTGAGCGGCCGGGTGCACCACGACCGGGCGCGGCACGGCCGGGCGGGGCACGACCGGGCGCGGCACGGCCGGGTGCAGCACGACCCGGCGCGGCACAGCCGGGCGGGGCACGTCATCCCCCGTACGTGGCCTCGGACTCACCGAGCACAGCGGCGAAGTCCGAGGCCAGGCGCACCGCGTCGGCCGGCTCCAGCGCGGCCGTGCTGATCCGCACGCCCGGCGGGGACGACAGCCGGAAACGGGCCCCGGCCGCGACCCACCAGCCGTACGACCGCAGCCCGTTGACCACCGCCGACTCGTCCCGGACCGGCACCCACACGTTCAGCCCGCTCGCCCCGTGCGCCTCGATGCCGCGCGTGCCGAGCTCGCGCAGCAGCGCGGTGCGACGCAGGGCGTACGTCTCCCCGGCGCGCGCCACCAGGGCACGCGTGCCGTCGTCGGTCAGCAGGCCGTGCAGGACCTCCTGCAGCAGGTGGCTGACCCAGCCCGACGTCAGCAGCATCCGGCCGTCGTGCCGGGCCTGGGTGACGGGGTCGCCGGCCGCCGCGGCCCACCGCAGGTCGGCGCCCAGGAACTTGCTCACCGTCCGCACGTGCACCCACCGCGGCAGACCGGCGGCGGCCAGCGTGTGCAGCGGGGCCCCGGCGACGGCGGAGGCGTGGTCGTTCTCGACGACCAGCACGTCCGCATGCCCCCGAAGAAGCTCCGCCAGCGCGTCCCTGCGGGCCGCGGAGAAGTGACCGCCCCGCGGGTTCTGGGCGCGCGGACTGCACACCACGCAGCGCACCCCGGCCCGCAGTGCCGCCCGCAGCGCGTCCGGCCGCATGCCCTCGTCGTCCACCGCCACCGGCACCGCCCGCAGCCCGAGCGCGGTGAGCAGATCCAGCAGATGGTGGTAGCCGGGGTCCTCCATGGCCACCGCGTCCCCGGGACGCAGCTCCACGGACAGCAGCCGTCCGATCAGATCCAGTGCCCCGTGGGCGAAGCTCACGTGCGCCACGGGCACGCCGTCGGGTTCCAGCAGCTCCCGCACCGCCTGTTCCAGCTTGGCCAGCCGGGGCGTGGCCCGGTGCGAGCGGGCGTCGAGGGCCAGGCCCCCGGGAGGGACCGGCCCGGGAAGCAGAGCGGGGTCGGGGTGCCCCCCGGCCAGGTCCCGCACGCCCTCCGGGACGCGCGGCGGACGTCGTGACGCCACGGCGGGCGCCGGTGCGACCACCGTCCCGCCGCGCCCGCGCGTGACGACGATGCCGCGCCGTCGCAGCTCCTTGTACGCCGTGGCGACCGTCCCCGGGCTGACGCCCAGTTCCTCCGCCAGCCGCCGCACCGGGGGCAGCGCGGTGCCCGGCCCCAAAGCGCCCTCGGCCACGCCGCGTTCGACCGATGCGGCAATTCCCTTGGCTGTCGTCCCACTGATCGCATATTGTGATGCCACAGAATGAATTATGTATCAATACATAATTTGACGCAAGGGGGAGCAGTGCATCCGGTGCGCCGCGCAGTCATCTGGTCCGAACGCGTTCCCGGCGGCCCGGACGGCCGCCGCATGGTCACCATCGCCCTCGTCGACCGCATCGGCAGCGGCCTGTGGACCTCCGTGTCCGTCCTCTACTTCACCTACGTCTCCCACCTCTCCGTCGCCCGGATCGGCACCCTCGTCGCCGTCGCCGGAGCCGTCGGCATCATCGGCTCGCCGCTGGCCGGCCACATCGCCGACCGCTTTCCCCTCACGCGCGTGCTGATCGTCGTCCAGACCGTGCGCGCCCTCGCCGCCCTCGCCCTGCTCACCACCGACGACTTCGCCCTGCTCCTCGCCTTCTGCGCCGTCGGCAGCCTCGGCGACCGCGCCGGGAACGTCCTCACCAAGCTGTACGCCACCCGCATCGCCGGCCCCGACCGCGTCCGGTACCAGGCCATCCAGCGCACCGTCGCCAACGCGGGCTGGGCCCTCGGCGGCCTCGCCGCGGCAGCCGCCCTCGCCCTCAACGACTCCGCCGCCTACCAGTGGCTCCTCGTCGGAGACGGCCTGTCCTTCCTCGCCTGCGCCCTGCTCACCCTGCGCTGCGGCGAACCCCCGTCCGCCTCCCGCACCGTCACCACCTCCCGCACCGTCACCACCTCCCGCGACGACGCCCCCGCGACCCGCCCGGCCAGTCCCTGGCGCGACCGCACCTATCTCGCCTACGTCGCCACCGAGACCGTCCTCTTCCTCGACGACGCGGTCTTCAAGGTGGGCCTCCCGCTGTGGATCGTCCACGCCACGGACGCCCCGCACGGCCTGGCCCCCCTGCTGATGGTGCTCAACAACGTGATGGTCGTGGCCCTCCAGGTCCCCCTGGCCCGCTTCGGCGCCACCACCGCGGCAGCCCGCACCCTCCTGCTGCCCCTCAGTGGCCTCTTCTGCCTCGGCGGCATCACCCTCGCCCTCTCCACCGCCGACGGAGCCGTCGCCGCCACCCTCTTCCTCACCGCCGCCGCCGTCGCGTTCACCGTCGCCGAGATGCTCCACGCCACCGTCTCCTGGGAACTCTCCGTCGCCCTCGCACCCGAGGCCGCCCAGGGCTCCTACCTCGGAGCACACGGCCTCGCCCAGGCCGCCCAGCGCAGCATCGGCCCGCTCACGGTCACCACCGCCATCGCCGTCGGCCCCCTCGGCTGGGCCGCCTTCGGCACCACCATCGCCGCGACCTGCCTGGTTCAGCACCGGCTGGTGCGCGACCGCCTCACCCGGACCCCACTGTCAGTGCCCCCGACTACGGTGAGTGAGCATTGACCGACCGTGCACAGGGGGACACATGGCACACACCGACCACCGGACCCTGCGACGCGCCCTGCGCCGTGAGATCGCGGGCACCATCGGCCTGCTCACCGACGAACACGACTTCCGCGCCATGCGGCGCTACCGCAGCTTCGCCTTCCAGGACCACGCCACCTACCTCAGGCACGTGGAGGCCGTCCTACGGACCCGCGCCCTCCAGGGCGGCCACACCACCCTGACCCTCTTCGACCCCGAGGAGTACGCCGACTACTGCGCGCGCGGCGGCCTCGACCCGGACAGCCACACCAGCCGCACCCGCTTCACCGCGGAACTCGCCGCCACCGGCCCCGCCGTCCCCTACGACGGCGAATCCCTGTCCGCCCTCGTCCCCACTCTCGTAGACGAGAGCGTCCGGCAGGCGACCTGGGAGTACGCCGCCTCCCTCCTCGCCCGCCTGGGCCCCTGCACCACCTGCGGCGAGGACCTGGGCCGCGCGGCCCACGCCCGCGCTTCTCACCTGCTCACCCGCATCCTGGACACCGCCCCGCCCGGCCACCTGCACCTGGTGTGCAGCGTCTCCGGGCCCGCCGAGACACTCCTCGCCGTCCTCCACGCCGACGACCACGACGGCCGGCCGGACCTGGACGAGGCCGAGGCACTGGAGTTCACCGCCGTCCTCGCCGTCGGACTCGCCACCCACAGCCCGGGCGGACTCGTCGTGCGGGTCAGCACACCCGGCGCCCCCGACCGCGTCCACGGCTGGCGACTGCGCGGCTACGGCCTCGTCCCGCTCACGGCCGGCGAGGTCTTCGACGCCTACTGCACCGACGTGCAATCCGGAGACCTCATCGCCCCCGAGTCCAACGTCGACTACTGCGCAGCACCCGACCTGGGCGACAGCGGAGCGGGCCCGGCCCACGGCCACTGACACCCGCCACCGCTACCCGGCCCGCACACGGCGAAGGGGCACTCCCGGCCACGGGAGCACCCCATTCGCCGGCCGCGTGAGCGACCCGCCGACCTGCAACCTGCTGACGGACGGACTACTCGCCCGACAGCACCGACCGGGCGGCGCTGCGCGCCTCGTCGGCACTGTCCGCCGCCCGAGCTGCCGACGCGGCCCGCTCGCACTGCGCCAGCGTGTACTTCGCCAGCGTCGCCCGTACATAGGGGATGGACGCCGCACCCATGGAAAGAGAGGTGACACCCAGACCGGTCAGCACACACGCGAGCAGCGGATCGGACGCCGCCTCACCGCAGACACCGCAGCTCTTGCCCTCGGCCCGCGCCGCCTCCGCGGACAGCGCCACCAGGTCGAGCAGCGCGGGCTGCCACGGGTCCTGCAGCCGCGACACCGCACCCACCTGCCGGTCGGCGGCGAACGTGTACTGCGCCAGATCGTTCGTGCCCAGCGAGAGGAACTCCACCTCCTGCAGGATGGACCGCGCCCGCAGGGCGGCCGACGGGATCTCGACCATCGCACCGATCTTCGCCCGCAGACCCGCCTCCCGGCAGGCCTCGGCGAAGGCCCGGGCATCCGCGCGGTCGGCCACCATCGGCGCCATCACCTCGAGGTACACCGACAGCCCCTCGGCGGCCTCGGCCAGCGCGGACAGCTGCGTCCGCAGCACCTCCGGGTGGTCGAGCAGCGTCCGCAGGCCCCGCACGCCCAGGGCGGGGTTCGGCTCGTCGCCCGGGGTCAGGAAGTCCAGCGGCTTGTCCGCACCCGCGTCCAGCACCCGCACGACGACCCGGCCGTCGGGGAACGCCTCCAGCACCTGCCGGTACGCCGCGACCTGCTTCTCCTTGGACGGGGCGTTCTTGCTGTCGTCCAGGAAGAGGAACTCCGTACGGAAGAGACCGACGCCCTCGGCACCCGCCTCCACGGCCGCCGCCACATCGGCGGGACCACCGATGTTGGCGAGCAGCGGCACCTTGTGCCCGTCGGAGGTCGCCCCCGGGCCCGTCGCCGCCTCCAGCGCCGCCCGGCGCTCGGCCGCCGCGGCCTCCAGCTGCGCCTTCTTTTCCTCGCTCGGATTCACGAAGATCTCGCCGGAGCTGCCGTCCACCGCGATCACCGTGCCCTCGGCGAGCTCACCGGCGCCCGGCAGGGCCACCACGGCGGGCACCCCGAGTGCCCGCGCCAGGATGGCGCTGTGACTGGTGGGCCCGCCCTCCTCCGTCACGAAACCGAGCACCAGCGTCGGATCGAGCAGCGCGGTGTCCGCGGGAGCGAGGTCACGGGCCACGAGGACGTACGGCTCGTCGCTGTCCGGAACGCCCGGCATCGGCACGCCCAGCAGCCGGGCGACGATGCGGTTGCGCACGTCGTCCAGGTCGGCCACCCGGCCGGCCATGTACTCACCGGCTCCGGCCAGCAGCTCACGGTAGGCCGCGAACGCGTCGTACACCGCCCGCTCAGCGGTGCTCCCGCCGGTGATGCGCCGCTCCACGTCCGTCATCAGCTCGGGGTCCTGCGCCATCATGGCCTGCGCCTCGAGCACCGCCTGGGCCTCGCCGCCCGCCAGATTGCCGCGCGCCATCAGGTCGGCGGCGACCGCCTCCACGGCCTTGCGAGCCCTCCCCTGCTCACGCTCGGCCTCGTCGGCCGTGATCTGCCTGGCCGGCGGTTCGAGCACGGCCGTACCCATGTGCCGCACCTCGCCGATCGCCACGCCGTGGCTCACGCCCACACCCTGCAGCGTTGTCTCCATCTCACCCGTCTCCGAATAGTGCGGCGCACCCGGCCGCAGCGTTGGTTGTCGTTCTTACGTAAACGCCAGGAGCGCCGGCACCGCGGTCATCACTTCCAGAGGAAGAGGGTGTCCCCGGCCGCCACGTCGCCGTCCTCGCGCAGCTCGGAGAGCACGTCGGCACCGGCTTCCAGCGCCACCACCGGGCACACCGGGGACTTGCCGGCGGCCTCGACGGCGGCGGGGTCCCAGCGCACGATGCTCTGGCCCCGGGTGACCGTGTCGCCCTTGTTGACGAGGAGTTCGAAACCCTCGCCGTTCAGCTGCACCGTGTCGATGCCGAGGTGGGTGAGGACGCCGTGTCCACCGCCGTCGACGACGACGAAGGCGTGCGGGTGCAGCGAGACGATGACACCGTCCACGGGGGAGACGGCCGTGGAGGGCTCCCGTACGGGATCGATCGCGGTACCCGGGCCGACCATGGCCCCGGAGAAGACGGGATCGGGCACAGCTGCCAGTCCGATGGCCCGTCCTGAGAGCGGGGACGTCACGGTGGTCATGGGAAGCCTCCCGGGTGGAGATCTGGAGAAGCGCGGCCACTACCTGTCCCGGACCGCGCACTGCAGCAGGGTATGTCATAGGACGTACCGGTTCCGGGCGGAAGATCCGGATTAGAGGTCTAGACCACATCACCCTAATGGATTTGCGCGTGGTCCGCGACCCCGTGTACAGTCGTGACTCCTGCTTGGGGCTGAGGGATGCGAACGTGCGTCCTGCCCGGCAGGCAAACCAACTCGTCAGATCCTACTCCGGGGATCCTCTTCTGCGTGCTCGCGGGAGGGTGGTCAAAGGGCCGGAAAAGTGCTGATAGAGTCGGAAACACCGAAGGGAAGCGCCCGGAGGAAAGCCCGAGAGGGTGAGTACGAAGGAAGCGTCCGTTCCTTGAGAACTCAACAGCGTGCCAAAAGT
>NZ_JBIWOK010000008.1:0-80224 GCF_044767675.1 Streptomyces sp. NPDC101219
ACGGCAAGAAGAACGACGGCAAGGCCAAGGAGTCCATCCAGGTCGTCGACGTCTCCCAGCTCCTGCTGGAGTCCGTCAAGACCCCGCTGGACCCGGCCGGCGAGGCGGAGACCGAGGACGCACCGGAGCCGGAGCCGGTCAAGTAGACCGAGCGCCGAGCACGCCACGGCACGCAACCACGCCACGGCACGCAGCACCCCGAAGGGCCGCCCTGCACGGGCGGCCCTTCGGCGTAGCTCCCCTCCCCTTCCTCCCCGTCCGGGCGCACGGCTCCCCTCCCGCCCGGCGGGGCCGTCCGTCGCCCGGAGGACCCCGCCGGGCACACCCCCTACGCAGGACGGACACCGGAGCTGACTACCCCTTAGGGGATGTCACAGCTCGGCCGCAAAGGCCCTCCCGAATGCCGGGGCCCGCCACGCCCCGGGCCGGGACCAGGTACGTTCGAAGACGTGGCTGGATTCAGGATCGGACGCGGCCGGGACAACAACGGCGCTCCTCACGCGCGACCGCAACACCCCCCGTACGGGCAGCAGGCACCGCAGGGGCCGTCGTACGGCTACCCGCAGGCGCCTCAGCCCCCGTACCCGCAGCAGCCGTCGTACGGCAGCGCGGGCGGTGGGGGCGGCAGCCCGTGGCCCGACCCCCACGCGGGGCGCCGCGGCCACCCGGGAGCCCCCGGCGGCGGCTACGGCGGACACGGCGAGCCCGAGTACTTCGGCGACGGCCACCCGCAGGGCCACGGCCCCCAGGGCGGCTACGACCCGTACGCCGCCAACAACCCCGGCCACACCCAGGCGTTCGCCATCGGCGACGACCCCTACACCCAGGGCGGCACCTACCAGGCGGGCGCGGCCCCCGGCCCGGTCGGCCCCCGCCTGCACTGGAAGGACCTCCTGAAGGGCATCGTCACCGCCCCGTCCCGCACGTTCTTCCAGATGCGCGACTACGCGATGTGGGGCCCGGCCCTCGTCGTCACCTTCCTCTACGGCCTGCTCGCCGTCTTCGGCTTCGACGGAGCCCGCGAGGAGGCCATCAACGCCACCCTGTCGAGCGCGGTCCCGATCGTGCTGATGACGGGCGTGGCGATGGTCATCAGCTTCTTCATCCTGGGCGTGGTCACCCACACCCTGGCCCGCCAGCTCGGCGGCACCGGCGCCTGGCAGCCGACGGTCGGCCTGTCCATGCTGATCACGTCGATCACGGACGCCCCCCGCCTGCTCCTCGCCATGTTCGCCGGCGGCGACGCGACCTTCGTCCAGATGGTCGGCTGGGCCACCTGGGTCGCCGGCGGAGCGCTGCTCACCGTCATGGTCAGCCGCTCCCACGACCTGCCCTGGCCGAAGGCCCTGGGCGCGTCCGCGATCCAGCTGATCGCCCTGCTGTCCCTGATCAAGCTGGGCACCCTGTGACCCGCTGACCCACGGCACACACGTGGTGACCCACTGGCCCACGCCCTACACGTGTGAGGGGCTGCCCCCGGTCTCGTCCGACCGGGAGCAGCCCCTCACGCGTACCGGCCGCCGCCCGCGCCCTCAGGCGTCGAGCACCTGCCCGTCCCGCTGCACGACGGGCGGCTGAACGCTCCAGGCTGACTTGACTTGATGAGGGTAGTAATCTGGCCCTGCTCAGGAGGCAAGGGGGAGGGCCGACCGTGGCACGCAAGGTGGGGGTCTACACCCGGATCTCGCGGGACGATGAGGGCGATTCGCTGGGAGTTGCCAGACAGCAGCAGGACTGCGAACGCCTCGCGGATCTCCGATCGTGGCAGGTCGTGAAGACCTACGAGGACAACGACGTCTCCGCGTTCAAGCGCAACGTCGTACGCGACGAGTTCGAGCTGATGCTGCGAGACCTTCGCGCCGGCCTCATCGACGGCATCGTGGCTTACGACCTGGACCGCCTCGCCCGACAGCCGCGGGACCTGGAACGCCTCATTGAGATCTACGACGAGCGGCCCCGCCTGGAGTTCGCCACCGTCACAAATGACATCAACCTCGGATCGCCGGACGGCCGCACCATGGCCCGCATCATGGTGGCATTCGCCAACAAGTCCTCGCACGACGCATCCCGCCGGATCAAGCGCAAGCACCTGGAGTTGGCCCAGCAGGGCAAGGACAGCGGCGGGCCGGCACCGTATGGCTGGAGGAAGGACGACCGCACGAAGGTCGATCCTGCGGCAGCCGAAGCCATCCGTGAGGCACAGCGCGAGATTCTCGCTGGCGTCCGCATCGGAACCATCCGCACCCGTTGGCAGCAACAGGGCTTGGGCAACCCGAGGGCAGGCACCAAGCGCATGGCCCATCACCACGTCGAGCAGATCCTGACCAGCCCAAGACTGGTCGGCTACAGGACGTATCACGGTGAAATCCTGCTCGGCGAGGACGGCGAGCCGGTCATGGGCAACTGGGAGCGGATCAACACCTTGGAAGAGTGGGAGGCCGTGTGCGCGGCGGTCGCCGAGCGGAAGCAGAAGCATCCCGGCAAGTCCCTCGCCCGTAAGTACCTGCTCTCAGGCATCGCCCGCTGTGGACTCTGCAAGACCAAGATCCGAGGGCAGATCAACAGCCGCTGGGAACCGGGGTCGAGAGCCACGAGGTACACGTACCAGTGCTCAGTGGTGAATGGCGGTTGCGGCAAGGTCGGCCGCACTGGGGAGCCCGTCGACAGGCTGATAGCTCAACTCGTGCTCGAAGAACAGCGCACACGAGCGGCAGTCACGGGCATACCAGTCGATCAACGATGGTCGCGCGAGGATGAGCTGGAGCAGGTGACCCAGGACATTGCTCAACTCGTAGAGGCTGAACGCTCGAAGCAGATCACGGTGGCCACGCTCTTGCAGCTCCTGCCGGCCAAAGAGCGGCTACGCGATGAACTCAAACTGGAGCGGGCCCGCTTCTACAAGGAGCAGAAGCAGGCCGAGGCCAAGAGCGAAACGGCGAACCTGACCGTCGAAGAGTTCTTCGCGCTACCCATCGAGCGCCAGCAAGAGATCGTGCTGCACAGCCTCTCAGCCGTGATCATCAACCCAGCAGGACGAGGACGCCGGAAGTTCGACCCCAGCCTGATCGAACCCGTCTGGAGATAACGGTCAGGCCCGCCCCTGCAACACGAGGGCGCGGCGTACCCACTCCTCGTCGCGCTCGGGAGCACGGCGAAGGTGCATCCGCAGCCACTCGTCAGTGCTCATCACCTCATGCTTTGCCCTCTCCTTAGGAGACTGCGGACTAGCGGTCTGACTCATCAAGGGCACCCCCTGCCAGTTCCTCGCGGGCGGTTTCGCGGTTGTGTTGGATGTCGCGGCGGATGTTGGCGGCGAGCCAGGATTCGCCGGGGGTGTGGCCGTGGCCGGCGTAGGTCCAGTGGGCGAGGGTGAGCGTGGTTGCTTCCTCGTCGTCGGGGTCGGGCAGGCCGAGGGCGGCGCGTTGCTGGGCGGCGCGGTAGTCGGCGCGCACCTGGCGCAGTTCGCCGAGGGTGGTGGAGTAGCGGCGGGATTTGGTGGAGAAGTGGCCGCGGAAGCCGAGCATGTGGGCCCAGTCGCGGAGCTTGCGGTCCGGGTAGAGCGCGTGCAGGTCTAAGCACGCTTCGATCAGTCGGCGGGGGTGGTCGGCGACGCCGAGGAGGACGAGGGCTTCCTTGTTGCCGATGCGGCGGTCCACGGTGCCGGTTGTCTCGGCTGCTTTGGTGGCGTATTTGGCGACGTAGGAGGCGACCGCCTGCTCGGTGATGTCCTCGCCGTCGCCGAAGGCGCGGATGGGGCGTACGTCGAGCTGGGTGCCCCACCGCAGGGTCCGGGCCGGTTGGTCCCCGGACGGCGGTACGTCGACTGCTGCGCGGGCGGCGGCGGCCTGGATGGCGTCGGTGAGGAGGTCGAGAGTGGCCCACGCCGGGGGTGGGTCGTCGGGGCCCGCCGGGCCGTCGAAGCGGATCACGGCATGGAAGTGCACGGCCCCGCGCTTTTGGTACTCGGCGACCTTGCCGAAGGAGACGCGGGAGTGTTCCTTGGCATCCTTCTGTGTGAGCCCGGCCCGCTTGGCGACCTCCCGGCGCAGGTAGATCGTGAAGTAGCGCCACAGCTCGGAGGCGTGGTTGTTCCACAGCACCGCGCCCGCGTAATCGTAGGCGTCCGGGTCGAGCGGTGTGCCCAGCTCGGGGGCGTCCTCGGCGTGGCGGGTGCCGCAGCGGCAGGGCCGGTTGCCGGGCCGGTTGTGGACCGGGCCGAACGACGGCGCGGTGAGCGTGGCGAACACCCGCGGGTGGTCGCGGATGGTCTTGGGGGTGCCCTTGGCGGGGTCGCCGACGAGGCCGGCGCGGATCAGGTGGTAGGTGTCGCCCGCGTACGTCCAGGCACAGGCCGGGCAGCGGGAGGCACGCCGGTTGCCGCAGGCGACACGCAGGACCCCGCCGGGCTCGGTGTCGGTGGAGTAGGAGTGCAGCACGTGCCCCGTGGCCGCGTCGCGGGTGACGGTCGAGCCCTGAAGGCGGATCGGGTCGGTGCAGCCGCCGGTTCGGCGGATCTGGTCTTGGATGCGGTCGAAGCCGGTGGACCCGGCCAGCCTCAGCACGTCGGCGAGGGTGGTCGGGTCCAGGCCCGCCGCGGTGGCGGCGTTGGTCACGCGTCGTCCTCCTGGCCGGGGTGGCGGTCGATCCAGTCCTCGGCGCAGACCTTGTGGACGGGCTTGCCGCGGTCGGAGCGCAGCGGGGTGGGCTTGGTGCAGATCACGCAGGGCTTGTCGCCGGTGTGGTCGAAGTGCTCGCGCGAGCGCCAGTCGAGGAGTGCCACGGCGGTCACCGCCCCGTCCGGGCAAGGGCGGCGAGAGCGGTACGGCCGGTGCCGTTGCAGGTCGGGCAGGTGACGCGGAGGGTGGCGCGGGAGCCGTCGTGGTGGCGAGTACCGGTGGTGATGGCGGCGGTGGCGAAGCCGTCGCAGTCGCGGCAGACGCGCGTGATCTGGGCGTGCTGGTGCATGATGAGGCTTCCCTTTCGGGTCCGTTGGATCTGGAAGGTGAGGGCCGTCCGGGGCGGCGGATACTTGGCGGTAGAGGCCGCCCCGGAGGGCGTCAGCGGCGGCGGTTGCGGCGCTTGGAGTAGGCGGGCGGGATCGCGTCGTAGGCGTTGCGGCCCTGCTCGAAGGCGGTGCGGTCGCTTTCGCTCAGGCCGGTTTCGCCGATCTGCCGGGTGATGCGGTTGATGGTCTTGCGGTCGCGGTGGCGTCGGGCGATGGCGTACTCGCGGCCGAGTTCGGTCATCTCCGGGTTGGTCGGGGTGTCGTTGCTCTTGCGGCTGAAGAAGCCCATGTCACTTGCCCTTCCTGGGTTTGGACGTGCGATTGATCGCGTAGCTGAGTCCGCCGGTGGCCGACAGGACCGCGACGGCCGCGCCGGCGATGACCTGGACGACGAAGGCGAGCACAAGCAGCACCGCGACCGACCCCGTGACCACGACGAGCGTCAGGACGATCGGACCGGTGTAGGAGCGGGGTGCTTCCTGGACGATCACGACGCGGCGCACGTCGGTGCCGGGCGGGATCTGCCGGTAGAGGTCGGCGGGGATGTGTCCGGCGCGGAGTTGGTCTTGGGGGTGCTGCATGGCGTGGCCTCCTCTCAGGTGCAGCGGTGGGTACGGGCGGCGAGTTCGGCGGCCGAGCGGTCGCGGTGCTCGGTGGAGAAGCCGCACTTCGGGGCGGTGCAGGCGGCGGCGTGCCGGGTCTGGCCACGGCCGTTGTTGAACGTGCCGACCTGCACCGGGCCGATGCGGATCACGTCGTAGAAGCGGTTCGGGCGCACCAGGGGTCACCTCCTTTCAGGCGAGTTGGGCGACGATCGCGCCGGCGAGGTCTTCCGGAACGCCGAGGCGAGCGCGCAGGGTGGCGGTGTCGATGTCGGTCCCGGTGCGGGTGCGGTGCTCGGTGGCGACCTTGCGTGCGTGGTCGACCAGCGCGGGCGGAACGACCGGGGTCGACGGCGGGGCCGGGGCTTCCGGCAGGGCGGGGACCGGCTCAGCCGGGGTGATCTCCGGTGCCTCGTCCGGTACGTCCGGGCGGTCGACGACCGGCACGGGTTCCGGAGCAGCCGCGGGAGCCGGGTCAGGTGTGGGTTGGTGGACGAGGAGGGTTCCGCCGAGGAAGGCGAGCGCGGGCCAACCGGCGACGAGGATGCGCAGCCAGTCCGGGATGTGGTCGAGGTCGAGGAGTCCGGCGGTTGCGACGTTCGCGCCGAGGGAGGCGACCAGGGCGATGACGAACCAGGTCCAGGCCGAGCGGTCCGTGCGGGCGGTACGCAGTCGGCGCCAGGCGGCGACCAGGAGCAGGTCTACGGAGACGGGGTAGGCCCAGGCTTTCCAGCCGGTTTGTCCGGCTGCTTCGGCGAGGTCGTGCAGGTGGGCGAAGGACAGGGCACCGGCGATCACGGCTTGGATGAGTACTGCGTCGATGCGGATCGAACGGAACACGCGTCTTCACCTCCGTTCACGAGGTCGAGACGGGGGCGGGGCGGATCACGGGTGGTCGTGCCGCCCGGCCCCGGCGGATTCAGTCGGTGGTGGGTGCTTCACCGGAGCCGAAGCAGGTCAGGCACATGGCCGCCTGCCGGTGCTCGGTGGCACGGCCTTTGCGGGGGCCAACCCGGACGGCTTCGGTGATCTCGCCATTGCCGGCGCAGTCCGGGCACTTCCGGGTGCGGGGCTTGGCGGGTTTGCGTGGAGCCATGAGCGATCCCCCCTTTCCGGGTCAGGTCTGCGGGGTCACCAGCGGTGGCGTGGTGGGCATCGGTGGCACCGTCCGGGCGTGCGGGCGGAACGGGGCGAGGAACGGCAGCTCGGGGGTGAGGTGGGCGTACTCCTTGCAGATGGCCGCCGCTTGGGCCGGGGTGGTCTCCGGGGTGCGGATGCGGGACCAGCCACCGGAGGTGTCGCCGGCCACCGCGACACCGGGACGGTCCACCCGGATCGAGGTCGCTGCCATGACCGCGTCCGGGGCGATGTCGCCCAGGCCCATCTCTGCCGTCTGCTTGTCGTTGACTCGGTGCACCACACGGCCGGTGAGCTGAGCCCGCAGAGCGGTCGCACCGCGGCCGAGGTCGGAGCCGAAGCGCTGCCCGCACACCTCCAGGTAGATCCCGACCGCGCGGGCCATCTGCCCCAGCCGCACGAGCTGCATCACGGTCCGGTCCCGCGCCGCTTCCTCCTTCTTGGAGGTGACGAAGAACAGCTCCGCCACCTCATCCACGAGGACCACGAGCGGCACCGGCCGCAGCTTCTCGGGCAGGTCCCACAGGTCGGAGACGCCGTAGAGGGCGAGAAGATCGAAGCGTTCGCTCATCTCCAGCACCAGCGCGTCTATCAGACGGCCGGCCATGTCCGCATCGGTGGCCAGCGCCGACAACCGGGGGACGTAACGGCTGTGCTCTACACCACGCTTACAGTCGATCCCGATCAGACCGACCGGGAGCTTCGCCAGGCCCATGACCAGGTTGCGCTGGTACATCGACTTCCCCGACGAGTTCGCCCCCAGGGTCAGAGCGTGCGGCATCTTGCGGTAGTCCCGCTCGAAGACCGTGCCGTCCTCCCTCAGCGCCACCGGCACCACCAGACCACGCGACCGAGCCGTGCGCGGCATGCGCACCCGGCGCAGCACGTCATAGCCCGTCATCCGCAGCTCGACATAACCCGGCTTGGTCTCCACCACGGCCACCGACTGGACACCGAAGGCGTGCCGCAACCGCTCACAGGACGCGGCCACGTCCGCGGGCTCCAGACCGGCCGGCAGGCGCAGCGTGATCCGCAGCCCCGTCGAGGTCGGGCGGACACGGCGGACCTTGGGCGGGACGGGCCGAACCTCACGGCGAGCCAGATTCCGCGTCATGAACGCCCGCAGACCGGACGGCTGCACCGTCAGCCCGCACACGTCCATCGTCGACCCGTAGGAGAGCGTGAACCGAGCCCAGGTCGCCGGCATCCCAACCAGCGACCAGTACACGCGCGGAGCGCGAGCCTTGGCGTAGCCGAGGCCACCGGCACCGGCTAACGCCCCCGTAGCCTCCAGCCACATCGTCAGGTCAGCCATGATCAGGCCACCGCGGTGATCGCGACCGCGCGGAACGAGATCCCGTGCCGCTTCTCACCGTTGAAGGTGTTCTCCCAGTCACGGGCCTTGAGACCGACCACCCGCACCGGCATGCCCGGCGTCAGGCCCTCCGGGTAACCCGTCTCCGGGATGGTCACCTGGTAGAGGTTGCCCTCACCCTCGTCCGAGACCAGCAGGCCCACGGTCGACAGACCCGCACCGGTCTCCCGGTCCAGAGCCCGCTCCCCGGTCTTCTTGTTCGCCATCTTCGGTTCCGGAGCAGTCGCCACGAACACCACGGCGGTCGACAGATCAATCTTGAAGGACGGCATGATGGAGCCTCCCCTTGTGGGATCAGCCCCGGGCTGCGTTGTGATCTTGGCGGATGCACGTAGCTCGGGGCGCCTTGTTGTTCCGACACTCCGAAGCTACTCGCAGAAAAACTGCGAGTCAACAGAAAAGCTGCGACTAGCAGCAAAAGTCTGCTTCTGCGAGACTGGTTGCGACGAGAAGGGGAAGAAATGACCAACTATGGCCTTTTTGTTCGGTTCACGCTCCGCGAGGGTGCCGCCGAGGCGTTCGACGCACTGATCCGGGAGACTGCCGCCGGCATCCAGGCGCACGAGCCCGGCACGCTGGTGTACGCCTGCCACGAGGTCGAGGGCGCCCCCAACGAACGAGTCTTCTTCGAGCTATACGCAGACCGTGAAGCCTTCGAGGAGCATGAGCGCCAGCCGCACACTCGCCACTTCCTGGCAGAGCGCACGAAGTACGTCGAGAAGACTGAGGTTGACCGGCTCCAGCCGTACGCCGGCAAGTACCCCAGCGGAGGCGAGGCATGAAGGACTCCGACACCAGGACTCTCGGCCAGCGCGTCAAGGAGTTGCGTCGCGCCGCAGGCATGTCACAAAGCGACCTCGCCGCCGCGATGGCGCGCTCCGAGAGCTGGGTTTCGCAGGTAGAGCGAGGAGTGCAGCCTGTTGAGCGCCTGTCGATTCTTCAGGCGCTCGCCGATGCGCTGAAGGTATCCGTACGTGAACTACGGCCAGATGCGGCACCGGCCGAGGAGGCAGAGCCGACAGAGCCACACGGGAGCAACGACCTCGATGGGCTGCGCGTCACCCTCACTGGGCACCCGGCCCTGGGCAGCCTTTTTGAAGATTTGCCGGCCGAACAGGTGCCTTCCCTTACCGACTTCCGGCAGCACGTGGACGAGGCGTGGACGCTCGCGCACGCATCGAGCTACGCGGCATTGAGCGATCACCTTGCCAAGTTGCTCCCGAGCATCGAAGCAGCCGTACGCTACGCGCCGGCGAGCGACCGCACCGAACTCCATGCCCTTCGGGCCAAGGCGTATCAGGTGGCAGCGGCGAGCTTCACCCGGCAGGACCAGGCCGATGCGGCATGGGTGGCGGCGGACCGGGCACTACAGGCAGCCGAGCTGGCGGGCCAGCCGCTAGAGGTCGTCGCCAGCCTGTTTCGCATGGCACATGCCTTTATGCGTCAACGACACATGGAGCAGGCCGAGCAGGCGGCGAAGTCCGCAGTTGCCGTGATGGCGCCGAGAGCGGAGGCGCCCGCATGCCCCGCGGAAGAGCTGTCCCTCTTGGGTGCCATGAACCTGGTCCTGGCCGTGATCAATTCGAGGGAGGGGAACCGAGCAGAGACCCATGAGCACATCGACCGAGCACGCGAGATCGCAGCGCGGTTGGGGGAGGACCGCAACGATTTCGACACCGAGTTCGGGCCGACGAACGTCGAGATCCACGCGGTGAGCACGGCGGTCGAGTTGGGAGACGCAGGGGTTGCCCTGGAAGTGGCCCAGCAGGTTGACGCGTCGGTCCTCTCCCCCGAGCGGCAGTCACGTTTCCTCCTTGACGTGGCGCGAGCGCACGCGCAGCGGCGACACGTCGGCGAGGCCACAGCCGCACTCTTGGAAGCCGAGGCTTTGGCGCCCGAACAGATCCACGATCACCACTTGGCCCGCGAGGTCATCCGCAACTTGGTGCAACTCTCAGAACCACGTGTGCCCGAGTCCCTGCGCGGATTGGCCGAGCGGAGTGCAGTCGGCTAGCCGATCTTGTTACAGATTTCTCTACCTCATCAAGCCCCGGCTGCGCTCCGCTCCGCCGGGCGCGCTCCCGGCTCCGCTCCGGGCGCCGCTCCTGCCTTCGGCCCGCTCCGCCCGCGCTACGCCGACGCGCACCCACCGCTGGGTTGGGCCGAGGCCATGAGGCGATCACCGCACAGAGCGGCGCACGGTCACAGACGATGCCTCCGGCGGGGGATCGGCCGGCACCGGGATGGAGGGGGCACCGTCGCCGCCTGCGGGCCCGTAGGTGTCGTGCGTGGGGTGCTCCCATCCCGTCCACCGTCGACCCAGGCAGAGCCGAGCAGACGCGGCCCAGGGCGTCCAGGTCGTTCGTACAGTGGCGCGCTCCACCTGGACGCCCTGAACCACGCCCGCTCCACGGTGTGTGGGTCGACGGCGGACGGGATGGGAGCTGGGGCGAGTGGTGGGATGAGTGGTCAGCACCGGGCCGGTCAGAGCCATGCCTTCACTACACAGCGCAGATACGCACAGGCACGCGTATCCATGGAGCCCGTACGTGGTTGTCGGACTACTGGGTGCTGATAGATGACACTAGATGTAGCTAGAGGTCCCACAAGCTGAGAGAGCTATAGTGGCAATGCATCACGTGATGCATTGGCGGTCTGAGTAGGTTGAAATGAGACCGCTTAGAACGGCGCGCTAGACCTCCAGCACGGGGGCCCGGCCCTGGTGGGCTGACCAAGACCGGGCTCGTGCGTGGAGACGTGAAGCGGGTCCGGCCGAGTTGATGGCGGTCGGGCCCGCTGCGTACTCGGACCGTTCCATCTTCCGGAACCTCTTCACCTCGGTGCGCTAGCGCGCGAGCTGCTCCACACAGCCGGCGACAGCCGCAACAGCTGCCAGAGTCGCGATCAAGATCCTCACCCATCGTGGGTCAGGGGCACGATCACGTTCCTCCTGCTGAGCAGGCCCTCGCTCTTGCATCTTCACTCCTTACCTGTTGTTGCTCCCCCGGGCTTGCCAGGGACCTCGACCGCGGTGCGGCGAGTGCTGCGATTGGTAAGGAGTGAGGCGGTTTCAGCATACCGGGACCCAGGCGCCCAGCGGCAGTTGACGGTACGCCAGCCCCATCGACCGCGAACAAGGTCGCTAATCCTGGGGAAGTAATCACCTACTGGTGCAATATCAGCCTCTCGGTAATAATGATGAAGCCATGTCCGCTTTGGACCCCGATTTTCGCCATCCGATTCGGATGCCTGTTGCCCCACAGGGTACACTACGAGCTGACGTAGTAGCCGCACCGATGAGGAGACCAGACGCGATGGAGGCGACACCCGCCGCACCCGAAGCCGAGTGGGATCTTCGTCCGGGAGACGTCATCGAGCGCAAGCAGCTCCACGCGAAGTACGGCGGACGTACACAAGGTGGCATCGGCCCGTCGGCCAAGACGCCGAATGTCATGATCTTCACGGATCCAGTCGCCGGCGAGAAGCACGGCTACTACGACGGCTGGATGCCCGATGGGCTCTTCCACTACAGCGGTGAGGGCCAGTACGGCGACCAGCGGATGATGTCCGGCAACGCCAGCATCCTGAACCACGAAGCCGAACACCGAGCTCTCCGCGTGTTTCAGGGCGCTCGCGGGAGAGTCACCTACCTTGGCCGGTTCGTCACCGAAGGCTGGTACGAGGCCGATGCTCCCGAAACCGGCGACGGCCCCCTTCGGAAGGTCATCGTGTTCAAACTTCGACCGATAGACACGCCGTCGCAAGCGCCCGCAACGAAGCTGGGGCGACTCTTGGCCGCCCAGACCGCAGCGGTGGCTGAAATCGAGGTCGAGCAACACGAGACCGAAAAGTCGTTCGTACAGCCAAACCGCGAGCCCTACGAGGCGGAGCGCCACGAAAGCAAGCTGGTGCAGCGCTTTAGCGACTACTTGCGAAGCAGGGGGCACCTGGTGAGCCGGCACCGCATCTTGCCCCCTGGCGAGACCCGCCCTCTGATGACCGACCTCTACGTGGAGGACCTCGGACTCCTGATCGAAGCCAAGGGCAGTGTCACGCGCGAGAACGTGCGTATGGCTATCGGCCAGCTCGCCGACTACGGCAGATTCCTGGATGCGAGGCACCGCGCGATCCTGGTCCCGAGCGAACCGCGGGAAGACCTTCAGGAACTTGTCATGAGCGTGAACCAAGCCTTCGTCTGGCCCGAGAGTAAGAGCTATCAATCCACCAACGTAGAGCTGCAATCAGCTCTCACCGAGAGGGCGCAAATCACCAACTTTGGCGCCTAACGCCAATAACACCTCACGCAGTGGGCTCCGGGAGAGAGCGGGGCGGACGACAGGTGTCAGCCGGAGACCCTGCCGTGCCCTGATCAAACTCATGAGAGGTGTCGACAGCTTGGGATCGTAATACCCATTCCCTGCATTTACCTCTTACGGACGATGGGTGGCACATGGCGATCTCTGAATACGTGGAAGCCTTCACTCCGCCCAGGGACCACTCAGGCCAACAGTGAGTGCTCCCTAGTTCCTGCTGCTCAGGGCACGCATACCGGCTAGGACCGGCTTCGCCTCGGTGAGGCTCGGTGAGCCTCGGTGAGGCTCGGTGAGGCTCGGTGAGGACCTGGGAGCTATAGTCAAAGGGGATGCACGGGTAGGGGTGTCACCCCTTACTGCGATGGAAACAACAGACAGAGCGAAACCTAGGGATTTGGCTCCAAGCAGAGGAGCCCGATCCTGGCTGCAACCAGGATCGGGCTCATGCGTGGAGTCGTTGAGCGGGTCCGGCCGACTAAGCAACGGCCGGGCTCGCTTGCTCTGCCCTGCCTTCTTCCGGTGCACCGCTCCCCATCGGCACGCTAGCGCGCCAGCTGCTCCACACAGCCTGCGAGTGCCGCGATCGCGTAGAGCACCGCCACTAGAATCTCGGTCTTGGTAGGACCGCGCTTCCGGTCACGCTCCGGCTCTTCCTGATCATCTGGCTTCCGCAGATCTGCCATGCCCTCTTCCGATCCGGTTGTTGTCACCCCCCAAACGGGCGGGGTCCTCGGCGCTGAGCCGAAGATCGAGATGGACCGGAAGTGGACGGCAGAAGCATATAGGTCGGCACTGACAGTGAAGCGTGCGCTCACGCCACAACGCCGACCACCAAGTCCGTTAGAGGGCCTCCTTGTTCACCTTGGCCACCTCCCCTGACCTATGTACTGGAGGCAAGACACTCCACGGGAAGTTGATCCAGTCGTCGGTCCGCTTCCAGACGTACTCGCACTTCACCAGGGACTGCGTCTTCTCGTAGACGACGGCGCTGCGCACCTCCGCGACCGCGTCGAGGCAGAAGTCGCGCACCAGCTTGAGCGTCTTGCCGGTGTCGGCGACGTCGTCCGCGATCAGCACCTTCTTCTCGGTGAAGTCGATCCGGTTCGGCACCGGAGCCAGCATGACCGGCATCTCCAGGGTCGTGCCGACCCCGGTGTAGAACTCGACGTTCACCAGGTGGATGTTCTTGCAGTCGAGCGCGTAGGCGAGCCCGCCGGCCACGAAGACACCGCCGCGCGCGATGCTCAGCACGACGTCCGGCCGGTACCCGTCGTCGGCGATGGTCTGCGCGAGCTCGCGCACGGCCACCCCGAACTGCTCGTAGCTCAGGTTCTCCCGCACGTCATCGCCGCCGCTCACGCCGCTCTCCTCACTCACGCCGCTCACACCTGCGTCCGGTGGAAGTTGAGGAAGGACCGCGAGGCCGTGGGACCCCGCTGCCCCTGGTACCGGGACCCGTACCGCTCACTGCCGTACGGCGCCTCCGCGGGCGAGGTGAGGCGGAACATGCACAGCTGGCCGATCTTCATCCCGGGCCACAGCTTGATCGGCAGCGTGGCCAGGTTGGACAGCTCCAGGGTGACGTGCCCGGAGAACCCGGGGTCGATGAAGCCGGCGGTGGAGTGCGTGACGAGCCCGAGCCGCCCGAGCGAGCTCTTGCCCTCCAGCCGCGAGGCGAGGTCGTCGGGCAACGAGATGACCTCGAACGTACTGGCCAGCACGAACTCACCGGGGTGCAGGATGAACGGCTCGTCCCCCTCGGGCTCCACGAGCCGGGTCAGGTCCGGCTGCTCGATGGAGGGGTCGATGTGGGGGTACCGGTGATTCTCGAACACCCGGAAGAAGCGGTCGAGACGCACGTCGATGCTGGACGGCTGCACCATGGAATCGTCGAAGGGATCGATGCGCACCCGCCCGGCGTCGATCTCGGCCCGGAGGTCCTTGTCAGAGAGAAGCACGCCCCGAGAATACGCAAGGCGCGCGGACCGGCCACCATCGCCGTCCCACGCGCCTACGCCCCGGCTCCACCTCAGCCGGTATGTGCCGTTTCTACCGCTTCTGCAGCGTCACCGGCACGACACTGCGGAGCCGCGCACAGCGCGGACAGCGCAGAAGCCGACCGGGGCCGAGCCGCTCGGCCTGCTGCATCGGAAACGAGGCGGCGGTGAACACGTGCCCATCGGCACAGCGGACGACGGTGCGCTCCATCAAGTCCCAGAGTCCCTTCCCCAAGAGGCGCGTCCGGCTTGCTGCCCTGGACGCCAAAAGCCACGTTACGGGATCAAAGGGACCACCCTCCAGGCGGCACTCCGCACCCCCGCGACGCCTCCCCGGCCCCTCCACCGTACGCCCCAACGTGTGCCCCCCGCAGCCGCATCCATCCCCTGAAACACCATCAGGCCCCCGGGTCTCGAACACCGGGGGCCTGACATGGGGTACAGTGAGCAAGCGTCCGGACACCGATCACTTCGACGGCGTTCCGGCGCCTTACGCGGGTGTAGTTTAATGGTAGAACATCAGCTTCCCAAGCTGAGAGCGCGAGTTCGATTCTCGTCACCCGCTCCATGTGAAACCCCCTGGTCTGTGACCCGGGGGTTCTTTGCTGTTGTCACCTGGTCCGGCAATCGCACATTGCCGCTGCGCGTCGGGTGCCATGGACCAGCACGGCCCCCCTGCATGCACCAGGCAGGCCCGAACCAGCCCTGCTTCGCGTGAGCCCTCCGGCGTACCGGGCACGGCCAAGGCCACCATCCAGCTGGGTATGACGTGAACGTATATACTTGATGGCACTCGATATACCCCTGGAGGTGCATCCGTGGCTCGCACCGTGATAGACCTCGATGATCAGTTGGTCGCCGACGTGGCCAAGGCTCTCGGCACCAGCACCAAGAAGGAGACGGTCAACACCGCCTTGCGCGAGGTGCTGGAGAACCGGCGGCGGGCTCTGGCGCTGACCCGCCTGCGGGCGGCGGCGGCCGAGGGCGCCTTCGATCTCGATCTCCTTGAGGACAAGGAAAACTACCGTCGGTGAACGCAGCTCAGTTCCTGATCGACACGAGCGCACTGGCCCGGTTGTTGCGCGGTGACGCCGAGCAGTACGGATGGGACCAGGCGGTGGCAGCCGGGCTCATCGCCACGTGTCCCATCACCGAGCTGGAGTTCTTCTACAGCGCGCGTTCCGCCGCCGACCGTGCACAGGGCATCGCGGATCTGCGTCTCCTCTTCGGCTGGGTGCCGGTCGACGACCGGTCCTACGACCGCGCCTGGCAGGTCCAGGAGATCCTCACCCAGCGCGGACAGCACCGCAGTGCCGGAGCCGTCGACCTCGTGGTGGCGGCCACTGCCGAGTTGCAGGGACTGACCCTCCTTCACCGTGACCGTGACTTCGAGTGCATCGCCGCCGCCACAGGCCAGGCGCTCCAGTGGTACGGGCCAAAACCCGGCGCCTGAACCCGGAGGGCCAGGTCTCCGTTGGGCAGTGGAGCCTCGGCCACCGGACCCGTGGTGGCCGGCCGAGGCTGGGAGCGGGAATCCGCGCGTCCGCGAGGGGCTCTCCGACTGGATTGCTTGTCTCCCCAGCAGTTGGGCTCGCTGACCACCCACCCGGTTTCCCCACCGGTGTCGCATGTCGGCTCCGCAGCGCAGCGCGCACTCGCTCCGACGGTCAGTCCTGCGTCTCTCCCCCGAGCCATTCCAGGGAGATGTGCGGGGACAGTGAGCGCAGGAAGTCGGGCGCTTCGAAGGCTGCGCCGGCGGAGGTGACGCCGACCGTGCGGGTCTGGCCGGTGAGGATGCGGTGGACCGCCTCCACCGCGAGGGGTGCGGTGACGGCGTAGATGTCCCGGCCGCTGGCCACGGCGCGCCGTTCGAGGCCGCCGGAGCGTACGACGGCGTCGACGAGGAAGGTCTGGTCGGACCGTCGGTGCTCGTCCGCCGCGGTCGGCGTCGGTGTTTCGGGGGCCGCGAGGTCTCTCGCCGCTTCGGTCGCCATGTGTGTGCGCACCTCGGGGATGGGGAGGTGGCTGGGGACGGTGACGATGTCGGCCATCGAGAACTCTCCCAGGACCTCTCTGGTGCCCGTCAGGTGGGGGAAGGGCCACTTCAGGAGCGTCGGCTCGTCGTCGTGGTACTCCAGCCGCCCAGGTGTTCGGCTCCGGGCGTGGCCAACGCCGTCGCCCGCCGCCTGGTCGTGCCGCCGCACCGGGACGGCGGCCAGGCCCAGTTCGTCCCGTCCCCGGTGCCCGCTCGGGACGACCATCCCCTGACCGCGCTGTTCCCCTGGGTGATCGAACGGCTCGACCAGCCGCTCACCGTGGAGGATCTGGCACGTCAGGCGCGCATGAGCTCGCGCACTCTGGGTCGCCACTTCCGGGCGGTGACCGGCACGACTCCGCTGCAGTGGCTGCTGACGCAGCGGATCCGCCGCGCCCAGGAGTTGCTGGAGACCAGCGACGAAGGTGTCGACGCCATCGCGGCGGCCACCGGCATGGGCACCGCCACGACCCTGCGCCGGCATTTCAACCGCACGGTCGGCGTGCCTCCGGACACCTACCGCCGCACCTTCCGCTCACAGCCCCGCCCCGGCTCGTAGGGCGACGGACCACGGTGCCGGAGTCCCGGACGGACGTGCCCACGGCTTCTCGTCACCGGCTGTCGACGGCAACCCAGGGCCGGGGACCTGGGATTCGGCAGCGGTGTCAGAGCGGCAGGTCGTCGGGGAGGACCCGGAACGACTTGTGACGGCCCAGAGGGCGTACGGCACGGAAGTCGCGTCGGTCGAGGGTGAGGATCGCGTCGGTGTCGTAGTCGGCTGCGAGGGCCACGTTCACTGCGTCGGTGAGGTCGAGGTCGAGGGACCTGTAGCGGACGCGGACGGACTGCGCGGCGCCCAGGTGGTCCTCGGTGATCTCGGGCATGACGACGCGGCCCCGGGTCATCCAGCGTCGCAGGTCGTCGACCGCACTGTGAGCAGCCTCCCGCCCGAGCTCGCGCGTGGCGACGTGATCAAGTTCCGCCAGAAGAAGCGGCGACATGATCAGGAGCCCTGCCGACATGATCGCCTCGTTCGCTGCCGCGTGCTCCGGGTGCGTCGAGTCCAGCGCGGCAAGCAGGCCGGACGTGTCGGCGATGACGATGATCACGCGGCGGTTCCCGGATGCGGGTCGGCGCTCGTCTCGCGACGGACGGCGTCGGCGACCGCGTCGCGGACCTCCGTGGTGGATGGCGTACGGCCCGGTCCCTCGAACGTACGGGAGAACAACGGCTCGTCCCAGACGCGGTTCGCCATGGCCGCGAGATGGATGCCCTGGCGGATGATCTCGGCTTCGCTTATCCCCCGGCGCTTGGCCGCCTCCTTGATGATCGCCAGGTCCTCGGGGTCGGCATAGACGTTCGTGCGCTTCATGGACATGTACCA
Organism: Streptomyces sp. NPDC101219; assembly: GCF_044767675.1. Taxonomy (NCBI): domain Bacteria; kingdom Bacillati; phylum Actinomycetota; class Actinomycetes; order Kitasatosporales; family Streptomycetaceae; genus Streptomyces; species Streptomyces sp. NPDC101219. Next base: position 17,849 of record NZ_JBIWOK010000008.1, read on the forward strand.
AGAGTAGCCCATGTACCAGATTGGTGTATGCCTGTGGGGGTCGCGGTCCGGGCCACCCTCTCGTGTCCGTGACCGCCTCATCGGCCGACTTCGACCGGGGGCCGGTGACTGACAGACTCCCGATCCGTCGGACCGGCGCGAGGGGTGCCCGGGGCGGGGAGCCCGGTCACCAGCCACGCTCTGCGACGCTCTAAGCCTGGCCTCAGGTTGGCCGGGGACACTGAGCGGCAAAAACCTCGACTGGAAGGGGGCGGGCCGGCGTGCGGATCATGATCGCGGATGATGACCCGGCCATCCGTGACTCGCTGGAGCGGGTGCTGCAGGTCGAGGGTTACGACACCAGCACCGTCTCCAACGGTCTCGCCGTGCTCGACGAAGTCGGTGGGGCCGGCGGTGACACGCTGGATCTGCTGCTCCTCGACGTGATGATGCCCCGCCTCGGCGGGCTGGAGACGTGCCGGCGGCTGCGGGCCGCGGGCCGGGATCTGCCGGTGCTGATGCTGACCGCCCGTGACCAGGTCTCCGACCGGGTCGCTGGGCTGGACGCGGGCGCCGACGACTACTTGCCCAAGCCGTTCGCCACCGAGGAACTGCTGGCCCGGGTGCGGGCCCTGCTGCGCCGGCGCACGCCGATCGACGAGGGGTCGCAGATCCTGTCGTACGCCGACGTCCGGCTCGATCCCGACCGGTTCGAGGCGTGGCGGGGCGACCGGCCGCTGCACCTGACCCGGACCGAGTTCTCCCTCCTCGAGGTCCTCGTGTGCAATGCGACCCGGGTCCTGACCCGCGACGCGCTGTTCGAGGCGATGTGGGGCTTCGGCATGAGCTCCACCGCCAACAACCTCCAGGTGTACGTGAGTTATTTGCGCCGCAAGATGGAGGCCGGCGGTGAGCCGCGACTGATCTACACGTTGCGCGGCCTCGGATACACGTTGCGGGAGACTCCTCCATGAGCGGGCACGCCGGCCGGGAACCGCGCCGGCTGACCCGATGGTGGCGCCGGCAGTCCCTGCGGACCAGGCTGACGGTGATCGCGGCGACGGCCATCGCGGTCAGCGTGTTCGGGGCCTTCCAGGTGGCCAGCGAGCTCCTGGACTGGGAGCTGCAGGACACCGCCGAGAACCAGCTGCGCGCCGACTCCCGCGTCCTGGCGGCCAACGCCGAGCACGCCGGTCTGGCGCAGGTGCAGCTGCCGCCGTATCCCGGATCCGGTCAGCTGGTGCGGGTCATCCTGCCCGACGGCTCGGTCCGGACGCCGGCCGGCCAGCCCTCGCTGCCCCCGGTCAGCGAAGACGCCGAGCGGGTGGCGGAGGGCGCGTCGGCCGACCTGATGGAGTCGGACGACAGCGACGAGGACGGCTACCGCATCTACACGCTGCGCGCGGGCGACGGCGCGGTCCAGGTGGCCCGCGCCGTCGACGACGGCCCGGTCAACCGGTTCGGGTTCGGCATGCTGCTGATCGGGCTGCTCTGCGTGGCCGGCGGCGCCCTCGTCGGGCGGGCCGTGGCGCGGACCGGGCTGGCACCGATCGACCGGCTGACCGCCGCCGCGGTACGTGTCGCGCACACCCGGGAGCTCGACGCCGACATCCCGGACGAGGGCGGTGGGGAGATCCGGAGGCTGATCCAGTCGATCAACGACATGCTTGCCGCGCTCCGGGAGTCCCGGCGGGCACAGCGGCTGCTCGCCGAGGACGCCGCCCACGAGCTCAAGACCCCGCTCACCAGCCTGCGGCTCAATGTCGAGCTGCTGATGCGGCTCGATCGGCGCGGCACCCTGGACAGCGCCCTGCCGGCAGAGAGCCGGACCCGGGTGCTCAACGATCTCGGCGCCCAAGTGGCGGAGTTGAGCACCCTCGTCGCCGAGCTGACCGACCTGGCGCGTGGTGACGTCAGCGACGAGAGCACCGAACTGCTCGACCTTGCCGACGTGGTGGCCGCGGCCGCGACCCGGGCGCGCTCCCGCGTGCCCGACGTCGAGGTCGCGCTCGACGTGACCTCCGTGTGGGTGAGCGGGCGTCCCGCCGCGCTGGAGCGAGCGGTGCTCAACCTCATCGACAACGCCGGCAAGTGGTCCCCCGCGGACCAGCCGGTCCAGGTCCGGCTCCGTGCCGAGGGTGCGTCGGCGGTGCTCGAGGTCGACGACGCCGGGCCGGGCATCGACGCCGCCGACGTACCGCGGGTGTTCGACCGGTTCTACCGTGCCGACAGCGCCCGGGCGTTGCCGGGATCCGGTCTGGGGCTGTCGATCGTCCAGCGGGTCGTCGACGCCCACGGCGGCCGGGCCACCGTCGCCCGCTCCGCACGCGGTGGCGCGCTGCTCCGGCTCCACCTGCCGGCCACGGATCCGCCGGCCCCGGTCACGCGCCCCGCCTCCGGGGAGGACACCGGTATGCGCTGACCGGTATGCAGTGACCGGTCAGCGCGCTGATCCGCTCCGGCGGTGCAGATCAGGACACGGGGTGGCGGCCCTCCGGCACGGGCCCGCGCGGCTCACCGCCGGTGCCAGGACGCCGCGCTGCGCCGACACCACGCGGCTCAATGCCGGGCAGGCGGGACGTCGACCCCAGCCCCGACGACGCCACGCACGACCGGAGGGCGAAGCCCCTCGGCCCCATGAAAAGGATCCGGGACGGGTCTGTGTCCCCGTCCCGGATCTCGTCCGTGGCGCCGCACTCACCGTTGCAGCGCGGACTCCTCGTCGTCGGCGAGGGGCTGTCGGGGCTGTGGACCGGCCGGCAGCTCCGCCGCCGGGCGGGACAGCCGGCTCGGCCACCACATCCGCTCGCCGATCAGCAGGGTGAGGGCGGGCACGAGGACCGACCGCACCAGCAGGGCGTCGAGCAGCACGCCGAAGGCGACCAGGAACCCGAGCTCGATCATCATCACCAGCGGAAGGGTGACGAGGACCGCGAACGTGGCCGCCAGGACCAGGCCCGCCGAGGTGATGACGCCACCGGTGGCCGAGAGGGCCTTGAGCATGCCCTCTCTGGTGCCGAGCCGCACGGTCTCCTCCCGGGCCCGGCTCGCCAGGAAGATGTTGTAGTCGATGCCGAGCGCCACCAGGAACAGGAAGGCCAGCAGCGGCACCGAGTAGTCGATCCCCTTGAAGCCGAGGAGCGTGTCGAAGACGAACACGCTGCCGCCGAAGGCCGCGGCGAACGAGACGATCACCGTGGCCATCAGGACCAGCGGGGCCAGGACCGCGCGCAGCAGCAGCCCGAGGATGATCAGGACGACGACGAGCACCAGCGGGATGACCAGCTTCTCGTCGTGCTGGGTGGTCGCCTCGGTGTCGAGGTTCTCCGCACTGGGCCCGCCGACGATCGCCTCCGCCCCGCTCACCGCGTGCACGGCGGACCGCACCCGCAGAATCGTGTCGTACTCCGCGGGGGTGTCCGGCGCGTCCTTCGGGAACACGGAGATGGTGGCCCAGTCACCGGTGGTCTGCTCCGGGACGGCCATGGCCACACCGGGAGTGTCCTTGACGACCTCGAGCACCTGCTCCTGGTGCGTCGGCCGCGTGAAGACCGTCATCGGCTGGCCGCCGAGCTCCGGGAAGTGCTCGCGGAGAACGGTGGAGCCGGTGACCGACTCCGGCGCGGACAGGAACTGGTCCTGCTCCCGCAGGGCGCCGGTGTTGCCCGCCAGCCCGAGGGCGAGCACGCCGAGGACTCCGAGTGAGCCGAGTGTCGCCACCCAGCGGCGGCGGCTGATGGCGGTGCCGAGCCGACCCCACAGGCCCCGCTTCTCCTCCACGGTCGTGCTGAACCGCGGGATGGCCGGCCAGAAGATCCGCCTGCCGAGCACCACGAGCACGGCCGGGAACAGCGTCAGCATGGCCACCAGCGCGCACAGGATGCCGGCCGCGCCGATCGGGCCCAGGCCGCTGGTGCTGTTCAGGTCCGCGACGAGCAGGCAGAGCAGGCCGGCGACCACGGTGGCCGCGGACGCGACGATGGCCGGCGCCGCGCCGCGCAGCGCGTGGATCATCGCGACCCGGACGTTCTCGTGGTGGTGCAGCGCCTCCCGGTACCGGGCGATGAGGAGCAGTGCGTAGTCCGTGCCGACGCCGAAGACCAGGATCGTCAGCAGCGCCGAGTTCTGGTCGTTGACCACGATGCCGAAGCCCTTGACGAGCAGGTAGACGGTCCCCATCGAGGTCAGTGCGGCCGCGCCGACGGCCACCAGCGGGATGATCCACAGCACCGGGCTGCGGTAGGTGAGGATGAGCAGGAGCGTGACGACGGCGAGGGTGGCGAGGAGGACCTGCTCGTCGATGCCGTCGAACACGGCATCCATGTCGCCGTCGATCGCGCCCGGGCCGGTCACGTCGAGCTCCAGGCCGGCGGGGCGGTCCTTCGCGGCGTCCCGCAGCGGGCCGACGATCTCCTCCGGTGGGCCGTACTCCGTGCTCACGTCGAGGGTGAACACCATCGCCTTGCCGTCGGTGGACAGTTGCGCCGGTGAGCCCTCGCCGTCCTCGCCGTCCTTGCCGTCCTCGCCGGACGCCGCCGTCGCCTTCGGCGGGTACTGCTCGGCGAGGGTGTCGTAGTGGCGCTCGACCGTCGCACGGTCGGCGTCGGTCAGGCCGTCGTCGCGGTGGTACACGAAGACGAACGTGCTGTCCTCACCGCCGGGGAGACTGTCCTCCAGCGCCGCCACCTTGGTGGACTCCGCACTGGCCGGCAAGGTGTCCACGGCACTGTCGGTGGTGACCGAGCTCAACTTCGCGCTCAGCGGCACCATGCCCGCCGCCAGCACCAGCCACAGACCGATCACCAACCATGGCACCCACCGGCCTGCCAACCGGCCGCCCGGCGTTCTCCCGGACGGCGCCGCGTCGACTGCCATCACTAGCCTCCTGCATACGGGTTGCTCGCTTTTCTGGACGCCAACTTCCTAGCGAGCGAACCTGAGGCGACTGTTAGTGCGGTGCTCAGGCTTGGTGGCCGAACGAGTCTTCGGTGGAAAGCCGACTCGATCCGAGCACAGGGCAGGCACGGTCCTCGTCGTCACGCGAGTGCCGAAGTCCCGTGCGTACGTGCTGAGTCCGTGCCTGCTCCTGCGTCGCATCACCGACGTCGTGGGGGCGCCCGACCCCTTTGATTGCCGTTCACCGCTGCTCCCGCCTGGGTGAGCCGAGCAACAGCTCGACCATGACCCGGGCGTCGCGCCGGCGAGACGGACTCGCGGACCACACGCCGGGCAGGACTACGCAGCACAAGAGAGTGAGGGGGGTGAGGACGGCGATCACGCCGATCCATGGACAGGCCACTGTGACGGGTACCAGGAGACCCCCTGATACCAGGCCGAGCAACGGCCCCGCCCTCACGGGTCGATAGCGCTCGCCATGCGCCGGGTCCCTTCCTGTCGACGGAGCTTCGGGCTCCGACCCGACACCCACGCGTTTTACGGCCCAGGACTGGCCGTCATTCATGGGACACCGGTGATCGCACGCACCAGGATGGCGAGTCCACGGCAGGCGTGCGCGGCGCCCCATCCCCCGTCGATGGGAGCAGTTTCATGGTGCCGCACTGCCCCGGATCGTGGAAGGGGGTCTCCTTGAGATGACAGGCAACTGCCAGCCTCAGAAGTCCCCGCCCAGGATCCCCGGGTCGGCCCTGTCCGACGCGGAACGAGCACGTCGTGTCTGTGTCCCGCTCACCGTGGCAGGGCCGCCCATGGGCCGAACGGCGCAGGCCCGGGAACAGCCGGTCCGGGCAGTGCTGTTGCATCGACCGAGGTGCCGGAGCCGTGCGGGCGTGGACGCGTGGAGATCTCCGGATCGTCCGCCCCGCCCGGATACGGGTCGCAGACGGTGGTACGCCCGCCACGCTGCTCGACCACGACTCATTTGCTTCGCAGGAGGACTGTTCTCATGGCTGACCGGCCCTTGACGCTCATGGCAGTGCACGCCCACCCCGACGACGAGGCCACCGGAACCGGAGGGGTCCTCGCGCGGTACGCGGCGGAAGGCGTCCGCACCGTGCTGGTGACGTGTACCGACGGTGGTTGCGGTGACGGGCCGGGGGGCGTGAAGCCGGGTGATCCCGGGCACGATCCGGCGGCGGTCGCCGCCATGCGCCGCCGGGAGCTGGAGGCGAGCTGCGACGTCCTGGGGGTCGGCGAGCTGGAGATGCTGGGGTACGCCGACTCCGGAATGATGGGCTGGCCGAGCAACGACGCCCCCGGCTCCTTCTGGCGGACCCCGGTGGAGGAGGGCGCCGCCCGGCTCGCGGATCTCATGCGGCACTACCGGCCCGATGTGGTCGTCACCTACGACGAGAACGGCTTCTACGGCCACCCCGACCACATCCAGGCCCACCGCATCACGATGGCGGCGCTGGAGAGGAGCGGGCTGACGCCGAAGGTGTACTGGACCACGATGCCGCACTCGGGGCTGCGGCGGTTCGGCGAGGCCATGCGCGAGTTCCAGGAGGACCTGCCGGAGCCGGATCCCGCCGAGGCCGACGCCATGGCCGACATCGGCCTGCCCGACGACGAGGTCACCACCTGGGTGGACACCACGGCGTTCAGCAGCCGCAAGTTCGACGCGCTGGCCGCGCACGCCAGTCAGGGCGAGAACATCTTCTTCCTCAAGATGGGCCAGGAGCGGTTCACCGATTTGATGGGCGTGGAGACCTTCGTACGGGTCCAGGACCCGACCGGGGCCGCCGTGCCCGAGAACGACCTCTTCGCCGGACTGCGCTGACCGGTCCGACCGTCACCGCCGGGTCGCGGCCGGACGGCTCGTGGGCGGCCCGCCTCCGTCGGTCGTACCGACCTGCGCATTCGCCGCGCCCGCCCGCACCGCCGCGCCCGCCCGCACCGCCGTGGCCGCCCGCGCCGCCGTGGCCGCTCCACCGCCGTGGCCGTTCCTCAGCGCATCCGGCCCAGTGCCTCCCGTGCGCGCCGGGCGTCGCGGATGCGCTGTTCGTAGGTCGCGCCCACGACGAGCAGCAGCAGTCCGGCGAGCGCGGGCGGCAGCCAGCGGGGGAGGACGCCGGCCAGTTGGACCAGGTAGGGGGCGAGCTCGTGCAGGGCGTCCAGCACGAGCACGCCGCCGCCGAGGACGAGCGGGGCCTGGAGGCGGTGGCGGGCGCCGAGCAGGGTGACGGCGAGGGCCGCCGTGCCGAGCAGCAGGGGGCGTTGCCAGTCCGCGTCGGCCCACGCGGCGAGCAGGCTCGGCACGAGCGTGGCCGAGAGGCCGGGGCCGTAGGCCGACCACGACGAGGCCCGCGGGTCCCGGTGGCGCCGGAGGAAGCCCACGAGCAGCGCCGGGACGGTCACCGGCAGGGTGTACGCCTCCGGGGTGCTCACGCCCCACGACCCGAGCCGCACCCAGGTGGCCAGCAGGAACAGCGCGGCGGCCACGTACCCGGCCCGGCGCCGGTCCGCGCGTACGGCGGTGCCCGCGGCGATCACTCCGCACAGGGCCAGGACGAGCGCCAGCACCGGCGGGTCGGTGACGGCCAGCCCGACGGCCAGGACGCTCACACAGGCACCCGTGGCCTCGACCGGGACGGCGGCGCGCGGGACCCGTGCGGCCAGCAGGGCCGCGGCGGCCGGGACGGCCAGGACGAGCAGCGCCGTGTGCGCGGGCGGCCACTCCGCGGCGGCGCCCACCGCGCAGGCCAGGCCGGCCGCACCGGCCAGCGACGCGCTCGCGCAGACAGCGGTCAGACGCCGGTGACCGGCGGCCACCGCGAAGACGGCCGTCAGCGCGGCCAGCACGGTCAGGGTCGCGGGCCGGGAGGCGAGCGAGAGGAGCACCAGACCGCCTGCGGTGACCAGGGAGAGGGGCACGGCGGTGAGGCTCAGGTGCAGGCGACGGGTGTACACGGCGGCGGCCAGGACCGCCGCGGCCGTCATCCCCTGCGCGACGAGGCCGACGGTGTACGGGAGGTGCCACGCGGCCGGGATGATCAGCGCGCTCGCCCAGGCCAGGACCAGGGCAGCGTGCACGGCAACGGCCGGCGCCCGGTCGCGCCAGGCCGTGGTGGCGGCGGTGGGGCTCGTGGACGTGGCCGTGGGGCTCGCGGTGTGCGTGGGGCCGGCGGGGCCGGTCGGGGCGGTGGCCGTCCTGCCGGTGCCGGGCGTGGCGGCGTCGGTGCCGGGCGTGGCGGCGTCGGTGCCGGGCGTGGCGGCGTCGGTGCCGGGCGTGGCGGCGTCGGTGCCGGGCGTGGCGGTGTCGGTGGTGGACGTGTCCGCAGTGCCGGATGCCGACCCACCGACGTCCGCAGTGCCGGAGGCCGGCGTACCGGTGTCCGCAGTGCGGGTACGGGGCGCGGCGGTGTCCGCCGTCGCGGCGCGGGTCACGCCGGCCAGGAGCACCGCGGCGACCGCCACCGCCGCCGGCACCAGCGGCGCGGACGCGGCGTCGGCCGGCCAGGGCGCCCAGACCGTCACCGCGTCGCGCAGGTGCGACGGTGCCCCGGCCCAGACCTGTCCCGTCCAGCCGACCGGCCCGAGCAGTGCCACGAGGACCAGGGGCAGGGTCCACATCACCGCCAGACCCTGGACGGCCGCCGACGCCCCGAGGGCACCGCGCCGCACCGGGCCGGGGAGCGGAGCCCGCAGGGCGGCGAGCAGCACGAGGCCGCAGGCCAGGTAGCCGGGGACCGTCCACACGACGGGCAGGGACGCCCGCAGGACGCCGCCGAGCGCCGCGACCAGCAGCAGCCCGCCGGTCGCCGCGGCGCCGGTGGCGAGGCCCCGCTCCGGGACGCGCCACGCCGCGTACAGCGCGATGGCCGCCGCGAAGGCGAGGAGCGCGGCCGAACGGGCGACGGCACCCGGGCCGACGGCCTCCCACGAGAGCACACAGGCCGCCGGCACGCTCCAGCCGGCCGCCCCGCACACGCCGACGGCGGCGGCGACACGCAGGTGCTTCCTGGACGTCCGGAGGGCGACGACCGTGTCGAACGCGGCCGTCAGCAGCAGTGCGGCCGTCGTCGCGTGCGGACCGGCGTCGGCTGCCACCGCCCCCAGGAGGAGGGGGAACTGGGCGGCGGCCAGTGCGGCGACGAACGGGAGGCGCAACGGAACCGCGTCGCGGCCGTACGCCCACCACATCCCGGCCAGGACGGCCGCCGCGACGGCCGCGTACGCCGTGCCGTCCACGGTGGTCAGCGCGGCCTCGTGCAGCGCGTACGCGTCGAGGACGGTCAGCGCCAGGCCGAGGCCGGCCACCGTCTCCGCCGTCGAGCGCAGCCCGCGCTTCAGCAGGAGCACGGGGGCGGCGAGTGCCGCCACGGTCACCGTCGCGAGCACCAGGGACCGCCCGACGATTCCCATGTCGCCCCAGCTGACCAGGGTGAAGGCGATCGCTGCGACGGTCAGCAGGATGCCGCCGAGGACGAGGAGCACGTTCTGCACCCGGGGCGCGGTGGTCTCGGGCCGCCGGGGCGCCAAGGGCGGAACGGCCGGCGGCGCAGGCGGCACCGCCGACTGAAGGAGACGGATCAGCTGGGCCCGGCGGGCCAGCAACTGGGCTCGGCGGGCGTCGAGTTGCCACAACTCCGCATCGAGGATCCGCAACTCCTCGCCAGGTGGCGGTACATGGGTCATGGCGTGGAGTGTGGCGCGCGTCACGACTGTGCGGCATGAGTGGGTGTACTCAGGTCCGTACTCAGATCGCCCGGCGGCGGAGGGGACGGGCCGACGGCACCGCCGGCCGGACCCTGCCGGGCCGGGCTGGAGGCCGGATTACGGGCGGCTCCGGGCGTCGGGTTCCTATGGCCGGAAGCCCGGCCCCCGGCGGTGCTCCGCCCTGCGGTTTCCCGCAGGGTACGCGGTGCGGGGAACCGCAGCGGGCCGGGTGGTAAGCCACGTACCGCCACCCGTCCCCGGTTCCTAACGCACGGGGGGATCCGCCGGCCCGGCTGACCCCGCGCGAGCGCAGCGTGCTGGAGGCCCTCGCGCAGGGGTTCACGAACACGGCCCTCGCCCGGAAGCTGCACCTCTCGCTGAGCTCCGTGGAGAAGAACCTCAACGCCGTGTTCGACAAGCCGGAGCTGCCGCGGGCCACTGGCTACGACGGGGGCATCCTGGCGGTCCTGCGCTACCTGGAGTCGTAGGAGTCATTGGAGTCGCAGGAGTCCCAGGAGTCGTAGCGGCAGCAGGCCGGTTCGGTCCGCCCGGCTCGCGCAGCGGGTGCGGCTGTGGCGGGGGTCAGTGGGTTCCGGGATGCTTGCCCGGCCCCTCCGCGCCGGGGGACAGCGGTGTGGGCGACAGCTTGGTGTCCTCCTCGCCGGGTTCCAGCAGGGTGTCGGCGGCACCGACGATCAGAGGGTCCGGGGTGCCGACCGCCTCACTGTCCTTGCTGGCGTAGTCGATGCGCGAGAGCAGACTGCGCATGGTCTCCAGCCGGGCGCGCCGCTTGTCGTTGCTCTTGACGACGGTCCAGGGCGCGTGGGGGGTGTCCGTGGCGCGGAACATGTCGACCTTCGCCTCGGTGTAGTCGTCCCACAGGTCCAGCGACGCCAGGTCGGTCGGTGACAGCTTCCACTGGCGCACCGGGTCGACCTGCCGGATCGCGAAGCGGGTGCGCTGCTCGGCGCGGGAGACGGAGAACCAGAACTTCACCAGCAGGACGCCGTCGTCGACCAGCATCCGCTCGAAGGCCGGGCACTGGTCGAGGAACAGTTCGTACTGGTCCTTGGTGCAGTACTCCATCACGCGTTCGACGCCGGCCCGGTTGTACCAGGAGCGGTCGAAGAAGACGATCTCGCCGGCCGTCGGCAGATGGGCGATGTACCGCTGGAAGTACCACTGCCCCTTTTCGCGTTCGGTGGGCTTGTCCAGGGCGACGACGCGGGCGCCCCGCGGGTTGAGCCGCTCGGTGAGCCGCTGGATCGTGCCGCCCTTGCCCGCCGCGTCCCGCCCCTCGCACACCACGACCAGGCGGGCGCCGGTGTCCTTGATCCACCGCTGCAGTTTGAGCAGCTCGATCTGCAGGACGCGTTTGGTCCGCTCGTAGTCCTTGCGGCTCACCTTGTGGTCGTAGGGGTGGTTCTCCCTCCACGTCCGGATGGGTTTGCCGTCGGCGTCGAGGACGATGGGCTGCTCCCGCCGCCGCTTGTCCACCGTCAGCCCGTCCAGCAGCTGGTCCGCGTCTTCTGCGTTCATGGTCCGGCTCGCTCCCTTGCTCGTCCGCCGGCCGGTCAGAAGGGCAGGCGGCCACGGGAGCGCCGGCCCGCCGAACCGCTGCGGCTCACCGCACGTGAGCTGGTGTGGAAGGGCTTGCTGAGGAGCCGGCCCAGGGCTCCGGGTGCCTTGCCGCCGGCCCGTGCTCCGGCGCCGAGGGTGCGCTGGGTACCGCGTTCGGGGTGCCGGGAGAGGCGGGGGACGAGGAAGGCCAGGACGGCCAGGACCGCGCATACGGCGATGACGGCGACAACTACCATGATCGGCTCCCTTCGCTGGTGAACGGACTACAGGTGCCCCGTCCGGCCGCACCCATGTGAGCGTTCGGGACCGGGTCCGGGAGGGCGTGTTCGTCACGCAGCGTGAGCACCCACTGACCTTCGGGTGAGGCAGGGCGCTGTCGCCTTCCGGGCGGTGCGGAGGCGGGGCTTCGGGCCGGCCGGGGGATGCCGGAATCCCGACAAGGGACTGTTTGCCCGGCGAGCCATGGACATGGCAGCGCCGCGTCGGGGCATTCGGGGTTCACGTGACAAGCAGTCCACGTGACAAGCAATCCACGTGACAAGCAGTCAAGGCACGGCCCGTTCGGGCCGCGTCACCGACAACCGGGAGTCCCCTATGACGAGTTACGGCGGTTCTTCTGCTGCGTCCTCCGGATCGCGCACCAACGGCCTTGCGATCGCGAGCCTTTGCTGCGGCATCGTCGGCCTTTTCGTCCTGAACATCATCCTCGGCCCGCTGGCCATCATCTTCGGCGCCATCGCCCACCGTCAGGCCGCCGTGAAGAACGGCGCCGGGATGGCGAAGGCCGGCATCATCCTCGGCATCGTGGCCGTGGTGCTCTGGCTCGTGCTTCTCGCCGTGGCCGCCAGCAGCGGCGGCTTCAGCTGGTACGTGGGCGGTTGATGGCCCGTCAGTACACGGCTGGAGTGCGGTAGCGCAGGGGACCGGGAGAGACGACGGTCCGGGCGCCCCCGGAGCACGCCTGGTGGCGGGCCCGGGGGCGCACGCGCGGGCCGCCGGGCCCGGCCGGTCGGAGCCGGGTCGCGGGCTCATGGCTGTACGGGGCCCGCCGCCGTCCGGCCCCTCCCCGTGTCCGGGTCGGCCCGCGGTGACTCCCCCGCGTCCGGGTCAGCCCGTGGCGGCCCGTTGCGCGGACGACGCCCTTCGCGGGGCCGGGCGGTCCATGTGGGCCACCACCGTGGCGTAGAAGCGGTGCACGGCGTCGTCGACGCTGCGGATGAAGCCCGTCTCGGCGTTGCCGCGGCTGCTGCCCATGCCCTTGAAGAGCGACAGCCGGAAACCGGTGATCGGTGCGCCGTTCCTCGGCAGCAGGTCCGCCGGCTCCGGGCGCAGCCGTTCCAGCGTGCCCCGCGGGCCGCCCGTCTCCCCCTCCACCAGGGTCTCGATGTGCAGGTCGGCGGGGGCTTCCGCGAGGCGCCGGATGAGCCGCTTCGCCCGCGTGAGGGGATAGCCCTCCTCGGGCGCCTCGAACTCGATGGACGTGCGGAGTTTTCCGGTCCGCAGGTCGGCGGTGACCGCGAGCACGCCGGGGGTGTCCTCGATGCGCAGCTCTGCCTGCAGTCTGCCCTCCAGGCAGAGCTGATCGGCGAGATGGCTCCGGCGGGCCTCCGGGTCGGCTCCGCGCTTGGAGCGCTGCACCGGCAGGACCTTCTGTCCCAGTTCGCCGCCGAGCCGGAGACAGACCTGGCGGATGAGCCGTTCCCAGCTCTCCACCACCTCCAGGGCACGCGGGTCTCCCTGGCACAGGGTCTCGTCGTCGATCCCCTTGCGCACCGGCACCCAGGACGCGCCCATGTTCTGGAAGCCGTGGCAGCCGGAGTTCTCGTGCTGGAGGTAGTGCAGCAGCTCCTGGAGCAGCCAGGCGTGCGCGGCGTTGCCCACGCCCTCGTGCCGGATCAGCATGTGGGCCTGGTGAGCCACTTCGGCCCACGACAGGTGCCGCAGCGCGACCTTGTGCTTGCGCCGCCGGTCGATGCGGACGTCGACCAGCGGACTGCCTTCCAGGGCGACGTCGTTCGACAGGGTGATCACCGCCTCGTAGCCCCGGCGGGCGGCGATGTCCATGTACGCCTGCACCTGGTCGGGCTTGAGCGCGTTGCCGTTGGTCTTCGTCTCGACCAGCGCGGTCCACAGCTTGCCGGCCCGCTCGACCCTGATCACCCCGTCGGGGCGCCGGGGGCTGTCGCCGTGCGGCAGCGAGACCTCGGTGAAGGTCTCCATCCGGCCCGCGGGCGCACCGAACCCGGCGGTGAGCCGCCGCCCGAACTCCGGGATCTGCGTCATGACCGACAACAGCACCGACGTGGCGCGCGTTTCGCGGTCCCGGTCGCTCTTGAGCGCGGAGACCGGGAAGAGCCGGGCCTCCCGCCACGACTCGTTGTCCGCCAGGGACTTCCTGGCCACCTTGGGCAGGGTGACCTTCTTCTTGGCGGTACGGGGCCGTGCGGGCGGCTGCGGCGGTGCCGCCGTGCTCCCGTGGGGCTTGCGCGGTGCGGGGACGGCCTCCAGGACCGGGGGCGCCGGCCGGTCGACGGCGGGGGCCGGAGTCGGGGCCGGCTGGTGGTCGGCCGGCACCTGCGTCGCAACGCCTGCCGCGCCATCCAGGTCCTCCTCCTCGGCGGCTGCGTCGTCGTCGACATCGACCCCGAAGTCCGTGGCCAGGCCGGCCAGTCCGGAGTCGTAGCCCTGCCCGACGGCCCGCAGTTTCCAATCGCCGCCGCGCCGGTAGAGCTCGCCGAAGATGAAGGCGCTCACCGAGCCGGTGTCCCCGATCGCGAACCGGAGCAGCTCCTCACCCGAGCTGTCGGCCAGCGTCAGGAGCAGATCGTCCAGGTCCCCGAAGTGGGCGCCGTCGTACCGGCTCGCCGCCACCACGATCCGGGCGATCTCGTCCGGGACCGCCGTCAGGTCGAAGCTGATCCGGTCCTTGTTGCCGTTGCCGGTGGGCGTCTTGCCCAGCAGCTGCACGCTTCCGTCCGCGGCGACCGGATGGTTGTAGAAATAGAAGTCGGCGTCGCTGCGCACCTTGCCGTTCTCGTCGAGCAGCAGCACCGAGACATCCGCATCGCCCTCACCCGTCGGACTGGTCCAGCCCAGACTCACGACGACGGAGTCGACACTGTCGCTGAGGGCGGCCAGCCCCACGTTGGCACCCTTGGTCAGCTCGTACATAACCCCCACCCCGATCGCGCCGGGGACGTGCGGCCGTCCCGCCACCCCCCGGCCACCCCTTGTGACACGCCCCGCACACACAGTGCACAGGGCACCTTAGTACCGAACCGGCACAGTTCGGGCCGGACTTGACGGAATGGGCGGTGGGGTACGGTCGGCCGGCGGAGTGCGGGCGTCGGGCGGGCCCGCCCAAGGAGCCCGGGGGGCGGATGAACGAGCGGGGCACGGTGCGGCGCGGCCTTCGGGTCGGGCTGCTGATGGCGTGCGTGCCCGGACTTCCCTGGGCCGCCCTCGCGCTGGCCGTGGCGGCGGTGGAGTGGCTGCGGGGCGGGGACCTGCAGCTCGCCGCGCGGGACGTGCGGTACGGGCTGACGCTGGCCGGCGGCAGCGTGTCGGCCGGTCTGCTGATGGGCCTGGTGCTCGCGGGCGGCCTGACGGTCGCCTCCCGCGTGAGCAGCCGCGGCTGGGTGCCGGCCCTCGCGGGAGCCCTGCTCGGGGCGTCGGTCTTCCCGGCCGAGGTCCTGGTGGTCGCGCTCGGGACGGACGCGGCGTATCTGCCGGTCGGGGTGACGCTGCTGGCCTGGCCGGTGCTGACGGTCGTGGCGGCGGCCCACAGCGCCGACGTCGTCGGCCGGACGCGGTCCCGTACCTGGCTGTGGACGCCCGGTCCGTTGGGGCGAATGCGGCGGGGCGCGCACCGCTGAGGCGGTCGTGCACGCGACTGCTGTCGGGGACGACCGCCGTGCGGCCGACGAGCGGACCGGGCACGGTGGGCGCACCATGAAGTCAGCAGCACGGAGGAGGGCGGCATGGACGAAGGACACCGCGCTCACGAACCGCAATGGGGTCCCCGCGCCGCCCCGCGCAACTCCGCGGGAGCGGCGGCCGGGCGGCCGGTGCCGCCCCCGGGCCCCGTGCCCGACTCCCGCTACGGTGACGGGAGTCGGCCGCCGCAGGGCAAACGGCGCCGCGTCTTCCTGTGGGTCTTCCTGGCCGTCCAGATCCTGTTCCTCGTATGGGTGATCTGGGGCGCATCGACCGCCAGTGGCACGCCCGAGGCATGCCGGGGCCGGACGGGCGACGACCTGCGCCTGTGCAACGACGCGAGCGACGTCGGCACCACCATCGGCGTGGGCCTCGTCATCGCCCTCTGGGCAGCCGTCGACGTGATCCTCGGCTTCACCTACCTCGTCTACCGGCTCGCGAGCCGACGCGCCTGAGGCGTTCCGCCCCCGCGCGATGCCGGTCGGCGTCCCCCTCAGGCCGGTTCCGGGTGGGCCTCCGGGCGTGGCGCGGGAGCGGGGCCCGGTTGTTCCCAGGCCGTCGTCGTGCGGACGTAGCCGTAGACGACCGACGCCGTCACCAGGACGAGCAGCGGGCCCGCCAGCCACGGGTGCCGGGCCATCTCCAGCGGCAGGAAGCGGTAGGACAGCAGGAGCGCGGCGAGCACCGTGGTGCCGTAGGCGACCAGGTGGACGCCCGAGCGCTGCCAGCCGGTGTCGTGGGCACGCAGGGCCGCCTCGACGGTGAGCACGAAGACCACACCGGCGATGAGGTCGACACCGTAGTGGTAGCCGAAGCCCAGCGTGGCGGTGAGCGTGGCGACCAGCCAGAACGTGCCCGCGTGGCGCAGCAGGCGCGGGCCCCTGCGCGTGTGGAGGAAGATCGCGGTGGCCCACGCGGTGTGCAGGCTGGGCATGCAGTTCCGCGGGGTGATCCCGTCGAACGGCATCGGCTGCGGGATGCCGACCGGTGGCAGGGTCTCCGGCCACAGGTGGGCCACCGCGAGGTGGGCGCTGGACGGGATCTGCTCCGCCCAGAGGCTGACCGAGGCCCAGTACTCGGTGCCGGTGCCGTAGGCGAAGAGCGGTCCGACGACCGGGAAGACCATGTAGAAGGCCGGTCCCAGGAGCCCGATCACCAGGAAGCTGCGCACCAGGTGGTGACGGGGGAAGCGGCGCTCCGTCGCCACACCGCGCAGCTGGTACAGCGCGACGAGGACCGCGGCCACGGCGAGCTGCCCGTAGACGACGTCGAGGACGTTGAAGCCGACCGCTCCGGTGGCCGTGATGATCCGGCCCACCAGCCAAGACGGCTCGCCCAGGGCGTGGTCCGCCGTCGCCACGTACTGGTCCAGGACCGTGGGCCGGCTCTTCGACGTGATGAGCAGCCAGGTGTCGCCGGTCTTCCGGCCCGCCACCAGCAGCAGACCGAGGCCGACGCCCTTGAGCATCAGGACGCGTTCCGCGCCCGTGCGGCGGGTGACGGCGACGACCGCGCAGCCGAGGATCACCCACAGCGCCCCGTTGCCGAAGGGGTGCCCGCCGCCCGCGCCCGCGTCCGCCGCCCAGCGGACCAGGAGGAACACGAGGTCGATGCCGAGCGCCGCGGCGAGTGCGATCAGCCGCTGCCGCCAGGTGAGGACCACCATCGTCAACGCCAGGGCGGCGTACAGCAGACCGCCCGACTTCGGGGGGAGCACGGTCTCGCGCACCTGGTGCGTGAGCGGGCCTGCCACGCCGTAGTGGCGGGCCGTGAACTCCAGGGCGACGAGGAAGCCGAGGGTGACGGCACCGGCGGCGGCCCACAGCGCTGTCCGGCGGGGGCGGTGTCCGGCGGGTGTGGCGGGTGCGGCGGATCTCCCGCTCCCGGGTGGGTGCGACAGGTCCCGCGGGGGTATGTGGGTCACTTCACGGCTGCTTCGGTAGGGGGTGGTCGTGTCGGGGCGCTGGGTTCGCCCGTCGCCGGTCGGACGGCACCGCGTTCCCGCCCTCTCCTCGCGTCACGGGGGTGACGGGCCGCCCGTCGAATCAAGACGGACGCGGGAGGGGCGGGGTTGCCTCGGTCGGCGTCGGCGTCGGCGTCGGCGTCGGGGCCGGGGCCGCGGCCTCAGGGTGAGTAGCCGGGCCCGGTCGCCGGACGATCAGGGGCCACCGACGCATCGCGCCGCCCGCTGCGGGCCGGGAGCGGCGCCGGGCCGCGCCGCCCTAAACGCCGCCCGCGCAGGGCCACTCCGGGACGGGCCACGCCGGGCGCGCACCACTGCCACACGGTCACGGCGCCGCCCGCCGTTCCGGCCCACCCGGCCCGGACCCGGCAGACGCGCCCCTCACCGCTCCGCCCACAACCGTCCCCCCTCGGTCCGCCCCCGCACGCCACGCGTGCCGTGCCTGTCTCCTGTGCGTGCGGACCGCCCCCGTCGGCAGGGGTACCGCCCTCGCACGCTCGCGCTGAGCGAAGCACAGGCATCTGTGCAGGTCAATACCGATTTGAGCACGTGGGGCAGCGGAGGGCCGCGCCACTGCCGCGTGCACCGCCGGGCCGGGAGGGGACCGGTGGCGTCGCCCCACCCGACCGACCCATTCGTCCGCCCTGCTCGATGTCGTGTCATGGCTGCCAACTCGCCCTGAGGGAAAGCAGTTGGTCCTTCCGACACCCGGATTTATAGAATCGTCGGAGCAACAGCGGGCCACTGAGGCCGAAGTACGGGGGACGGAGGCACCATGGGCGTGCCCGGCACAGGCCCGGGGCAGGAGGGCGGCCCCGATCTGCGGGTGTCGGCGAAGAGCCTCACCAAGCTGGCCGACGACCTGGACGACATGCAGGACCACCTCGACAAGCAGGTCCGGCGCATGGACGCGATCGTCGACAAGATCGAGGCCGGCTGGCAGGGGCCGGCGGCCTCCGTGTACCGGAACTTCCATCGCGCCGCCACCGAGGACGCGGTACGCATCCGTGAAGTGATGAAAATGCTGGAGGAAGCCGTACGGCTGAGCCGCGACGGCTTCTCCGAGCAGGACCTCGAAGTACTGGCCCGCATCAGCCGGATCGAGGTCGACATCGGACGCGAGGTGGACCGCCTCTCGACGCCGAACACCGAGGCACCTCCGTCGGCACCCCGCAGCAGCCTCGACGACCTCTGACCCTTCGCACCAGGGCAGCCGCCGCAACGACCACAGGGGGATCATGTCCAGCGGAGTCGAACCCGACGACCACATATCCGTCTCCTTCGCCACCCTCCAGGAACTGGCCGGCGATCTGGAGGACATCCTCAAGAAGCTGAACAGCAAGCTGGACGGCCTCTACGACCGCGTCGTGCCCGTCGTGCTGTCCTGGGAGGGGGAGACCCGCAACGTCTTCGTCGAGAAGCTGGACGAGTGGGACCGCTCGGCCCAGGACCTCGAGGCGGCCCAGAAATGGCTGCACGAGGTGGTGACGACCGGCCACGGCAGCTATGCGGCGGCACACGCGGCAGTGCTCCGTGGATGGGGTGCCGCCTGATGAGCGGGGGACTGCCCACCGACGAGGAGCGCGCCCAGGAGCGGGCCGCCGCCCGGACCCGGTCTCCCAAGTCCAGCGGCGGCTTCGACGTCCAGCCGCAGCACATGTACTACACGGCGCTCGTCGTACGTGACGGACAGTTCGACTACGACAAGGGAGCCAAGGCGCTCGTCGAGGCACTCAACCAGTACAGCCAGTCCGCGGGCACCGGCCGCGGCGCCGACGAGTTCGCGGCCGCCTACGACGCGCTGACCGAGAAGTACGTGGAGCTCTGGGCGAAGAGCGTGATCAGCGTGGGCGGTGTCGCGGTCGGCCTGACGGACACCACCAACAAGTACGTCCAGGCCGACTGGCAGGCCCGCCGGATGTACGGGCCGCCACCGGTGGAGAAGCAGCCGCCCGCCGTCATCCAGAACGTCCCCCGGTACGGCCCGGTCAACGACATCAAGTGGACCGGCACCGGTGAGGACGCGGACTCCTGGGCCATTTCTGGCATCCTCGGCGAAATACCCGACTTCCTCGCCGACGTCATCCGGCCCGCCATCGAGCAGGGGCTGCGACTCGGAAAAATGCACGAGATCACCCCCGGAATCAAGGACGACGACTTCAGATCCATGGCCACGGCCTGGGGAGCGGCCGAGAAGGCCGCCAAGGCCGCGTCGACCAACTTCAACAGCGCCATCAAATTCATCACCGACAACAAGGGCAATGATGAATGGCAGGGCGCCATGAAGGCGTTCTGCCAGACGATCTGGGGAACCACCGAATGGGGCCGCACCTACGATCCCCAGGGGAACCGGGCCTCCATAGGCCGGGTCTGGAAGACCGAGCGCAACGTGCAGCCCGCCAAGCGGCGGCCCATCATCGACATCCTCCACGAGACCGCGACGACGGTGCAGAAGACTCTGGACCACCTGGCGGACGTGGGGAAGAAGACGCGCGACACGAAGGTCCGGCTCGGCACGGAGGCCGCCAAGGCGACGGTGCGGGACCTCACCCTGGACCTCGACCTCTTCGAACTGACCCGGCTCACGGCGACCCTGGCGTTCGGCGAGATCGTCATGACGTTCCGCTCGCACATGGACAAGGCTGCCGCCGACAAGGCGGTCGAGGCCTACCACGAGGCATTCAGTGCCGCGGCGACCGAACTGAAGAAGCTCCAGCCGGCCCTGGACGAGGCGCTCCTCAGCGTGCCGACGTTCCGCGCGGAGGCGGCCCGCGCGGCTGCCTACGGCGCACGCACCCTCAACGACTTCAAGAAGGAACACAGCTGGCAGCGGCCCGGAGAGAGCCAGATCCCCTACAAGTACTCCATCGACCTGGCCACCGAGGAGGAACTGTACGGTGGACACAGCATCGACAAGCACGTCGGGCTGACCGACGAGCAGTTGACGCAGCGGTTGCGGGACGAATCGAATGGAGCAGGCAAGCCGGGTATTCCCGCCGCCTCCACCTTCACCGACCTCGAATCTGCGCAGAAATACACCCAATACAATATTCGGGCCAATACAGCAGAGATCGACGACTGGCTGACGGGCCCTCCCCCTCCCGCTCCCGGCACCAATATGGAGTTCTCCGTGAACTCCGTCGACCCGGCCGCCGTGGGGCCACCGGTGGTGACGGGACGTACGGCGCCGGTGGTGAACGACCATCCGACGCCCCCTCAGGATGCTCATGGCGTCTCGACGGTTCTCAAGTACGAACCGAACCTGGACCCGCCGTTCGTCGTGTTGACGTCCATGCCGCAGTGATCAGCGAGGACTACAGAGAGCGTTGAGGAGGACGGGTGACCTTCCTGAGTGAGCAGACATGGGCGGAGGCGATCGGCATGTACGCGCGCCGGTACAGCATCGCCAAGGTGACGGGAAGAAAACATGAAGACTGGGCACTCGACGTACTCACTCTGATGCGCGGGGACTCACCGGACGTGCGCGGCTGGCAGACGGTCGATTTCCACGAAGCAGACTTCGAGAGGCAGGAAGACCAGTACTATCCCTTCGTCCTGTTGCCGGGGAAGACAACGGAGACGGACGAATGGAAATCCCGCCTCCATGAGATCCCACGACCATCGGCCGAGCGATTCCTCGTGACACTCTCCACTCAGTGGCTCGACGTCGAGAAGGAGCACGAGTTCGAGCTGCGCAAGGCAGGACTGCAAGCGAAGGCCGCTGTTGTCCTCTCCCGGTTCCCTGAAGGTTCCCGCTTCTACGCGAATACCGGCCCCAAGAGCGCGCAGCTCGACTATTACCAGAAGGTCCGCGTCTGCTCGCCCGTGTCCAGACATGACTGGGACATGGGCCTGATCCTTGTCTCCGAGTCCGAGGTCGGCATGGTCTGGTCCTTCGATCCGAAGTGAACCCGGCCGCATTCCCCACCGGAAGGTAACCCCTTGCGCACCCGCACCGCCAGCTACCCCGACCGTGAGACCGCCCAGTGGGCGACCCAGCATGTGGTCACCCGGAACGAACAGGTCATCCACGCCTGGCTGGCGCGGTCCACCCGGCAGCGGCTGACCATCGAGGAGGCGTGGCCGACGCGGGAACAGCCGGTCGGACGCGTGCAGTTGCAGGCCATGGCCCTGGCCGGACGCGGTGCCGTCGACGTCCGCGCCGCCAGGGTCGTGCTGCGTCGCGAGCCGGCGGCCGCTCACGGGTTCGCCGTCCACGCCAGTTTTCCCGTCTACCTGTGAAGGCAGTCTCCGCACCGTGGCACTGACCCCGCTCGAACACGACCGACGCTACGGCGAGTTGGACCAGGTTCTCCGCGCCTATGTCGGACAGCCGGCCGACGACACCGAGGACGCGCCCGGCCCGGCCCTCACTGCCTACCTGCGCCACACCTGGCACACCCGCCCCTGGGC
This sequence comes from Streptomyces sp. NPDC101219, assembly GCF_044767675.1. Taxonomy (NCBI): domain Bacteria; kingdom Bacillati; phylum Actinomycetota; class Actinomycetes; order Kitasatosporales; family Streptomycetaceae; genus Streptomyces; species Streptomyces sp. NPDC101219. The sequence goes on from NZ_JBIWOK010000008.1 coordinate 39,336, forward strand.
TCTCGCGGTCGCCGAGGCTCAGCTGCGCGACTACGCCCGCAACCCTCCGGGACGGCTGCGGGTCCGTCTCGGAGAGTTCTACGCCCTGCCGGACGTGGGTCTGCCGGACGCGGAGGTCCTCGCTTGGCTGACCGTGGTCGCCGACCACATCCGGCGCAGTGTGGAGGAGGGGCTGGTCCCGCCCCCCTCCGCTCCCGCCACGCACTGGGAGTGGAACGCCCGCTTCCCCGAACTGGGCCAGTTCCTCGGGGGCTGGTTCTCGCAGGACATGCCGGACGAGTTCGACGATCACGATGCCGCCGTGGACGACTACCGCGCGACCACCGACCCGCAGCTCGTGGCCCGCGCCGTGGGAGAGGTACGCGAGCTGCTCGCTCTGGAGCTGGGTGAGTCCGACTACGCGCTGGGGCTGGCGGAGCTGGGCATGGAGGTCGACCCACCGGCGCCGTACGCGCCCAGCGGCTGGCTCGCCCTCGTCGCCGGACGGCTCACGTCTCCGGCCGCACCCTGACTTCCCGCGCCAGGAACGGCAGGGCGTTAGTCGCCCCCTCCGCCTCCGCCCCCGTCGCCGCCTCCCGAGTCGCCGCCGCCGGAGTCTCCACCGCTGCCGCCGTCGCCGCCGTCCGAGCCCCAGCCGTCGCCTCCGCCGGGTTCGTTGTCCTCGGCGCCGCTGCCGAGGTTGGTGAACCACGGGCGGTCCCAGTCCTGGTCGGCGGCGAGGGGTTCGCCCCCGGGGCCGACGGATGCCGGGCGGGGCCGCCGGGAACGGAAGCGGGCCGAGCCGGTGGTGTCGCCGATGCCGAAGGACACGGCGAAGAACTGGGCCATCACGGCGTCCAGCGCGTCCCCGCCGTCGAGGCGCACCGGAGTCAACGGCAGGAGCAGCGAGCCGGGGCCGGGTGCGGGGCGGGAGTACGGCGGGCGGGAGAGCAGGGCGACGGGCCGTTCGTTGCACCGCAACAGCGAGGTCACGGAGTTCTCGCGCGTCAGCACCCAGTGCCGTCCCGGGATCTGCAGCTCCACCCGCCGCTTGCTGCGGCGTTTCCGGTCCTTGAGGACGAGTTGCGCCCGCGTCCCCCCGACGGTCGCCAGCAGGCCCTTCGACGGGGACTGGTCACGGGCGTCGTAGCCGCCCGGTGCCCGCAGGCGTACGGCCGGCGCCTGCGGTCCCCACACGTCGACGCGGACCAGGCCCCGGTCCACGGCGACGGTGACCGGGCCGGCGGGCCCCGGTGCGACCCGCCGTGCGATCCACAGCGGTACGCCCTCCGCGCGGGCCCGCTCACCGAGCGCGGCCACCTGTGCGGGGCCGCCGCAGCGGCCCACCGCGAGCTCCCCGAGCCGGTGAGCGAAGGCGGCCGCCTGACGCGACTTCACCGGCCGGGTGGTACCGGTGACGCGCGTGACCGGCACGATGCCGGGCCCGTCCGGCAGCCGGTGCAGGGGGCGTTCGGCCCCGCCGCCGCCGAGCCATACGCCCCGCTGGAACGCCTCGGCCATGGCCGCGAGGTGCAGTTCCTCGAGAGGGGTCGTCCGGCGGCCCACCCGTAGCCGCTCCTCGGTCAGTTCCACGGTCCGCGCCAGCGGATTCCACGACTGCTCGCCGTACAGCACCCGGCTCATCCACACCCCCGTGTTCATGCGTTGCGTTCCCTCGGGCCGGGCCCACGCCCGCCCCGGCCCCGCCACAGCCCGCCCCGGCCCCGCCACAGCCCGCCCCGGCCCCGCCACAGCCCGCCCCGGGCCCGCCGGTGCCGCCCAGGAGCGGGCCTCACCGGTGGGACCCGTACAGGCTGCTGGGCACCGCCGCCTCGCGCGCCGCCCCGGGCCGGGTCTCCGGCCGGGCGGCGTGCGTCACTTGCTGACGGCGAAGGCCATCAGGGCGTGCTCGTCGCCCTGCCTGACCTTCCCCGTCGTGTTGATCACTTCCAGCTTCCACGACCCGCCGACGCGCACCGCCTTGGCCACCGCGCACGCGTTGTCCTTGGTGAGCAGGCTGGGCCAGATGTCGGCGACCTGCTGGGAGCTGCCGCCGGAGGCGTCGTAGACCTTGAAGCTGATGTTGCGTGCCTTCTGGAAGGAACTGCCCTTCTTGAAGGCGGCGGCGATGAACACGATCGCCGTGATGTTGCCGGGGATCCGCGCGAACTCGACGGTGACGGTCTCGTCGTCGCCGTCGCCGTGACCCGTCTGGTTGTCGCCGCTGTGCTGCAGGGAACCGTTCCCCATGGGGTCCAGCGAGTCCAGGCCGGCCAGGCGGACCGGGTCGCCGCCCTGCATGGCGATGGCGATGAGGTCGAGGTCGGTCCCGGCCTTGCGGCGCAGCTTGCCCATCACCCCGCCGCTGGTGCCGGCGGTGGGGTCCCAGGACACGCCGAGGGACAGGTGGGTCACTCCGTCCAGGTCCGCGGGACCGTCTTCCTTGGTGAGCGTGATCACGTAATCCGTCCTTCCGGCTGTGGGGTCCTACACCACGCAGAGTGTGCCTGGTGCCCCCGCGGTTCCCGACCCCGGGTGCCGTCCCCGTGTCCGTGGACCCCCGAGCCGTGACCGGGACGTGATCGTCCGGGTCAGGCGTCGCGCCGCCGCAGCACCAGCGCCGCCCCCGCCACCGCCACCGCGGTGTAGGCGGTCACCAGCCCCAGGGACGGCCAGGCGCCCAGGCTGCCGACGACCTCAGGACCGGCGTCGGACGTCTGCGTGAGCTTCTCCAGGGCGGCCGTCGGGGTGGCCCCGACGACCCACCGCTGGAGGTCGCCGAGGAGCGGCCCGAACAGCGACGGCAGCAGCAGGAAGCCCACCACGGCGGTCACCGCGCCGGCGGCGTGCCGTACGACCGTGCCGACGGCCAGTCCCAGCACGCCCACCACCGCGAACAGCGTCCCGATGCCGAACAGCGCCGGCAGCGGCTTTCCCTGGGCGTGCGAGCCGTCGAGGACGGCGTCCCCCAGCAGGTACGCGACCGTGCACGAGACCAGCCCGACGACGAACAGCACGCCGGCGAGCAGCACGGCCTTGGCGGCCAGCACCCGTCCCCGGCGGGGCACCGCGGCCAGCGTCGTGGCGATCGACCCGCTGCTGTATTCCCCGCACACGGTCAGCGCGCCCACCACGCCCGCGATCATCAGCCCGACCACGCTGAGCGTGAGGCTGCCGCCGAGCACGGTGTCGTCGGGCTGCAGGCTGTCGGTCAGCCCCACGACCACCGCGCCGACCACGATCACCAGGGCCACGGAGACGGTCGTCCACACCGTGGAGCGCAGTCCGGCGTATTTGGTCCACTCGAAGGCCAGGGCCTCCCGGAAGCCGGGAGGGGAAGCGACCACGCCCGCGGCGGCGCCCGTCGCCGTGCCCGCCTTCCTCCCCGTCGTCATGCTCGTCCCCGTACTCGTCTCCCTGCTCGTGTGCGTGTTCATCGCCGCGGCTCCTTCGCGTCGCTGTCCGTGTCGGTGTCCGCGCCGGTAGCGGTCGGGTGACCCGTGCCGGAGCCGCGGTATTCGACCGCCTCGCCCGTCATCGCCGTGTAGATCTCCTCCAACGTCGAGCGGAACGGGGTGAGTTCGTGCAGGGCCACACCGTGGTCGCGGGCCAGTTCGCCGACCGCCGCCGTGCTCATCCCCGTCACCCGCCAGCCGCCGTGCCCATCCCCGTCACCCGCCGGCCGCCGTGCGCCTCCCCCGGGGGCGCCTCCTGCCGGATACGGCGGGGAGTGGGGGACGACCGTGGCGCCCCGGGACTCCAGCAGGCCGCGCAGCCGGCCTGCCTCCGCGTCCGGCGTGCGCACCAGGGACCAGTCGGGCGAGTGCGCCGCGATGAAGTCCCGCATGTCCGTGTCGGCGAGCAGCCGGCCCCGGCCGATCACGACGAGCCGGTCGGCGGTCCGTTCCAGTTCGCTCATCAGGTGGCTGGACAGGAACACCGTGCGGCCCTCGGCGGCCAGTGAGGTCAGCAGGCCGCGGATCCAGCGGATGCCCTCCGTGTCCAGGCCGTTGACCGGTTCGTCGAGGATCAGCACCCCGGGGTCGCCGAGCAGGGCGCCCGCGATGCCGAGCCGCTGGGACATGCCGAGCGACAGCCCCTTGGCCCGCCGGTCCGCCGCCGCCTCCAGACCGACGATGCCCAGCACCTCGTCGACCCGGCGCGCGGGCAGGCCGTGCGAACGGGCGAGACCGAGCAGGTGACCCCGTACCGTGCGGCCGCCGTGCACCGCGCGGGCGTCGAGCAGGGCCCCGACCTCGCGCAGCGGCGCGGCGAGACGGTCGTAGCGGCGGCCCGCGACGGTGGCCGAGCCCGCGGTCGGGGCGTCGAGGCCGAGGATCAGGCGCATGGTGGTCGACTTGCCGGCGCCGTTGGGGCCGAGGAAGCCGGTCACCCGGCCGGGGCGGACGGTGAACGACAGCCGGTCCACGGCGGTCCGCTCGCCATGGCGTTTCGTGAGTTCTCGCGCTTCGATCATGTATCCGACGCTACGGACGACGGACGAACCGGACATCTGCCGCTGGGAGTCGGCCCGTACTCCGCCGGGAGCAGGGATTCCGGCCGGCCCGCGCATCCCCGCTCTCCGGACATCCCCGCCCCCGTGAGGCTCAGCCCTCGCCCGCGCGCACCAGTCCCGTTTCGTACGCCGTCACCACCAGCTGGGCCCTGTCCCGGGCCCCCAGCTTGGCCATCACCCTGCTGACGTGCGTCTTCGCCGTCAGCGGGGACATCAGCAGCCGCCTGCCGATCTCGTCGTTCGACAGGCCGCGTCCGACCAGGGCGAGGACTTCGCGCTCGCGGTCGGTCAGCGGGTCGAGCCGCCTGCGGGCCTGCACCTCGGGTGCCTTCAGCCGGGCGAACTCCTCGATCACCCGGCGGGTGACGGCGGGCGCGAGCAGGCTCCGCCCGGCGGACACGGTGCGGATGGCGGCGCGCAGGTCGTCGGGGTCGATGTCCTTCAGCAGGAAGCCGGCCGCCCCGGCGCGCAGCGCCTCGAAGACGTACTCGTCGGCCTCGTACGTCGTCAGCACCAGCACCCGCACGGCGTCCAGCGCGCGGTCGGCGCCGATGCGGCGGGTGGCCTCCAGGCCGTCGGTGCGCGGCATGCGGATGTCCATGAGCACCACGTCGGGGCGCGTCGTGCGGGCCAGCTCCACCGCCTGCACGCCGTCCGCGGCCTCGGCGACGACGACCAGGTCGTCGGTCAGGTCGAGCAGGGCGCGGAACCCGGCCCGCACCACCGTCTGGTCGTCCGCCAGCAGGACCCGGATCACGGGGCACCCCCGGTGTCCGGGCCTGCCACGACACCGCCGTCAGCCCCGGGGCCGCCCTCGACCCGCGGTCCGGCGGGCGCCCCGACGGGCAGCTCGGCCGTCACGCGCCAGCCCCCGCCCGGGAGCGGGCCCGCCACCAGCCGGCCGCCGACCGAGGCGGCCCGCTCCCGCATCCCGATCAGACCGAAGCCGTCACCACCGGTTCCCTCACCCGGCGTGCCGTCACCCGGTGTGCCGTCCCAGGCTGCCCGGGCGCCCCCGGCCCCGGTGCCGGACACGCCCCCACCGTCCGGCGCGGTACGGCCGTGGTCCACCCCGCCATGGCGTCCGTCGTCGGTGACCTCCACCCTCAGCCGGTGCCCCTCCGTACTCACCGACACCCTCGCGTGCCGCGCGTCCGCGTGTCTGATCACGTTGGTCAGTGCCTCCTGCACGATCCGGTAGGCGGCCAGCTCGACCACCTGCGGCAGCGGTCCGGCCGCCACGCGCAGTGTCACGTCGAGACCCGTCCCGCGCACCCGCTCCGCCAAGTCCGCCAGTTCCGCGAGCCGGGGTGCCGGGCCGGTCAGGTCTCCGCCCTCCGACCGCAACACGCCGACCGTGGCGCGCAGTTCGTGCACCGCCTCCTTCCCCGACGCCCGCACCTGCCGCATCGCCGCCCGCGCCACCTCCGGGCGGGCGTCGAAGGCGTCCAGGGCCAGCCCGGCCTGCACGGTCATCGCCGACACGGTGTGGGCGACCACGTCGTGCAGCTCGCGCGCGATCCGCACCCGCTCCTGCTCCACCCGGCGGCGCGCCTCGCGCTCCCGTTCCGCCTCCGCCCGCTCGGCCCGGTCCTCGTACTCGCGCATCAGCTCCCGTCGCCCGCGCACGGCCTCACCCAGGAGCAGCGGCACCAGCGGCCACAGCATCTCCAGCAGGGGTGCCCCCTGCGGCTGCACCACGTCGATGCCCGCGACCAGCGACACCGCGCCGGAGACCACGGCGGCGATCACGGCGGTCCGCACGGTGCGCCTCCGGTCCCCCTGCACGGCGACGGCGTACAGGGCCACCATGACGGGCAGGTTGAGCAGTTCCCCGATGTGCCCGTACAGCGCCCACCCGGCGCAGGCCGCTCCGGTGACCACCGTGACCGCGACCGGATACCGGCTGCGCACCAGCAGCGCCCCGATGGACACCGCGAACAGCAGCCAGGTCACCGCGTCGGCCTGCCGGTAGCCGGGATCGTTGACCGCGGCGTCCGAGCCGGTGAGCACGGCGACGACCGCCGCGATCAGGAGGTCCACGACCGGCGGCGGCAGCGGCCGGCCCGTGCGGAGGAGGTGCCGGTACCGGGAGATCCGGGAGATCGCGGGGATCCGGGAGGCAAAACGGCTCACCGCGCCACCGTAGGAGGCCGGGGCGGCGGACGCGTACGACCTGGGGAGTACACGCCGCCTTCCTGCCCCGCCCCGCCGGCGGGCCGCCGGGGACGGCCCTCGGGCCGCGCCACGGAGCGGCGGTCGTCAGGCCGCCTCACGGAGCGCGGGGTCCTCAGGCCGCCTCACGGAGCGCGGGGTCCTCAGGCCGCCTCGCGGAGGGCGGGGCCCTCAGGCCGCCTCGCGGAGGGCGGGGTCCTCCGGGCGCGCCGGGTCCCGCACCACGCGGCGGCGCCGGACCGGCATGCCGAGCAGCGGGTTGGCGACGCCCCAGGCGGCACCCTTGTTGACCAGTTCCTTGTAGACGGCGGCGAGCCGCCCGGTCAGGGCCGCCCGGACGGCCCGGTCGTCGGCGGTGACGTACTGGATGAGGCCCTCCTTGCGGCCCAGCGAGATGCACTGGTTGAAGTAGCGCATCGGCACGTGGGGCAGCTTGCCGCCGGTCAGTCGGGCGGTGATCGCGTCGGCGGCCTGCCAGGCGGTGGGGACGCCGGAGGCGCACGACATGCGCAGCGGCTTGTCGCCCGGTCCCATCACCATGGCGGTGTCCCCGATCGCGTACACGTCCGGGTGGGAGACCGAGCGCAGGGTGCCGTCGACGACGACCTGGCCGGTGTCCGTGACCTCCAGGGCGGTGGCGCGGGCGATCGGGTGGACGGCGAAGCCGGTGGTCCACACGGTGACCGCGGCCGGGAGGTCTGTCCCGTCGGCGGTGGTGAGGTGGCCGGGGCCCACGGCGGTGACGGAGGCGTTCTCGTGCACGGTGATGCCGAGCCCGCCGAACACCTTCCGCAGGTGCGCCCGGCCCTTGTCGGACAGCCAGTCGCCTAGCGTGCCGCGGGTGGCGAGGGCGACGTCGAGGTCCGGGCGGGCCTCGGCGATCTCGGTGGCCGCCTCCACCCCGGTCAGGCCGCCCCCGACGACGACCACGGAGTCCCCGGCCCCCAGCCGGGCCAGGCGCTCGCGCAGCCGGAGCGCTCCGGGGCGGCTCGCGATCTCGTGGGCGTGCTCGGCCACACCGGGCACCCCCTGGTCGTTCCAGCCGCTGCCGAGGGCGTACACAAGGGTGTCGTACGCCAGCTCCTCCGCGGTACCGCCGCCTCCCTGCGACGCGGTGCCGACGACGGTGACGGTCCTGCGGTCGACGTCGATGCCGGTGACCCGGGCCTGCTTCAGGACGACGCCGGTGCCCGCGAGCATGTCCCGCAGCGGACGGGGGCGGAGGTCCTGGCCGGCCGCGAGCTGGTGCAGGCGCACCCGCTCGACGAAGTCGGGTTCGGCGTTGACGAGGGTGATGGTGACGTCGTCACGGTGCAGTCGCCTGGCGAGGCGCCCGGCGGCGCTGGCTCCGGTGTATCCGGCTCCGAGTACGACGATGCGGTGCTGCATGTCCCTGCTCCTGTCTTGAGCGGATTCGCCCCTTGAACCGGACAGGGCGCCGTTTCCTGACAGGAAATGAATGTGACCTGCATCACATGCATGGGGGGTGCGGTCAGAAGGTGTGGGGGAGCACCGGTTCGCCGCGGTCGATGGCCGCCCACTGCCGGGACAGGCGTTCCAGCTTGTCGGGGTTGACCTGGCTGCGGACGGCCGCGATGCCCTCGTCGGTGACCTCCAGGCACATGACGCCGACCACCCGGCCGTCGACGACCGCCACGAGGGCGGGCTCGCCGTTGGCGGTCGTGGCGTACAGCGCGGGCGAGCCGCCGACCAGGGAACGCTTGGCCTTGGACGGGACGAACAGGCCCCGCATGAACTTCGCGACCGCGACCGCGCCCTCGAACGCCTTGGCCCGGGCGGGCGCCTTCCCGCCGCCGTCGCCGACCGCGACCGCGTCCTCGGTGAGCAGCCTCACCAGCGGCTCCGTCCGGCCGCTGGTGGCGGCCGCGAGGAACTCGTCGATGACCCGCCGGGCCGCCGCCTCGTCGATCGCGGTACGCCGCCGGCCCGCGGCGACGCGCTCCTTGGCCCGGTGCAGGATCTGCTGGCTGGCCGCCTCGCTGATGTCGAGGATCGCGGCGATCTCGCGGTGCGGGTAGTCGAAGGCCTCCCGCAGCACGTACACGGCGCGCTCGTTGGGGGACAGCCGCTCCAGCAGCACGAGCACCGCGTACGACACCGACTCGCGCTGTTCGGCGGTGTCGGCGGGGCCGAGCATCGGGTCCCCCTCGATCAGCGGCTCGGGGAGCCACTGGCCCACGTAGGTCTCGCGCCGGGCGCGGGCCGAGGAGAGCTGGTTGAGGCAGAGGTGGGTGAGGACCTTCGTCAGCCATGCCTCGGGCACCCTGATCCGGTCGACGTCGGCCGCCTGCCAGCGCAGGAAGGTCTCCTGCACGGCGTCCTCGGCCTCGCTCGCCGAGCCGAGGAGGCGGTAGGCGATGGCTTCCAGGCGGGGCCTGGCGGCCATGAACCGGTCTACGTCGTGCGCGGTCGGGCCCATGAACCGGATCCTAACGCCCGGGCCGCAGCCCCCACCGGACCCCGCGCCCCCCGGGGCACCGGGCCCGGGTCCCCCCGGCCGGGCCCACCGGTCCGCTCCGTGGCACCCGGCCCGCCGCACCGCCGGCCCGCGGTCGAGGGGGCCGTGGTGTACCCGGCCCGGCCCGGCCTCGGCTACGCTCCATCAGCATGTCGCACCCTGACGATCTGCTGGCCGGCATCGCGGCGATGGTCGAAGCGGATCAGGACAGTCAGATGTCCCTCACCGTGGTCGTCTCCGGGGCCGTGATCACCGGACGGCTCGCGCCGGAAGCCCTGTGGCGGGCGCGGGTGGCGGAGGTGCTGCGGGACTCCGCACGCCTGCGCCACTTCGCCGTTCCCTTCACCCGGGCCCGCGACGCGGACGCCCCGCCCACGCACCTGCACTTCCACCTCGCGCGCATCCTCCAGGGCAGCTACGGCATCCCGGACACCGGCGGCATGTACCGCGTCGCCCTCGCCGATGTCAGCGCCTGGACGATCGGGGACATCGGTTACTCCGACGAGTGAGCCCTGCCGGACGCGGGGACCGTCCGGCCGCCCGTGGGACGCCCGCGGGAGGGCGGTGGCGGGCGCGCGCCGTGACGGCGTCCCCGTGTCCCGGCGTGCTCAAGGGGTGAGGTCGACCGATTCGCAGGCCTGCGCGTACTGCGCCGTGCAGATCTCCTCGGCGGAGTAGACCTTGTCGAGGATCACCGTGTCCTTGATGTTGTCCTTGGTCACGGCGACGACCGGCACGAGCATCGCCGGGATGTCCTTGCGGGTGGGGCTGTCGACCCGGTCGCGGGCCAGCGCGTCGAACTGGATGGAACGGTCCTGCACGCGTGCCACCGCGATCTCCGCGGCGCCGCTCGCCTCCAGCAGGAACGACTTGTACACCGTCATGTACTGCTCGCCCGACACGATGCGCCGCACCGCCGCCAGGTCCGCGTCCTGCCCGGTGACCGGCGGCAGTTCGGCGACCCCGGCCTCCTTGAGCGCCTCGATGACGGCGCCCGCCATTCCGTCGTTCGCGGAGTAGACGGCGGCGATATTGGCCGCCCCCACCTTCTCGATCGCCTCGCGCATGTTCTCCTTGGCGACCTTCGGGAGCCACTTGCGGGTGTCGTACCGGGCGACGATGTCCACCTTGCCGTCCAGCTCCGCGAGCGCGCCCTTCTTGAACAGCGCCGTGTTCGGGTCGGCGGGGGCACCGTTCATCATGACGACCTTCTCCGCCTCGGCGTCCTCGCCGAGCGCGTCGACGACGGCGCGGCCCTGCACCTCGCCGACCAGCTCGTTGTCGTGCGAGACGAACGCGTCGACCGGCCCCTCGGCGAGCCGGTCGTAGGCGATGACGGGAATGTCCGCGTCCTTGGCCTTCCGCACGTCGGCGGCGACCGCCTCGGCGTCCACCGCGTTCACCACGATGACGTCGACGCCGTCGGCGATCAGCTTGCCGAACTGCTCGCTCTGCTTCTCGCTGCTGCCCTCCGCGTTGGCGTAGACGACCTTGCCCTTGCCGTCGGTGAGAGCGGCCACCCGCTCCTTGATCAGGGGGTGGTCGAACTTCTCGAAACGCGCCGTGTCCTTGTCGGGCAGGAGCAGACCCACGGTCATCTCGCCGCCGTGGGACGGCGAGGCGTCATCGTCCGGGCCGGCCGCGCCGAGGACGCCGCACGCGCTGAGGGACAGCGTGCAGGCGGTGGCCGTCAGGACCCGCGCGGTACGGCGCGCGACGGCCGAGGTACGGGCAGTACGGGTGGTACGGGGGTTCACAGCAGGTGCCTTCCGGGGCGGGGGTGCAGCGTGGCGACCGGGTGATGGGCAAGCCAACGCGGCATGACCGGGCAGCGTCAAGAAAGCACTGTAACGGGCTCGCAACAGCAATCCCGCACCCGCCGGAATGTGCCCGCACAGCATCGGTTTTCGGCCGTCAGTACCGTTTTTCGGACCTCAACTCCCGTTGCTGCGCCGAAGGTTGTTCAATACCTTGAAGCTACTTACGAGTCACCTGCGCCTCCCTCACGCGTTTTCCCCACGGCGTGCGGAGTATGTGCGCAGGAAAGGCACAGGGGCTGCACACCGCCACCCCGGCCTCTCGTTAGCGTGACGGTCCCTGCTCCGATCAGGAAGAAGCAGATGGACTACTGCTCCACGTGCCGCCGTCATCTGAACGGCGCTCTGGTGTGCCCGGGTTGCGGCGCCTACGCGCCCGACATCGCGCCGGGCGTCCTCGGCGGCCACCACGTACCGGGAGCGGCGACCGCGCGCCGGGCCGGACCGGCGACGGCCGGGGACCCGACGAGCCGGGCGGACCGCGTGGTCCCGCCGGACGTCCCCCGCCCGGCGAACCCCCTCACCCCCGCCGGAGCGGGCCACCAGGCACTCGGCGCGGGACCGGCGGCACACACCGCGCACGCCGGTGAGGACATACCCGCCGACGACCTGCCGCCGATGTCCGCCCGGCCCACCGGACGCGCGGCGCGGCGGCGGCAGCAGGACCGCCGGCGGAAGACCCAGCGCCGCGCGCTGATCGCGACGGCCGTGGCGCTGGTCGGCGGCGGACTGACCGTCGCCTCGATGGAGCGGGGCACCGGCGACCGCGCCCAGACGGCCACGGCACCCGACCCCGGCGGCATGGGCGGCGCCCACGAGCTGACGGGCCCGGACACCGGCCCGGCCTCCCCCGCCCCGGCCGACACCCACCGGCCGGGCGCCGACCGCCCCGCACAGCAGCCCTCGGACACGGACACGGACGGTCCCCGGCGTCAGGGCGCCGCCGACCGGCCGTCCACGGCCACGTCGAACACCGCGCCCGACGGTGCCGCCTCCGCCCCCGCGAGCACCGGCACCCGCGCCGACCGCTCCGCGACGGCAGGCCGCACGGCCCCGCAGCCGTCGGCCCCGGACACCGGGTCCGCCCCGGCGGACTCGTCCCGCACGGGGACGGGAGCCGGAGCGGGCAGCGGCTCCGGGGCCACGGGCTCGGGCTCGGGCGGCGCTGCGGCCGGCACCGGGGACGGGGCCACCGACACCGGCCCGGGCGGCAGCGGCACCGCGGACCGGGACGGGGCGCAGGCCACCTCCCCCGGCCCCTCGGCGGGGTCGCCGTCCGACACGTCGGACTCCTCCGCCCGGCTCTGCCTTCTGGTGATCTGCCTCGGCTGACCGGGTGAGCGCACCCGCCCGCCCCCGGTCGCGTCGGGTGGTTCCGCCACTCCGGGCACGAGCCGCCGCTCCGGGCGCCACCCGTCCGTGAAGCAGAACCGGCGTTGCGGAAGAATCGGACCATGAGCATCGTCAAGATCAACGTACTCACCGTCCCGGAGGACCAGCGGGAGACGCTGGAGAAGCGGTTCGCCGCCCGGGCGGGCGCGGTCGAGAGCTCGGACGGCTTCGAGTGGTTCGAGCTGCTGCGCCCGGTCGAGGGCACCGACACCTACCTCGTCTACACCCGCTGGCGGACGGAGGAGGACTTCCAGCGCTGGATGGCCGGGCGCGGCCAGGCCGCCCACGGCGGCGACGGGCAGCAGGCTTCCGAGAAGCCGCGGCCGGCGGCCACCGACGCGACGCTGTGGTCCTTCGAGGTGGTCCAGCAGGCGGCCCCCAAGCAGGGCTGACCCACCACTGGGGAAGCCGGGGAAAGGAATACGACGGCAGTACGAGCCGGACTTGCATGAGCCGGACTTGCATGAGCCGGACCGGCGAGAGCCGGACATGCGAGAGCCGGACATGCGAGAGGGGCCCGCACCGAAGTGCGGGCCCCTCTCGAAAACCCTGCGTACGTGCGTACGGAAGTACGCGGTACGGGTCAGGCAGGAACGATGTTCTCCGCCTGCGGGCCCTTCTGGCCCTGGGTGACGTCGAAGGTCACCTTCTGGCCTTCCTGGAGCTCGCGGAAGCCCGAGGTGGCGATGTTCGAGTAGTGGGCGAAGACGTCAGCGCCGCCGCCGTCCTGCTCGATGAAGCCGAAGCCCTTTTCCGAGTTGAACCACTTCACCGTACCGGTGGCCATATCAAATCTCCTGAGACAGTGCCGGGAAAACGCACTTTACGAATTCCCTCATCGTCGCGATGATCACCTGCCCGGAGAACCGGTGGCAAACTGGCAACCACAACTGCAACTGACGTCAGCCTAGCACGCGGGATATCTGCGGCAAGCGATAAAAATCACCGGGAAAAATCGCGCCGCGCGTGTTTGGGGAGAATAGATGTCGGCCGGGAGGGGCGTATTTCTGTTCCGGCGGAAGCAGATTTTCAACGGCGTCCGTGAACGGTCCGGTCGTCCGTCCGCCGCAGTCGCTCGTTGTCCCGTTCCGCGGCGTCGAGCTGCTCCTCGAGGCTGATGATGCGGCACGCGGCGTCGACCGGTGTCCCCCGGTCCACCAGCTCACGGGCGCGCGCGGCCAGCTTCAGCTGGTGCCGTGAGAAGCGGCGGTGACCGCCCTCCGACCGGGTCGGGGTGATCAGTCCCGCCTCGCCCAGCGTGCGCAGGAACGCCGGTGTGGCGCCGACCAGTTCCGCGGCCCTGCCCATGGTGTAGGCCGGGAAGTGATCGTCGTCGAGCCGGTCGGCGACGGGAAGACGATCCGCGTCCGACGGGTCCACGTCGGAGTACGGCTGACTGTCCGAGGGCATACCCACCTTCCTGCGGACCGCTGACAGACCACGGCCCGCTGCGGGGACGGGTTCCCCGCACCGGAATTCTAGTCGCCCGGCCGGAAAATCTGTCCCGTCGACGACAGGTGTCACAGCGGAAGGCCCGGATCCGCGGAGGATCCGGGCCTTCCGGCCGGTCGGGGGAATCCGTCAGCCGCGCGGGCGGCGCGGCGTCAGGCGACCGGCGTAGCGGACGGCGGCCCAGCCGCCGGCCGCCAGCAGGGCGGCGAGTGCGATCAGCGTGGTCGTGCCCGTTGCTCCGGTCAGGGCAAGGCTGCCCCCGCCGGTGCCCGTGGTGGTGCCGGAGGTGCCGTCAAAGGCGCCGGGGCCGGTGTCCTTGCCGTCGTCGGCGTCCCGGCCTCCGTCCGGGGTGGTGCCCCCGGGGGCCGTGCCGCCGTCCGTGCCGGTGTCCTTGCCGTCGTCCGGGCCCGTGCCCTGCCCGTCGTCGCCGCCCTTGCCGGGGACGACCTCCACGGCGAACTGGGCGGAGACGCCCTCGACGCTCGCCGCGACCGTGTAGGTGCCGGTGCCGCGGCCGGCCACCAGCGGCGGCGCGGTCGCCCGGCCGGTGGCGTCCGTCCGGACGGTGACCACCCGGTCCTGGCCACGGAAGCGCGGGGAGTCCTTGCCGGTGTCCTCGACCCGGAACTCCACCTCGGTGCCCGCCGGCGCCGGTGCACCCGACCGGACGACCGCCGCCTGCAGGGCCGTGCCGAAGGCCCGGTTCTGCCCGGCCCGCTGGTCGTCGCCCGCGGCGGCCGTCACGGTGTACGGGGAGTTCTTCACCGTGGCGCGGAAGACCGTGGACACTCCGCGGGCGGTCACCCGGACGGAGAAGTCGCCCTCCCGCCACGCGGTGACCGGCGGCGACTGGGCGCGGCCGCGCGCGTCGGTCGACGCCACGAACGTCTTCTCGTCGCCGCCGCTCGGGTGGAAGAGGGCGTCGGTGCCGTTCGGGTCCTCGATCGCGAAGGTGACGGAGACGTCCCGGACCGGCCGCCCGTCGTCGTCCAGGGCGAGGACCGCCATCGGCGCGAAGTCCGAGCGGTGCACCTGGTCGAGGCCCGACACCTGCCGCAGCTCCGCGAGGTCCCGCGCCGTCCACTGCAGGACGACGCGGCCGTCGCCGCCGTTGCCGCTCACGTGGCCGCCCTCGGCCGTGCCGAGGGTGACCGGGTCGGTCGAGGCCCGCCAGAAGGGGTCGTTCTGCCCGGGGGCGCGCCGGCCCTCGCCGGCCAGGAAGCGGGCGTCGGTCACCCGGGCCGCGTCGACGTGGCTGGAGCCGCCCCCGCCGCTTCCGGTGAGTCCCTGGGGGGCGTCCGTGCCGGCCCCGCCGCCACCGCCCGCCCAGCCCGCGCCGCCTCCGCCGCCACCGCCGTCCGTGCCCGGGCCGCCGGGGCCGCCCCGGCCGCCCGCAGAGGCGTTGTCGCCCGCCGTGCCGTTGCCGGCCCCGGCTCCGCCGGTCGCGCCCACCGCGCCCTTGCCGCCGGCCTCCCGCTCCGAGGCGTCCTCGCCCCGCTCGGCGCCGGCCGCGCCGCCCTGGCCGCGCCAGGCGCCGCCGGTCCCGCCCCCGCCGCCACCGCCCGCGACCAGCAGGGCCGTCCCGTCGGCGGAGCGCACGGCGGTGCTGCCCCCGCCGTCACCGGCCGAGCGGGCCCCGCCCTCGCCGCCGGGCGCGTCGGCGAAGCCCTGGCCGGCGACCGTGATCCTGAGCCGCTCGCCGGGGGTGACCGCGAGCGTCCCCGCGACATGGGCGCCCGCCCCGCCGTAGGCCAAGGAGGAGCCCTCGCCGCCCTGGCCCCAGGCCCGTACGTCGAGGGCCCGCACGCCGGCCGGCACGCGGAACTGGTCCACGGTGCGCGTGGCGTCGAACAGGCGGCAGCCGGAGAAGCCCTCGGACGGCGTGCACACCGTCCCCGGGCCGCCCGTGCCCTCCGCCGCCACGGTCGCGGGGGCGCCGGTGAGCGCACCGCCCGCGGTCAGGGCGACGACGCCGAGGACGGCGGCACCGCGCCGCAGTGCGTGGTGAAGAGGTCCGGCCGGATGGTGACGATGCGTCAACGCGACTCCCCGCGACATGGGTCGAGCTCCCCCCCGGGAGCCAGGAACCGCGCAAGCCTACCCACAGATTCGATCAAGAAGAGAGTCGTTTTGCCATCGATTCGATCACCGATGACCGCAGAAGGCGGGAAGGCCGGGGCGGGCCCCGAGCTGCACACGTGGGGACGCGACGGCCCGTCCCGGCCTTCCCTCCGGCCGCAATCTGCCACGGCCCCGGGGCCACCGCCCGCCGGTGAAGGCCGAACGGGCACCAGGACTCCCCGGCGGTGCGGGCGAGCCGGGTATGCACCATGAACAGGCATTCCGGGCGCTTTATCACACTTTCAGGTCCATACTCGGAGCATGAGCACGGCAACGTATGAGGTGCTGGCCGCAGGCCAGGACGTACTGAACGTGGTCGCGGCCTTCATCGGCGGGCTGGTCGTCGCCGGCGCGCTGATCTGGGCCGTACGGGTCGGCATGCGGGTCATGGACACGGAGGAGCATCGCCCGCGTCCCGAGGAGCAGCCACGCCTGCCCGACGGCGGCGCGGTGCACGAGATGCGTGAGATGCGGGAGCCCGACGAGGTGCCCCGGTCCCAGGGCGGCGAGCGGATCATGCCGCACGAGTTCCATCGCGCCGCGACGAGAACGGGCAAGGACCAGAGCCCGCGGCGCTGGAGCCCGGGTTCCAGCGGCGGCTTCGGCAGCGGAGGTCCCGGGCACGTGTGACGCGGGCCCGGCCGGCGGCGCGGCCTCACGGGGGCCGGGCCCACGGCACCCTGCGGCCCGAGCGGCGGGTGTCCGTCAGCGCGTGGGCGTCGCCGCCGTCCCGACCGTGACGGCGATCTGCTGGCTCACCGCGCCCACCCCGTTGAGGGCGGCGGCGGCCTGGATGCGGTGGCCGCCGGGAGCGAGGGGCGGGCCGGGTGTGCAGGTCCAGCGGCCGTCCGGCCCGGTGGTGGTGCTGCACACCTCGGTGTCCGCGCCGTCCAGCACGGTGATCTGCGCGCCCGGATGGGCGGTGCCGGCGATCTCCGGCCGGGCGTCGAGCGGTACGCCGGACTCCGGACGGGTGAGCGTGGGCTCGGCCAGCCCCACGGTCACCCGGCAGCCGCCGGCCGCGCGGGCGGCGCCCCGTGCGTCGGTGAGCCGCAGGGCGCAGCCCTTCAGCACGGTTCCCGGCCGGGCGCCCTCGGGCACCGCGAGGACGAAGGGGAACACCCGGTCCCGCCACGGTTCGGCGGCCGTGGTCGTGGCCGTGTAGGAGGCGGTGCGGCCGGACGCGGCCAGGGCGCCGGTGTAACCGGAGTCCTCCAGCGGGAGGCCGGTCACCCGGGCCCCGGCGGGGGCGGTCAGGGTGAGGGTGGAACCGCGGCCGGGGGCGCTCCCGGTGACGCCCGCGATCTCGACGGCGGCCTCCTGGCCGGGCGCGATGGTCACCGCACCCCACAGGACCCGTCCGGGTGCGGCGGGGGTCCGCGCACCGGCCGCGGCGGGCGGCCCGGCGGACAGCCACGCGCCCGCGGCCATCGCGGCCGCGGCGAGTCCCGCGGCGGCTTGCTTGCTGGTCCTGTTCATCGTGTCGGCCGGCTCCCTGTCGGACGTCGTGGCCGGGGCGTCGTCCGCGCGCGGCGCCGTGGGGCGTCGGGCACGTCCGGCCCACCTGGGAGCGATTCTGGCGGGCCGTTCCCGCAGGTGACGCGGGATGCTGCACCGTACGGGTGGCCGGTGCGGCGGGCCGGTGCGGGCCGGGTGCCGGGAGGTGTGGCGGTGGGGCGGGCCCCGGGGGCAAGGTGGAGGAAGGCTCCGCAGGCTTTGGAGGTGTTCCGACGTGATCACCGAACTCGCCGTCGAACGCGTGGCATTCACCTGCGGTGCGTGCGGGCACCGCTGGAGCGTGGACTACGACGTCCAGCGCTATCTGGACGGTCACGGGGACGAGTGGGAGTACTTCCACCGGGACAACACCGTCGTGCCCTCCCCGTACGTCCCCGAGAACGCGCCGGCCTGCGCGCGGTGCGGGCACCGTCAGACCGGCCGCCTGGTCGCCCGGCGGCCCGTGCCGCTGCCGGGGGTGGCGGGCGAGCCGCGCATCCGGGTCCCGGCGCACGCCCTGCTCCGCCCGGAGCGGCACCTCGCCCCGCTGCTGCGGTCCGACGGCCACCCGCAGCCGGCCCGGGTGGACCCGGCCGTCTCCTGAACCGCCGGTCCCCGGCCGCCCCGCGGCGGGGTGCGGCCGGGACCGTCACGGCGTCCGCTCAGACGCTCAGCCAGGCCGTGGTGTCCGGCCCCAGCCGGCCGTCCTCCAGGGGCGCGCTGGTCAGCAGGACCTCGCCGGCCGGCAGGTCGACGGGGCCGTCGGACAGGTTCGTCACGCAGCGCCAGCCCTCGGACCGGTCGAACTGCAGGACACCGGGCGGGGTGTCCTGCGCCCAGGTCAGCGTCTCGTCCGTGGTCAGCTTGCGGCGCAGCCGCAGGGCCGCCCGGTAGAACTCCAGCGTGGAACCCTCGACCCCGTCCTGGGCCTCCACGGAGTGCGCGGCGAAGCCCGGCGGCTGGGGCAGCCAGGAGCCCGACGCGCCGAAACCGTAGGAGGGTCCCGTACGGGTCCACGGCAGCGGCACCCGGCAGCCGTCGCGGCCCTTGCGGACGCGGCCGGTCTGCTCCCAGACCGGGTCCTGGAGGACCTCGGTGGGCAGGTCGGCGACCTCGGGCAGGCCGAGCTCCTCGCCCTGGTACACGTACGCGGAGCCGGGCAGCGCCAGCATCAGCTGGGTGGCGGCGCGGGCCCGGCGCAGGCCGGCCTCCGGGTCGACGGCGGGGGCGTGGCCGCCGGAGAGCAGCCAGGCGTTCTCGTCCGTGCCCGGCGGGAGCATCAGGCGGGAGGCGTGCCGGACCACGTCGTGGTTGGAGAGCACCCAGGTGGCCGAGGCGCCGGCCCCGCGGGCGGTCGCCAGGGAGTCGGTGATGACCTTCCGGAGGGCGTCCGCGTCCCACGGGGCCTGGAGGTACTCGAAGTTGAACGCCTGGCCCAGCTCGTCCGGGCGGGCGTAGAGGGCGCGCCGCGGGTCGGGGATCCACGCCTCGGCGACGGCCGCGCGGGGCGGGGAGTAGCTGTCGAAGATCTTGCGCCAGTCGCGGTAGATCTCGTGCACCTCGTCCCGGTCGAAGAACGGGTGGGTGCCGGGCGCGAACTCGGCGAGGGCTTCCTCCCGGCTCAGCTCGGGGGCGCCGAGGTCGCGCAGGGGCTCGCTCAGGTCCTTGGCGAGGGCGTGCGCGACGTCGATCCGGAAGCCGTCCACACCGCGGTCGGACCAGAACCGCAGGGTGGTGCGGAAGTCGGCGCGTACCTCGGGGTTGTCCCAGTTGAGGTCGGGCTGCTCGGGCGCGAACAGGTGCAGGTACCACTGCCCGTCGGGCACGCGCTGCCAGGCGCTGCCGCCGAACAGGGACTGCCAGTCGGTGGGCGGCAGCTCGCCGCGCTCTCCCCGGCCGTCCCGGAAGACGTACCGCTCGCGGGCCGCGGAGCCGGGTCCGGCCCGCAGCGCCTCCTGGAACCAGACGTGCTGGTGGGAGGTGTGGTTGGGGACGATGTCGACGATCACCTTCAGGCCGAGCCGGTGGGCCTCGGCGACCAGGGCGTCGAAGTCGTCGAGCGTGCCCAGGCGCGGGTCGACGTCGCGCGGGTCGGCGACGTCGTAGCCGCCGTCGGCGAGCTCGGAGGGGTAGAACGGGCTCAGCCAGAGGGCGTCGACGCCCAGCGTCGCGAGGTGGGTGAGGCGTGCGGTGATGCCGGGCAGGTCGCCCAGTCCGTCGCCGTCCGCGTCGGCGAAGCTGCGCGGATACACCTGGTAGACGACCGCCTGCCGCCACCAGTCGGGGTTGCGGGAGGAGAGGTCGGGAGCGACGTCGTGGGCGGGGCGGGACACGGAGGTGTCGGGCAGGGCGGAACGGTCGGTCACTCGGGCTCCTCCAGAGTACGTGCGGGGCACCAGGGACATCTGTCCACAACGTCGTAAAAGTGAACACTCGGGTGGGGCGGAACCATTCCTTCCCTGTGTGCCGGAAGTGTGGAGGACGTGCAACTCCCCTTGCGTTCCCGCAGGTTGACAGGCTCAGGCGGCATCGCCACCATGAAGGCGCACTGTGGCTCATGTGACCAGTGGGCCCGGTGATTCCTCCACCACTCATCCCGGAACGGCCGGCCGCCGCGCGCTGCCCTGACGCCGTGCCCCGGTTTCCGGCACACGCCAAGAATGGGATCCGCATGTCCACAGCGAGACTCGCGCGCCGCCTGCTGGGAACGGGCGCCGCGGCCATCGTCCTCTGCGCGGCCACCTCCGCCGCGGCCACCTCCGCCCACGCCCACGGCGCGCCCGGCGGGGACGGCTGGAAGAAGGGCGGCAGCTACCGGCCGGGCACCGGCGCCGGCACGGTCACCGAGACGGACCGCTGCCAGTTCTCCCTCGACGGCGGCAAGACCTTCATCGACGCCGTCAAGGTCGACAACGAGAGCCTGCGGCCCACCGAGGACGGCACGATCCGCATCACCGTCCGCGCCGCCGGCGACGCGACCACCTGCACCGCCTCCCTCGCTTCCTACCTGGCGCACGGCCCGACCTTCGCCACCTCCGGCGAGCAGGTCTTCGTCGACTTCGGCACGGCGACCGTGAAGCCGGGGAAGACGGCCGACCTCGCCATCGCCGTCCCGGACAAGGGCTGCTTCGCGCAGATCGACCTCTATCGGGGTGCCGTGAAGTTCGACGGCAAGCTGGACGCGGACGACGGCCTCGAACACGGCCCGCTGCCCAAGGGGCCGGACCGGCCGGTCATCAAGGAGAAGCTGATCGCGGCCTGGAACGGCGGCACCCGGGACTGCACGTCCCAGCCGCCGAAGGAGGAGGAGCCGCCGGCGCCGTCGCCGTCCGAGCCGGAGCCGACGGAGCCCGCCGAGGAGACCACCCCGCCCGCGTCCGGCACCCCGGACGAGCCCTCGGCGACGCCGTCCACGGAGGCGCCCGAGCCGTCCGCCTCCGAGCCGTCCGAGCCGGCGGCCACGCCGAACGGCGGCAGCGGTGACCTGGCGGAGACCGGCGCCGACGGCAACACCGGCCCGATCGCGATCGGCGCGGCCGTGCTGCTCGCGGGCGGTGCGGCGATCGTCGTGGCCACCCGCCGCAAGCGGACGACCCGCGCCTGACCCACCGGGGTCGGCGGGCGCCCCGGGCGCGGGCGGCGACGCGCGCGCCCCCGCCCGCCCCTCCGAGTACGGCCGGAATACCCGCCCGGTGCCGTCCCCCGCGGACCGGGCGCGGGGCCCGGGGCTCCCTCGCGAGCCCCGGGCCCCTTTGTCTTCCCGGACCGTGGTGGCGCGCGGCCGGCCGCCCCACGGGTGGGACAGCCGCGGCCGTTTCACGGGCGGGTGGGCCCGCCCCCTTCGACCGTCTCCAGGTAGAGCCGGACGTAACGCGCCACGTCCACGTCGAGCGCGACGTCGACCAGCGGCTGCTCGCGCGTGCCCTCGTGGAGTTCCGACTCGCCGACGCGGGGCCGGCGGTCCACGATCGTCTGCCCGCGCGCCGGGCCGGGGGCCAGCGAGACCTCCACGGGCAGCCGGTGGGTGGTCAGCCCTTCCGGGTCGGCCACCGCGCACAGCGCGCCGGCGTCACCGAGTCCGCCCGCGTCCTCGTCGGGGTCACCGGGCGCGCTGCCCGGCGTGGCGGGGCGGTGGGCCAGCAGGTCGCCGGCCAGCCGGGCACCCGGTTCCGCGCTCGCGCGCAGCCGCCGCACGTCCGCCGCCGGGACCACGACCCGGGTGAACACGTCCAGGCCGTACATGGTGATCGGCACCCCCGCGGTGAGCAGGATCGCCGCCGCCTCGGGGTCGTGCCAGACGTTGAACTCGGCGACCGGGGAGGCGTTGCCGGCGCCCGCCGCGCCGCCCATGAACACGATCCGCCCGATGTTGCGGGTGACCTCGGGGTGGGTGCGCAGCAGCAGGGCGATGTTGGTCAGCGGGGCGGTCGGCACCAGGGTGACCGGGCGCGGGGAGGCGAGGATCTCGCGGCGCAGCAGGGTCACCGCGTCCACGTCGGCCGGCGTGCGGCGCGGCGCGGGCAGGCCGAGGTCGCCCATGCCGTCGTGGCCGTGGACGTGGCGGGCGGAGCGGGGGGCCTCGATCAGGGGGCGCTCGGCGCCCCGGGCGACCGGGACGTCGCCGGCGCCCGCCCGCTCCAGCACGGTCAGCGTGTTGCGGACGACTCCGTCGACGTCGGTGTTGCCGGCCACGCAGGTCACGGCGCGCAGGTCGATCGCCGGGTGACGCACCGCGAACAGCAGCGCGAGGGCGTCGTCGACGCCGGTGTCGCAGTCGATGATCACCGGGAGGGGCGGGCCGTCGGTCACTGCGGGTCCTTTCGGGCGTGGCGTGGGCTGCTGCGGGCTGGGGCGTGCGCCGGTCGCACGGTGCCCGCCGTCCCGTGCGCGACCCTACGCGGGGGACCGGCGGCCCTCGTCCCCGCGCCGGGCGGCCGGTCCCCCGGGGCCGTGCGGCCCGCTCACCCGGACGGACCGTCGCGCTGGTGGGGCGGGCGGGGCGGTGGTGCCGTATGAGCAGGTGTCCGACTCCGGACAGTCCGGTCCCCCAGGAGACAGCCCGATGACCCGTGCCCCGGCCGCCCGCGCCGTTCTCGTCTCCGCCCTGTCGGTGACCGCCCTGCTGACGGCGACGGCCTGTTCCGCCGAGGACGGCGCGGCGGCCCGGTCCGCCGTCACCGCGCCCGCCTCCACTCCGGCCTCCGCCGCCTCCCCGGCGGCCGAACAGCCCAGCCCCAGCGGGTCGGCGGGCTCGTCCGTGCTGAGCGCGGAACAGGTGCGGGCCGCGCTCGTCACGGAGACGGACCTGGGGGAGCCGTGGATCCCGACGCGGGGCGCCGCGACCTGGCGGGACGCGCTGCTGAAGGCCACCGCGCCGGACGCCGACTGCCGCCGCCTGCTCGACGCCCTCTACACCGAGGAACTGTTCGGCGACCCGACGGGACCGCACGCCGCGGTGGCTCTCGACGACGCCTACAGCGACGCCCAGTTGCGCTACCAGGTGGCCGCGCACCCGCCCGCCGAGGTGGACCGCACCCTGGCCTGGCTGGCTTCGCTGCCCGGGACGTGCGAACGCTTCACGGCGACGACCACGGGGTCGGGCCGGCAGGAGGCGCGGGTGGCGGAACTGCCGCTGCCGGAGGTCGGGGACGCCCGGGCGGCCCTGCGGATCACCCTGTCCGGCCGGACCTCGGACGGGGCGGACAGCCACCTGACCCTGGACCTCGCCGCCGTGCGGGTGGGGGAGGACACCATCACCCTGACCAACGGCGGACTCGGCGAGGTCGTACCTGAGATCACCCAGGCGGTGGCGCAGTTCGGCACCGAGCGCCTGACGGAGATCAGGCGGCAGTCCCGTCTGAAGGTCTGACGGGGGGTCCGAACGGGCGGTCGCTCAGGTCAGGCGGTCGACGGCCTGCTTGGCCTCCAGCAGATCCGCGCCCGTGGCCTCGCGGTAGACCTTGATCGCCTGGACGGTCTTCCCCTCCCGCACGAGCGCGGTGATCTCCTCCCGTCCCGGCAGTTCCTCCTGCAGCCCCAAGTGGTCCAGCACCCGGTCGAGTTTGCGTTCCACGCGAGCCAGCCGGCGGTCGGTGCGGGCGATGCGGCTCTGGAGGCCGGCGGCGCCGAGGATCACCAGGCACGTCAGCGACAGTATGAGTACGTCCATGGCCGGCAAGCCTACGAAGGCGCCCGCCGCCCGGCGGGTCCGGCGCGCTCAGGGTGACTCGAACCGCCTGCGGTGCGCCACCACGTCCCCGGCCACGTCGAGCGCCGTGCGGCCGTGGGCGAACGCGTCGCCCCGCAAGCGGGCCAGGGCCTCGTCGGCGCCGACGCCCAGCTGGGCCATGATCATGCCGACGGCCTGGTGGATGGTGTCGTGGTCGGCGGCCAGTCCGCTGAGCCAGGGCGCGCTGCCCCGGTACTCGGGCTCCTCCTCGTGCGGCAGCGCCATCAGCGCCACCGTCATCACCCCGGCCACCAGACGGGCCACCTCCAGCTGGCCGTCCGTGAGTCCGCCGGGGGCGGTGCGGTAGAGGTCGAGGGTGCCGACGCACAGGCGGTCGCTGCCCAGTGGCAGAGCGTGCACGGCCCGTACCCCCGCGGCGACGGCCTGCTGGGCGAAGACGGGCCAGCGGTGCGCGCTGCGGGCGGACTCCAGGTCGCCGACGAGGACCGGTGCCCCCGTCCGCAGGACCCACTGGCAGGGTCCGTCGCCCAGCGTGGCCTGGAGCTGGGCCAGGTGGGCGGCCCGGGCGCTGCTGGCGCCGAGCTGGACCGGCATGCCGTCGGTGCGCAGCGACACGCTGGCGCCGTCCACCGGCAGCAGGTCCACGACCACGGTGCACAGCCGCCCCGGCATCTCCTCCGGCCCGGCCCCTTGCACGCCCGCGGCGATCGCCTCGGCCGCCCGCTCGTACCCGCGGCCGTCCGGACCCCCGGGGCGGCCCGGCGAGGGGTCGCCGCCAGGGTCGTCCCCGGACCGCACGGCCACCGCCTCCTTCGCTCGGGATGATGGCCTGAAACGGCCGAAACGAGGCCCGACTACCCGGCGCACCCCCGCCGAAACACATGCGGAACGATCGAGTCCGTTCCGTGTTCAGAGCGCGGGCTGGGCGGGCGCCGGCCCGAGTGTCGTGGTGCCCGGAGCCGTGCGGTGCCCGAGGCCGGTGCGGTACGCGTCGAGGGCGGCCTCGACCCGGCCGGTGCGGCGCAGCAGGTCGCCCAGCAGCCGGCACAGGTCGGCGAGGTCGCCGAGCGCGCCCGCGCGCTCCAGCAGGCTCATCGCCCGCACGTAGTGCTCCTCGGCCTGCTCCGCGTCGCGGGCGTCCTCCGCGATGATGCCCAGCAGCCGGTGCGCCGCCGCCGCGTGCACCGCGCCCCGCTCGGGCGACAGCCCGCCGAGCACGTCCCGCAGCAGATCCGCGGCTTCCTCCGAGGAGCCGCGCCGGTGCAGCACGTCGGCCAGTTCGACGGTGACCTGGTGGCTGTAGAGGGAGGCGCGGCGGGCCGACAGCATGCGCAGCGCCTCCCGCAGTTCCTCCTCCGCCCGCTCCAGTTCGCCGTTCTGCGCGTACACGTAGCCGCGCATCCAGTGACAGTTGGCGAGCTCGGTGCGCAGCCGCAGCCCGCGGTACAGCTCCGCCGCCTTGGCCAGTGAGGCGTCGGCCTCCGCGAGCCGGCCCTCGGCGAGCAGGGTGCGGGCCACCGACCGGTGCATGCGCGCCACCAGCGCCGGGTCCCCGGAGCGCGGGGCCAGGGCCAGCGCGAATTCGGCCGCCTGCGCCGCGCGGGCGTGCGCCCCCATGTCCATGTACGGGCCGATCGCGCTCGCGTACAGCAGCAGTAACGCGTCCGGGTCGTGCAGCCCGCCCCGGTTCAGCTCGTCCAGGGTGGATTCCAGCAGGTAGACCGCGTAGCGCAGTTCGCCCGCGAGGTAGTGGGCCACCGCCCGGCCGCGCAGGGCGGGCACCCGGGCGGGCAGCGGGGCCCCGGCGAGGCACGCCTCGGCCCGCTCGAAGAAGCCCCGGCCCGGGACCAGGTCACCGGTCTCCAGCGCGCACTCCCCGAGCCCGAGCAGCGCGGCGGCCTGTTCCTCGGCCAGCCCGTGGGCCTCCGCCCCGGCCAGCAGCGCGGTGAACTGCTCCACCGCCGACTCGGTCTCCCCGGCGGCGAGGGTGCGCTGCGCCTCGGTCAGCCCGAGCCGCAGCTCGGTGACGAGGCGGGCCGGGCGGCCGGTGGCCAGTTCGTCGAAGGTGACTCCGAGCCGGCCGGCGAGGTGGCGCAGGGCGTCGTCGGAGGGCCGCACCCGGCCGGCCTCCAGGGTGGAGATGTAGGCGGCCGTGTAGGCCGGCTCGGCCAGCTGTCTCTGGGTCAGGCCGCCCGCCACGCGCAACTGCTGCACCCGGCGTCCGATGGTGCCCGGATCGTCCCGCTCCCCCACGTCCAACTCTCCTTGTGGCCCTTGCCGTTCGAGCCCGACTGGCTCTAGGTTAAACGGCGGATTAAACATGGTTACCCCATCGCTGTAGTGAGGTCGCCGTGCAGGCACGCACACGCACCGTCGAGCGGTACGCCCGTGGCGTCGCCGCGGCCGTCGCCGCGGTCGCCGCGCTCGTCCTGGCGGCCAACACCGGCCCCACCGCCGAGACGGCCCAGCCGGACCCCGACCACCGGACCACCGCCCCGGTGGAGACCGAGGTCCGCTAGGGAGCCTTCTCGGAAGGCTGCCCAGCCCCGCCGCCGTCGATCCCCGCGACACGCCCGCCGTCCGGCCGGCCGGGGCCCCGCCGGGGCCGGGTCAGCCCGGCAGCGCCTCCCGCAGCGCCTCGTCGAGGCGGGCGGCGAGTTCCTCCTCGTCGGGCGGGTCGTCGCCGAGCAACGGGCCCAGGCGCGCCGTGAACGTCTGGGTGAACGCCCCGTACAGCGGTGTCCTCGGCCGCTGCACCGCCTTGCGCAGGGCCGGCAACAGGATCGTGCGGGCATGCGCGGGCCGCCCCTCCGCGTCGCGTGGGACCGGGTCGGCGCCCTCCCCGGTCGGCGACGCGGACGGCGACGCCGGGGCGGACGGACCGGCGGCCGTGGTGCAGCGCACCCCGTCCCCGTACGCCGACACGCGGGTCGCGGCGAACCCGGCGTCCAGCAGGCAGCGTTCGCTCTCCCGGCCGGTCAGGAACCGGATCAGGTCGGTCGCGCTGCGCGCCCGCGGCGACGACGAGGTCACCGCCAGGTTCTGCCCGCCCAGCACCGCCCGGCCGGGCAGCGGCACCACCCCCAGCTGCTCCTTCGTGAACGTGCGGTGCAGCGCCGGGTAGACGTAGGGCCAGTGCCGCAGGAACGCCGTACGGCCCGCGGCGAAGTCGCTCAGGGAGGCCGCCTCGTCGGAGTGCACGGCGTCCGCCAGCGTGTACGGCCGCCCCGTGCGCCGGCCCAGCTCCGCGATGCCGTCGGCCAGGTCCTCCACGGTCCCGGTGTAGCGCCCCTCCTCGTCGACCAGGGAGAAGTCGTCCACCGCGGACGCGAACGCCTCCACCGCGTTGACCGTGCGGCCCTCGTACGCGGCGAGCTGGGTGGTCCAGCCCTTGTCGTAGGCGTCCTCGTCGAGCCGGCTGTCGAGGGTCTCCACCAGGTCCCGCACCCCCGCCCAGGACTCCAGGTCGGCGCGCCGCACCCCCGCCCGCTCCAGGTAGTCGCGCCGGTAGTACAGCAGCCCCACGTCGCTGTTGAACGGCACCGCGTACACCTCACCGTCCCACCGGGCCGTCCCGGCCACCGACGGCACGACGTCCTCGTCCACCAGGTTCCCGGGCAGCGGACGGACCAGCCCGGCGGCGGCGAACTCCGGCACCCAGGTGACGTCCAGGTTGACCACGTCGTAGGCGGCGCTGCCCGACTGCAGGGCGCCGAGCAGCTGGCTGCGCTGTTCGTCGGCGCTGCCGGGCAGCTCCACCAGCCGCGCCCGGTACTCCGAACCGGAGCGCCGCTGCTCGCTGTTCCAGGCGTCGATGAGCTGCTGGCGGATGCCGTTCTTGCCGGTGACGTCGCGCCCGCTGGCGACCACGATGGTGCCGGGCACGTCGTCGGCGGAGGGCACGGCCGGCGGGCCCTCGCCGTCCCCGCCGCCCGTACAGGCGGCCACCATCAGCAGCGCCAGCAGCGCGGCCAGCCGTCGGACCATCAGCCGTCCCCCGTTCCGGTGCGCGCGACCTCGTCCTGGAGAGCCGCGCCCAGGTCGTCCCCCGTGTCCAGGCAGCGTCCGCCGCTCGCGTCGGCGATCCGCCGGTCCGGCCGGTCCAGGTCGCAGCCCGCGTTCTGCAACGACACCACCGTCACCGGGACCCCGGCGGTCCCCGCCCGGTCGAGCACCTCCCGCAGCCGCCCGCCGGTCAGCCGGTCGTTGTCCTCGCCGTCGGTGATGTGCACGATCAACTGCGGCCGGTCGTCGGCCCCGAGGCCCTCCAGCACGTCGAGCGCGGCCAGCAGCGCCGCGTGCGGATCCGCCTCCGCGTCCTGGACCCGGGCCCGTGCGGTCACCGCCCGCTCGGCGTCGGCCCGCCGGTGCGGACCGAGCGGCAGCACCGTCCGGTAGGGCCGGTCACGATCCCCGGCCACGCCCCACACGCCGTACTCGTCCCGGCCGCCGAGCCCGCCCAGCGACTGCCGCAGCAGTCCGGGACCGCCGCTCGGCCCCTGCCACAGCCGGTCCATGGAGCCCGAGCTGTCCAGCAAATACAGCACCCGGCCGGGACCGCCCGCCTCCCGGTACGCGGCCAGGGCCCGCTCCATGGCGCGCTGTCCCGCCGACTCGTGCAGCGGACTCGGCGCGTACAGCACGCCCTCCCGCCCGCGCTCCTGGTCCAGCAGCATCCGGCTGCCCGGGTCGCGGAAGCCCGCCCGGGCGAACTCGGCGCGGCCCCGCGGCCCCGCCAGCCAGTCGCGGAACGCCCCGGCCGCCGCGTCCCGCGCGCCCGCGTCCCGGTCGCCGCCCCGCCAGCGGACCCGGACGAACCGCGGCTCCATGCCCGGCACGTCCTCGGGGTACTGCGCCATGCGGGGCGTGCGCGTGTTGCTGTCGCAGCCGACGCCGCTGATCATCAGGAACTCCGGCACCAGGGCGGCGGTGCGGTTGTCGGTGACCTTGTCGTCGGGCAGCGTGCACAGCAGCTCCCCGGCCGTGGGGGACGGCGGGCCCGGCTGGGCGACCAGCCGTTCCCCGCGGGCTGCGGCCCGCGCGTCCTGCCCGTACAGGCCGACGGTGGCCAGCAGGCCGACGGCGGAGTGCTCCGGGTCCGGGCGCCGCACCGCGGCGTCCTCGTCCCGCCCGGTCAGGCCGTCGATCATCTCCGTCAGCGTCAGCCCGGTGCGCTCCGTCTGGGCCTCGCCGGCGATCTGCTGCGGCACGGCCAGCACGACGGGGGAGTAGGCGAGCGGCTCGCCGTCCGGTTCCAGTCCGGCGACGGCGTCGGTGTCCTGACCGTTCGTCACCCGGGCGACATCGGCGCCGGAGGCGGGGATCCAGACGTCGGGCTGCGGACCGATGTCCCGCTGCGGGTTGGTGTCCTCGTCGCGGGGCTCCTGCCACAGGCCGGACTGGCTGCTCAGCGCACCGACGACGTCCGCGGAGCCCGCGCTGTGCACGGTGATCCCCGCGCGCCGGCAGCCGTCGCCGGCGGTGTTCGCCGGGGAGGCGACGAAGGCGTCGGCGGCGCTGCGCAGGGTGGGTTCGAGGTCCGGGCCGGTCAGCACCCGCAGCTCCACCGGCGGGGCGCAGACGGTGTCGTCGGCGCCGACGAGCCGGAACAGGCCGTATCCGCCCGCCCCGAGCAGCACCAGGCACAGCACGGCGGCGAGCGCGGCCCGGGCGGCGCCCGGCCGCCCTGCGCGCGGGCCGTCGGGCGGCGGGACGAGCCGCCCGACGATCCGGGCGCGCCAGGCACGGAGCAGACCGGCGAGGCGGGCGGCCAGCCGGGCGGGGAGCCGGTCCGCGCGGTGGGAGGGACCGCCGGGGGGCGGGGGCGGGTCCGGGTCCGGCTTCCGGGGTTCCCGCGCCACCAGCAGCACGTCGACGTCCGGCTCCGCGCGCCACTGCGGCTCCCACTGCTCCTGGCGCACGGTGCGGTGCGGGCCGGCGGTCATCCGCGCCCGCAGGCGCTCGGACACGTCCCGGAATCCGGCCTCGCCGCCCTCGTCGAGCAGGTCCGCGAGCGCGGCGGTGCAGGGCGTCGCCGTCTTCGGGCCGCCCGCGTCGATGCGGTGGTTGGCCTGCACGCTCATCAGCAGCAGCACCCGCCGCTTGTCGCGGAAGGTCTCCCACACCCAGGCCGCGTTGCCCGCGAAGCAGCAGTCGAGGATCACCACGATCCGCCTGGCCGGGCTGGTGGCCAGCACCGTCAGCACGGTGGTGAACATCTCCGCGCCGGGGAACACCGCGTGCCCGCCCGCGATCACGCTGGCGTTGCGCATCTGCAGGAACAGCTCGTCGCCCGCGCTCGGGATGGCGCCGTGTCCCGCGAAGTAGAACAGCAGCACCCCCTCGGCCTCCTGCGCGGCCGAGCTGAGCAGCCGCCCGAACTCGTCGAGGGAGGGCGAGCGGGCGACCCTGATCTCGTCCTCGCCGAACACCCCGCCCCGGGCGAGCACGTCCCGCATCCGGGTCACGTTGTGCTTGACGGCGGGCAGGTCGCCGGGCACGCCGTGCGGCGCCTCCGTCAGCTCGTACTCGGACACCCCCACCAGCAGCGCCCGGTTGGGCAGCCCCCGCGGGTCGAAACCGGACACCGGCCTACCTGCCGTCGAGGTTCACCCGGTCGACTCTGCCCTCCGGCGGCTCACCGTCCTCGACGTCCCGCCGGTTGGCCCGCCAGGCCGACACCGCCCGCTTGACCTGATCCACCAGTTCCGTGAAGACGGCGCCCGCACCGGCCCCCACGATCACCAGGACGATCTCCATGCCGGCGCCCATCGGGGCGCCCGTCTCGTCCGTGCGGCGCCGCTCGTGGATCCGTAACTCGCCCGCGCGCACCAGCTCGTCCAGCGGTTTCTCCCGCTCCAGCCACTTGCGCAGCGCCCCGATGTCGCTCTCGCTCGCCGTCCCGTCCAGTCGCACCCGAATGCCCGCGTCGGCCACACCGTCCCCCTCAGCCATAACACACCATCATGGCACCGCGGACGGCGCGAAGGGAGGGGTCCGACGCCGCTCCCGGCCCCTCAGCCCTGCTTCTGCACCTCCTGCAACCGCGCCAGCCGGCGCCGCACATGCTCCAGCGCCCCCTCCCGCCGGCCGGGCACCACCGTCCGCAACGCGGCCAGTTCCGGGCCGAGTTCACGCGCCCGGTGCACGTCGTCGATCCGGCCCCACTGGTGGTGCGCGCGGTCCACGGCCGCCTCGACCCCGGGCCCGTCCGCCGGCTGGCCGGCGCCCAGCCGCGCCCGCGCCACGGCCAGCCAGGTGCGGCAGCTGCGGGCCGCGTCCCCGGCCAGCATCGCCAGGTCGGCCCGTACCTCCGCCCAGTGCAGGGCCTCCTCGGAGGCGGGCCCGTGGGCCAGGGCGGCGGCCCGTTCGTGGCGGGCGGCGAGCGCGTCGGCGTCGCCGTGCCGGCCGCGGCGGGCGGCGGCGGAGACGGCCGCGTGCGGATCGGCCGCCGCCGCCTCCCGCCGTACGGGCGCCAGCTCCAGGCCCGGGTCGGCTCCGTCCGCCGCGGTCCGGGCGAACGCCAGCCGGTGCAGCTCCTCCTCCGGCGGACGCCGCCCGCTGCGCAGGATCGTCGCCACCGCCGTCATGTACGCGGGTACGGCGACCGTGCGGCGGCCGGGCACCGGGGCGATCCGGCCGTGGACGGCGCTGTGCGGACCGCAGTCCAGCGGGGCCGGGCGGCCGGACAGCGGCGGCGCGCACAGGACCTGCCGGGTCTCGGCGTCCGCGTGCAGGTCGAGGATCAGCGTCGTCGTGCCCGCCGCCCGCAGCCGCAGTTCGTCCCGGAACCAGTGCCAGGGGAACGCCGTGTAGCGCACCGTCGCCGGGGTCGTGCGGGCCAGCGCCAGGTGCACCAGCCGCTGGCGGCGGTCGAGGTGCAGCTGCCCGGCCACGTAGACGGTGAGCGGCCCGGGCGCGGCGGCGGCCGCGCGCAGCCGGGTCAGCACGGCCTGCGGTTCCAGCGGGTCGGCGAGTTCGATGACGTTCACGGTGCCGGTGCCGGTGGCGGACAGCACCGGCGGCGGCACGGCCGCCAGGACGGGAAGCACGGACGCGGCGTCCACCAGCCGTCCCCGGCCCACCGGCGAGGCCGCCAGCAGCAGCACGGTTCCGGGCACGCTCGTCTCCCCCCGTCGATCACCCACGGAAGCACGGTAACGGCTGCGGCCCTCGCGGGGGGCCGGGGGCGGCCGGCGTCCCCCTTCGGGGCGCTTCCGCGACGAACCGTGTCCGCCGACTTGCCCGCGGGGCCCGGCCGGTGTGCTCTGGTAGGCGGGGGCGAGGAGAGAGGAGTGCTCTCATGGCTCACGCGGCACCCCGGTCCCGGGTGAGGGACGAGCGGGCCGGCACGCCCGACATCTTCAGCGCGCAGGCCCACCGGATCGCCCGGTTCGCGCTGCCCGTCGTCCTCGGTCTGGTCTACGGCTACTGGGCCGCCGCCAACCGGCGCTACGGCGGGCCCATCACCGGGTGGAACCTGCTCTTCGGGTTCCTCACCGCCCTCGCGTTCATCGTGCTGTACCTGGCCGTGCAGTGGCTGGCGCCCAGGATGAAGCGCGAGGTGCACGCCGCGCTCTGGGGCGCGTTCACCGCCGCCTCGGTCGGCTTCCTGGTCAGCACGACCAACTACAGCGTGCTGTGGTCCATGTGGCTCGGTCTGGCGTCGGGCGCGGGCCTCACCGCGCTGCTGTTCTACCGCTTCCACTCCCGGGAGGACGCGGCGGGGCACCGGCGCGCCTGAGCACGGCGGCGGGGGAGCGCCCGGGTGACGGCCGGGGCCCGCGGAATCCCCGGACCCACGACCGTCACCCGTCCGGGTGAAGCACGTCCGGGGGTGCGGCGGCCGGGGGCGACGCCGTGCACCCGTCTGCGGGCGCTGCGCTCGCGGAGCCGGCGCCGGCCGCCTTGCCTGGAGGAGTGTCCGCCTCCCCGGGCCCGCCCGCCCCTCCCGCCGCCGGCCCCGCCGGCCGTACCCGCCGCGCGGGCGCGGCCGTGCGGCTGCGCAACGCCGTCTCGGCCGCCCTGATCGCCCTGGCCTGCCTGCTGGTTCCCTGCGGCACGCTCGCCGCCTGGGCCGCCCACGGGCTCACCGACACCGGCCGCTACGTCGGCACGATGGCCCCGCTGGCCGCCGACCCCGACGTACGGGACGCGGTCGCCGACGCCGTCGGGGACGGGGTGGTGCGGGAACTGGGCGCCGAGACCTCCCCGGCCGTCGGGCCGTTCGTCCGGGACGCGGTCCGCTCGTTCAGCCGCACCGAGGCGTTCCGCACGGCCTGGGAGGCGGGCAACCGTGCCGTCCACGACGCGGTGCTGCACGCCGTGCGCGACGAGCGGGCGGCGCCCGGCCCGGTCACCGTCGACCTGGCGCCCGTCACCGCCGAGGTGAAGCAGCGTCTCGTCGCCGACCGGGTGCCGTTCGCCCGGCGCATTCCCGTCGAGCACACCCGGGTCGCGGTGGTCCCCGCCCGGGACGTCCCCGGCCTCCGGAAGGGGTACCAGGTGCTGGAGACCGCCGCCCTGTGGCTGCCGCTGGCGGCCGTGGCTCTCGCCGTCGCGGGGATCGCCGTCGCCGGCTGCCGCCGCCGCGCGCTGACCGCGACCGGCCTCGGCACCGCCCTGGGCGGCGCCCTGCTCGGCCTCGCCGTGCTCCTCGGCCGCCGCCTCACCCTGGCCGACCTGCCCGAGCGGATCCACCGGCCGGCGGCGGGCGCCGTCTACGACGCCCTCACGGCCGGCCTGCGCACGGCGTCCTGGCTGCTGCTGGCCCTCGGCCTGGGCGTGGCCCTGCTGTCCTGGCTGGCCGGGCACCGCCACCGCCTCCCCGGCCTCCGCCGCCGCGCCACGGCCCCCGATCCCCCCGTCGCCGGCACCGCGGCCCCGCCGCCCCCGCCGCCCCGCGCACGCGTGTGAGCGGCCGCCCGCTGCCACCCGCACGACGCCCTCACTGCGGCCAGCCCACGTCGTCCTCGCTGTTGCTCGCCCTCGGCCCGGGCGTCGCCCTGCAGTCCTGGCTGACCGGCCACCGCCACCGCCTCCCGGCCTCCGCCCCCGCGCCACCGCCTCCCCGGCCTGCGCCGCCGCGCCACGGCCCCCGATCCCCCCGTTGCCGGCGATCCCCCGTTGCCGGCGCCGCGGCCCCGCCGCCCCGCGCGCGCGTGCGAGCGGCCGCCCGCTGCCCACCGTCCCCGTCAGCCCGCACGACGCCCTCACTCCGGCCAGCCCACGTCGTCCTCGCTGCTGCTCGCCCTCGGCCCGGGCGTCGCCCTGCAGTCCTGGCTGACCGGCCACCGCCACCGCCCCCCGGCCTCCGCCGCCGCGCCACGGCCACCGCCTGCCCGGCCTCCGCCACCGCGCCACCGCCACCGCCCCCTCGGCCTGCGCCACCGCGCCACGGCCCCCGGCCCCCCCCGGTTGCCGGCGATCGCCCGTTGCCGGCGCCGCGGCCCCGCCGCCCCGCGCGCGTGTGAGCGGCAGCTCCCGTCCAGCCCCCTCCCCCCGCTTCCGGTCCCGTGCGGCAACCTCCGTGAACGCTCCGCCGTCCATGAGGGAGGATTCGGACATCGCCAGCGCGAGCGGAAGGCCAGGACGTTGGACACTGCGACTGCCGAATGGACGGCCGACGAGGAGCGGGCCGGTCGCCGGAGCGGCGGGCGGCGCCTGCGCACCGTCGGTGCGGCCCTGCTGTTCGCCGGGGTGAGCGCGGTCGTCGGCTGCCGGGCCGCCGACACCGACGGTCCCACGCCCGTCACACAACTCCTCGCCTTCCTGCCCTGGCTGCTCGTACCCACCGGGGCCGGCCTGCTGTTCGCCCTGCTCGCCCGGTGGTGGACCGGCCTGGTGTGGGGCGTCGTCCTGCTGGGCCTGCTGGCCTGGTTCATCGAACCGTACGGAAAGAGCACCGAGCCCGCCGGCCGGCCCGTCGCCTCCTTGCGGGTGCTGACCTCGAACGTGGAGTTCGGCCGGGGAACCGGCCCGCTGATCGGGGCGGTGCGCCGGGAAAAACCGGACGTCGTCTTCGTCCAGGAGTGCGACCCCGGCTGCGAGGCGGCGCTGCGGCAGGAGCTCGCGGACACCCTCCCGCACCGCGTGGCCGTGTCCGGCGGCGGCTCGGAGGGCTCCGTGATCCTCAGCCGCCACCCCCTGCGGGACGCCGACCCCGTGCCCGGCACCATGGGCATGCCCGCCGCGGTCGCCGACGTCGGCGGACGGCCGGTGCGGCTGCAGCTCGCCCACCCGATGCCGCCGCTGCCCGGTCAGACCGGCCTGTGGCAGCGGGAACTCGGGCGGCTGCGGGAGGCCGCCGCCCGGGACCGGACGACACCGGCCGTGTTCGCCGGGGACTTCAACGCCTCCCAGGACCACGCCGCCTTCCGCCGCATCCTCGACACGGGCCTGCGCGACGCCGCCCGGCTCACCGGCGCCGACCGGACCCCGACCTGGCCGGCCCGGACCATGCCCGCGTTCGGCGCCCAGATCGACCACGTGCTGGTCTCCGCGCAGTTCACCGCGCACCGGGTGCGCTTCCTGGACCTGGCCCGCACCGACCACCGCGCCCTGGTCGCCGACCTCACCCTGCACGAGGGCCGGTGACGGCGGCGCGGGCCGCCCCCCGCAGGGAACGGCCCGCGCACACCGGCCGGACCACGCACACCGGCCGGACCACGCACACCGCCGGGGACCCGCGCGCGCCGGCCGGACCGCTCGGCGCGGCCGGCCGCCCGGTCAGCGGGCGGACTTCTCCAGCGCCTTGTCCATCGCGGCGGCGAAGCCGTTGGCCCACAGCTGGTTCACCCGGGACCGCTCCGCCGAGTCGGGGTAGGCGTTGGTGCAGGACGGGCCGGGACCCCCGCCGGACATCAGCTCGCTGCACGGACCCGAGTAGTGGTCCGGCAGACCCAGCACGTGGCCGGTCTCGTGCGCGGTCACGCGCGTCGAGTCGTAGGTCTGGTTCTGCCGGTAGTCCAGGAAGATGTAGCCGCGGCCGTGGCCGTCCGTGGACGCGTACGAGCCGCGCGGGTCGTTGCCCTCCCGGTAGGTGAAGTCCGCGCCCGAGGAACCCGCCTGGAGTCTGACGTTCGACACCGAGCTGTTCCAGATCTGGGTGCTGCGGGCTATCTGCGTGGCGAACGAGGGCGCCCCGGAGGCGTTGTAGACCACCGTGACCGCCGCCGTGCTCGTCGGGTTCGCCGCCCGCTTCTCGGCCACGGACCGCAGAACGGCCTCGAAGAACGCGCGGTTGGCCGCGGCCTCGGCCTTCGCGTCGGCGGGGGAGCCGGCCGACGGCGATCCGTCGTAGGCGAGGACCGGCGCGCCCTCGGCGGTGGGGGTCGCCGAGGCCGGACCGGCGGTGCCGAGACCGAGGGTCGCCAGGCTCAGTCCGGCGGCGGTGAGAACGGACAGGGGCATGCGCATGCGCATCGATGACTCCTCGAGGTGGGGGGATGAGTCAGACATCGTGAGTGTCCGTGCCCGTACGGCCGTTGAGATGATGGCAACCGCCGATAGGGCCGCCCTATCCCCCTCCGTCCCCACCTGCCCCGCCCTGCCCGGCGGCCCCGGCCGGGACCCCTCCCGATCCGGGCCGGCGCCTCGCGCCGTGAAGGCCCGATGGTCCTGATCGGTCGGCATTTGTATGTCTGGTGAAAGCTGAACTTCCGCCTTACCCTCCCAGGGCATGGAGCTTGAGGTCAGGCACCTCAGGGCGCTGTGCGCCATCGCCGACACCGGCAGCCTGCACCGCGCGGCACGCCAACTGGGAGTGGCCCAGCCCTCGTTGAGCACGCAGCTGCGGCGCATCGAACACGAGCTGGGCGGTGCCCTGTTCGTCCGGGCCCGCACCGGCTGCCGCCCCACACCGCTGGGCCGGCTGGTGCTCAGCCGTGCCCGCCCCCTGGTGGCCGAATTACGCTCCCTCGTCAGCGAGGCCCGCGCCGCCGCCGTCGGCGGACGCCAGCTGCGCATCGGCTCCACGGCCAGCCGGGCCCTGGCGGGCTGGCTGCGCCGGCTCCGCCGGCACTGGCAGGAACCCACCCTGCACATGGACGTCTCCGCCAACGCCCTGCTGCGCATGGTGGCCGACGGCCACCTCGACGTCGCCTTCGTGCACGAGGTCGAGGGCAGCCCGCTGCGCGTCCCCGAAGGACTCCGGGTCCGCGTACTGGTCCAGCGGGAACCGCAGTTCGTCTGCCTGCCGGCCGACCACCCGGCCGCGGCGAAGCCGGTCGTACACCTCGCCGACCTGGCCCACGACCGCTGGATGATCGACCCCACCGTCGACGGAGAGTGGGACGCGGTGCGCCGGGTCCTGCGTGCCGAGGGCCTCGACCCGCGCATCCTGCACGGGGACTACCACACCGCCGCGTCCCTGGTCGCCACCGGCGAGGTGGTCACCGTGGTCCAGCCGACCTCGCCCTCCCGCGCCGAGACGGCCGTCCGCCGGCTGCACGGCGACCCGCTCGGCGTACGGCTGCTGCTGGCGGCCCGCACCGACACGGAACTGGAGGGCGTCTACCCCGACCTCGCTGAGGCCTACGGGGAGGTCGCCCGGCAGGCCCCGGCATACCGGGAGTGGCTGGAACGCAGTGGGTCGGGGGCACTCGTCCCAGCCCTCCCGTGACGACCGCGTACCCCGCGGGGCAGGCCGGGAACATGCGGAAGGGCCGGGGCGCGCGCACCCCGGCCCCCCGCCCCCTTCCCGTCGCCGGACGGGGTGGGGTACCCCGGGGCACGGCCTCAGACGCCGACGTCCCGCCCGTCCGCGCGCCACACCGCGACCACGGCCGGCCGGACGTAGGTGCCGGGACCGTCGGGCCAGGTGCTGCCGGGGTTCTCCACCGTCGCCCCGTCGACCTCGCCCGGGTGCTGCACCGCGACCAGCACCCGCCGGTCCTGGATGACCGGGCCGCAGGTCTCCGCCCCCCTCGGCACGGTCAGGAACTGCTTCAGCTCACCGCGCCGGCTGCCCCGCGTGGCGACGCCGAAGAGACCGTCGTGCGAGCCGAGGGCGCTGCCGTCGGTGGAGATCCACAGGTTGCCGTGCTCGTCGAAGGCCACGTTGTCCGGGCAGGAGATCGGGCTGACGGCGTCCTTCGGGAAGCCCGCGAAGTACGTCGCCGGGTCCTCCGGGTCGCCCGCCACGAGGAACAGCGACCAGGCGAACCGGGTGCTCTCCGGCCGGTTGCGGTGCTCGGTCAGCTCCAGGACGTGCCCGTGCTTGTTGGCGCGCCGCGGATTCGCCTCGTCCGCCCCCGGGTGGGAGCCGACCCCGCGGTTGGAGTTGTTGGTGAGGGCGACGTACACCTTGCCGGTGACCGGGTTCGGCTCGATGTCCTCCGGCCGGTCCATCTTGGTGGCGCCCACCTTGTCCCCGGCGAGGCGGGTGAAGACGAACACCTCTTCGACGCTCATGCCCTCCACGTGCGAGACGGCGCCGTCGGCGGTGGCGGTGGCCAGCGGGATCCACTCGCCGCCGCCGTCGAACTCGCCGTCCCGGGGCAGCCGGCCCGTCCCGTCGATCTCGACGGCGGGCGAGTCACCGGTCAGCCGGGCCACGTACAGGGTGCCCTCGTCGAGCAGCGTGAGGTTGTGCTCGCGGGCCGCACGGCTGGTGCCGTGCCGCATCCGCTTGCTGCCGACGAACTTGTAGAAGTAGTCGAAGCGCTCGTCGTCCCCGGAGTAGACGACCGGCCGCCCGTCGTGGGTCAGCCGCACGGTCGCGGCCTCGTGCTTGAACCGCCCGAGCGCCGTGCGCTTGCGGGGCGTCGACGTAGGGTCGTACGGGTCGAGTTCGACGACCCAGCCGAACCGGTGCACCTCGTTCGGCTCCTGCGCGAGGTCGAACCGCCGGTCGAACCGCTCCCACTTCCGCTCGGTCTCCCCGCCACCGATACCGTAACGCTTGTCGGTGGCGCGGCTGCCGCGGGCGAAGTACTGGTTGAAGTTCTCCTCGCCGTGCAGGGTCGTGCCCCAGGGGGTGGTGCCGCCCGCACAGTTGTTGAGGGTGCCGAGCACCCTGGTGCCGGTCGGGTCGGCCGACGTCCGCACCAGGTCCGACCCGGCGGCCGGACCGGTGAGCCGGAACTCGGAGGTGGCGGTGAGCCGGCGGTTGAGCCGGTGGCGCGTGACCGGGGTCAGCCTCCCGGTCCGGCGGTCGTCCTCCACGGCCACCACGGCCAGCCCGTGCGCAGCCCAGGCGATCTCGACCTGCTCGCGGGTGGGGCGGTCCGGGTCGTAGCCGCGGAACATGAGCACCTCGTCGGTGTACTCGTGGTTCGCCACGAGCAGCTGACGGCCGCGCTCACCCTTCAGCGGGAGCAGAGCGAGGAAGTCGCAGTTGTAGCCGAACTGCCCGGCCTGCGCCTTCGCGCTCTGCCGCTCCGGATCGAAGGCGGGGGCCCCGCGCAGGATCGGCTCACCCCACCGGATGACCACGTTCTGCCGGTAGCCGTCCGGCACGGTGACCGCGTCGGCGGTGTTCGGGGCGACGGGCGTGAACCGCAGCCCGCGAGCACCCTTCGACGCGGGATGGTGGGGCTTCCCGTGCCCGGCCACCGGCGCCGCCTGTGCCCCGGGCGCGGTCGCGACACCGGCCGCACCGGCACCGGCCGCGGCCACGGTGACCACGGCGGCGGCCCGCATCACCGAACGTCGGCTGAGGGCGCCGGCGATGATGTCGCCGACGTACTCGTTGGAACTGGTGTTGGGCACCTCGTGGAAACAGGCGTCACCACACCGGAAGCGACAGGTCAGGGCGGACCGGCCGCCAGGGTGCGAACCAGACGGCGTTCCGATCAACGGCAGCAGCTTGCGCACTTTGCTCTCCTTGGGTGCCCGTGGCGTCAGCGCGACGGTAGGAGCGCAGGGGTGCGGCAGCCGGGCGACCGGGTGAACGGCACGTGAACCCGTGGCGGCCTTCGGGGAGTTGACGGCGGGGCGACGACCGCGGCCGAGCGGGCCGGAAGTCCCCCTTGACAGTGCGGCGGCCGGACATCCCGACCCTGCCCAAGATCGCCTGTGCGGGCCGCTAACCTTACGTGTCCGTCCTGGCCAGGGATTGACGGGCATCAACTCACGCGAAGGGTTGCGCACATGGGCATTCTCACTCTCTTGCGGAACGCGTTCGGCCGGTCACGTAAAGCAACGACCGCCGAGGCGGAGGGTGCGGCGCAGGCCGACGAGCCGCAGCCCACCTCGGCCTCCCCGGAGCCCACGCTCCCCTCTCCGTCCCCCGAACCGGCCCCCGAGGCGTCCACCACGACGCCCGCCGAGCCGGCCGGCACACCGGCCGAGGAACCGACGGCCACGGCCCCGGCCTCGGTCCCCGAGCCGCGGAACGAGCACGACCTCGTCTCGGCCGCGTTCGACAAGGTGGAGGTCCCGCACCCCACCCGTTCGAGCGAAACCACGTCCACGGCGGACGAGTCGGCCACCGAGCCCACGGCCGAGGCCGACACCTCGGCGGCAAAGGCGTCCCCGGAGCCCGCCGAGGAGAAGCAGGCGAAGCCCGCCGAGCAGCCCGAGGCGAAGGCGGAGGAGGCCGAGGAGGCCGGGGCGAAGGCCGAGGAGGCCGGGGCGAAGCCCGAGCCGACGCCCGCCGCCACCCCGGAGCCCGAGGCAACGCCGGAGGCGATGGCCGAGCCCACGCCGGAGGCAGAGGCATCGCGGTCCGCCGAGGACACCGCCGCGCAGCCCGAGGCAGCGGAGGCTGAGACGGGCGCGGAGGCCGAGGCCGAGGCGGCGGAGGCCGAAGCGAGCCCGAAGGCAGCGGAAGCCGCGAAGCCGAAGGCGCACGCCAAGCCCGAGCCGGCCCCCGAGCCCAAGGCGGACGCGAAGCCCGAGGCCGACGCCGAGCCGAAGGCGGACGCCAAGGCCGAACCGGCCCCCGAGCCGGAGCCGAAGGAGAAGGCCGAGAGCAAGCCCGACGTAGAGGCAGAGCCGAAGGAGAAGGCGGACGCGAAGGCGGACGCGAAGCCGAAGGCCGAGGCGAAGCCGAAGGCAAAGGCCAAGGCAGGTGCCGCCCAGTCCGCCCCCGCCCCCGCCCCCGCCCCCGCCCCCGCCCCCGCCGACGGCGAGAACGCCCCGCAGGGGCCACCCGCACCCGGCAACGAGAGCCGCACGGGTGGTGCGGGTGGGAACACCACCGAGGCCGAAGGCGCAGCCGAGGCCGAGACGCCCCCCCCCCCCCCGGGCGCGCCCCCCCCCCCCCCCCCCCCCCGCCCCCCCCCCCCCCCCCGCCCCCGCGCCCCCCCCCCCCCCCCCCCCCCCCGC
>NZ_JBIWOK010000008.1:80234-272673 GCF_044767675.1 Streptomyces sp. NPDC101219
CTCGCTCGCGCGCCGGTTGGCGGTGGGGCTCCCGCCGGCCTCGGCCTAGGGTGGGGCCCCCCCCCCCACGCCCCCCACCCCCACGCCCATCCCCCCCGCCCTCACCACCGCCCACACCGCCGCTGCCTCCGCCCTCGAGAAGCACCACCTCGCCGGCACCCGTGCCAAGGTGTACCTCGCCCTGGACCGCTCCGCGTCCATGCGCCCGTACTACAAGGACGGCTCCGCCCAGGCCCTCGCCGAGCAGACGCTGGCCCTCGCCGCCCACCTCGACCCCGAGGCCACGGTGAAGGTCGTCTTCTTCTCGACCGAGCTGGACGGCACCGGCGACCTCACCCTCGGTGACTTCGAGGACAGGATCGACACGCTGCACGCGTCCCTCGGGCGGATGGGCCGCACCAGCTACCACGCGGCCGTCGAAGAGATCCTCGCCCTGCACGACAAGTCGGGCCCCGGCCCGGACACCCCCGCTCTGGTGGTGTTCCA
This sequence comes from Streptomyces sp. NPDC101219, assembly GCF_044767675.1. Taxonomy (NCBI): domain Bacteria; kingdom Bacillati; phylum Actinomycetota; class Actinomycetes; order Kitasatosporales; family Streptomycetaceae; genus Streptomyces; species Streptomyces sp. NPDC101219. Next base: position 80,721 of record NZ_JBIWOK010000008.1, read on the forward strand.
GACGGATGGCGCCCCGGACGCGAAGACCCCGGCGACGCAGGCGCTCACCGCGGCCGCCACGTCCCACCCGGCGGTCTTCTTCTCCTTCGTCGCCTTCGGTGACCCGGAGAACAAGGCGTTCGACTACCTCCGCAAGTTGAAGACGCCGAACACCGCGCACTTCCTCGCCGGGGCGACGCCGAGAGAGCTCACGGACAACGAGCTCTACGAGGGCGTCCTGGCGTCCTGGCGCCCGTAGGCAGCTTCTGCCGCCGAGGGCGCGGGAGCCACACCCCCCGGGGGGGTGGGCGGGATGGGCCGGTGCCCTCCCGTCCACCCCCCGAAACGCGTGTGAGTCGATCACCGGGCGCCCAGTAGGATTTCGACCATGGCGGCCACTGGATCAGAGAAGCAGGGGGCGAAGACGTACTACGTCACGACCCCCATCTACTACGTCAACGACGCTCCTCACCTGGGCCACGCCTATACGACCGTCGCAGGCGACGTGCTCACCCGCTGGCACCGCCAGCGCGGTGAGAAGGTGTGGTACCTCACCGGCACGGACGAGCACGGTCAGAAGATCATGCGCACGGCCGAGGCGAACGGGGTCACCCCGCAGGCCTGGGCCGACAAGCTCGTCACGGAGGCGTGGAAGCCCCTGTGGGAGCACCTGGAGATCGCGAACGACGACTTCATCCGCACCACGCAGAAGCGGCACACCGACCGCGTCCAGGAGTTCGTGCAGGACCTGTACGACCGGGGCGAGATCTACAAGGGCGGCTACGAGGGCCCGTACTGCGTGGGCTGCGAGGAGTACAAGTCCCCCGACCAGCTGCTGGACGGCGAGGGTGAGTACGCGGGCCTGCAGATCTGCGCGGTCCACAAGAAGCCCGTGGAGATGCTGAAGGAGGAGAACTACTTCTTCAAGCTGAGCGAGTACGGCGAGAAACTGCTCGCCCACTACGAGGCCAACCCGGGCTTCATCCAGCCGGAGTCCGCGCGCAACGAGGTCGTGAACTTCGTCCGTCAGGGCCTGCAGGACCTGTCGATCTCCCGCTCCACGTTCGACTGGGGCGTGCCGGTCCCGTGGGACGACAAGCACGTCATCTACGTGTGGATCGACGCGCTGCTGAACTACGCGACGGCGGTCGGCTACAACGAGAACCCGGAGAAGTTCGAGTCGACGTTCCCCGCCGACGTGCACCTGGTCGGCAAGGACATCCTGCGCTTCCACGCGGTGATCTGGCCGGCCATGCTGATGGCGCAGGGCCTCCCCCTCCCTGGGAGGATCGCCGCCAACGGCTGGCTGATGGTCGGCGGCGAGAAGATGAGCAAGTCCAACCTGACCGGCATCAAGCCGCAGGACCTGACGTCGCACTTCGGCGTGGACGCGTACCGCTGGTACTTCCTGCGGGCCATCGCCTTCGGTCAGGACGGCTCCTTCTCCTGGGAGGACTTCTCCGCCCGCTACACCAGCGAGCTGGCCAACGACTACGGCAACCTCGCCTCCCGCGTGGCGGCCATGGTCGGCAAGTACTTCGGCGGCGAGCTGCCGGAGGCGACGGCGTCCGGCGAGGCCGAGAAGGCGATCCACGACGGCCTCGCCGAGGCGGTCGCACGGGCCGACCGGAGCATCGGCGACGAGCTGGACTTCCAGAGCGGCATCCTCGCCGTCTTCGACTTCGTGAAGCAGGTCAACGGCTACATCACGGAGCAGGAGCCCTGGAAGGTCGCCAAGGACACCTCCGACGAGGGCAAGGCCCGCCTGGCGACGATCCTGTACACGGCGGCGGAGTCGCTGCGCGCGGTGGCGGTCCTGCTGAACCCGGTCATGCCGGAGACGTCCCAGAAGCTGTGGGACTCCCTCGGCGCGGAGGCGGGCCTCGGCGCGCTCGCGGACCAGAAGGTCCAGGATTCCGGCACCTGGGGCCTGCTGCCCGTCGGCTCCACGGTCACGAAGGGCGCGGCGCTCTTCCCCCGCCTGGAGGAGAAGCCGACCGCGTAACACGCACGCCACAGCCGGGGCCCGGGAGGACGACATCCTTCTCCCGGGCCCCGCGCGTTTGCGAGGATCGACGGGACAGCGGCCGTCCGGCCGCCGACCACTCCCGGGGGGCCTCCATGGCACTGTTCGGCAACGCGCACACCGTCAATCCCGCGCAGGCGCAGCAGGACTACGCCCGTCTGCTGGGCCACGGGGAGCAGGTGCACGCCGCGTTCCTGCTGATCCGCGACACCATCCTGTTCACCGACCGCCGGCTGATCCTGATCGACAAGCAGGGCATCACCGGCAAGAAGACCGAGTACCACTCGATCCCGTACCGCAGCATCTCCCACTTCGCGGTGGAGACCGCCGGCCACTTCGACCTCGACGCCGAACTGAAGATCTGGATCTCCAGCTCCCCGACCCCGATCCAGAAGACCTTCACCAAGGGCGTCGACATCTACGAGGTGCAGGCCATCCTCACCCAGTTCGTGGCGCGGTAGCAGGACACGTCACTCGACGGACCGGCTCCCCGACGCGCACGCCACGAAGCCCGCCCACGCCTCCGGCGCGACGGCGAGCCGGGGGCCGATGCCCAGCACATACCTCTCCGCCATCGTGCACAGTCAGAGTTCACGAGCCGCGGCCATACTGGAGACGGTCGCCCGCGGGCTCCTGTCCTTCGCGCCGGACGTCACGAAGTACTGGTTCGAAGTGGTGGAAGTCGGCCTGGAGTCCACTCCGGCCAGGAAGAACTGGAGGAAGCTGATGCAGGACGTCGTCACCCACTTCCCGGGGCACGGGACGCTGTTCGAGGAGAAGTACCTGGAGGGGAAGGCCGAAGGCGAGGCGAGGGGCATCCTTCGTGTCCTGGAGGTGCGGGGCATTCCTGTGTCGGACGAAGTCCGTCAGCGCATCACCGACTGCACCGATCTCGACGTCCTCGGCGACTGGCTCGACCGCTCCGGCACGGTGGAGCGTGCCGAGGACCTGTTCGACGGCCGGGAACCGGCCGGATAAGGCCGGCGGCACAGCGGCAACGGCGAAGGGGCCCGGAAGCGGTGCACGCTTCCGGGCCCCTCGCACGGTCGGCGAGCCGGTGCCGTCTACTTCGGCTGCGGCTTGCGCACCGAGAGGTGCAGTTCCTTCAGCCGGGCCTCGTCCAGCTCCGTCGGGGCGCCCATCATCAGGTCCTGGGCGTTGCCGTTGAGCGGGAAGGCGATGGTCTCGCGGATGTTGGGCTCGTCGGCGAGGAGCATCACGATGCGGTCGACGCCGGGGGCGATGCCGCCGTGCGGCGGGGCGCCGAAGCGGAACGCGCGGAGCATGCCGGCGAACTGTTCCTCGACGGTCTCCCGGTCGTAGCCCGCGATCTCGAACGCCTTGAGCATGATCTCCGGCTCGTGGTTCCGGATCGCGCCGGAGGACAGCTCGACGCCGTTGCAGACGATGTCGTACTGCCAGCCCAGGATGTCCAGCGGGTCCTGCGTCTGCAGGGCCTCCATGCCGCCCTGCGGCATGGAGAACGGGTTGTGCGAGAAGTCGATCGTGCCGGTGTCCTCGTCCCGCTCGTACATCGGGAAGTCGACGATCCAGCAGAAGCGGAAGACGTTCTCCTCGAACTGTCCGGCCCGCTTGGCGGCCTCGACCCGGACCGCGCCCATGATCTTCGAGACCTCGTCGAACTCACCGGCGCCGAAGAACACCGCGTGGCCGGGGGCGAGGGCGAGCCGCTTGGTCAGCTCCGCGACGTTCGCCTCGGTGAGGAACTTGGCGATCGGGCCGGTCAGCGAGCCGTCCTCGCCGACGCGCACCCAGGCCAGGCCCTTGGCGCCCTGCGAGACCGCGTAGTCGCCGAGCTGGTCGAAGAACTTGCGGGGCTGGCCGGAGACGTCCGGCACGGCCAGCGCGCGCACGTGCTTGCCGGCGAACGCCTTGAACTCCGAGCCCTCGAAGACGTCGGTGATGTCGACGAGCTCCAGCTTGGCGCGCAGGTCCGGCTTGTCGGAGCCGTACTTCAGCATGGCCTCGCGGAACGGGATCCGCGGGAACGGGGACGTCACGTGACGGCCGTTGCCGAACTCCTCGAACAGCTCGGTCATGAGTTTCTCGATGGGCTGGAAGACGTCCTCCTGCTCGACGAAGCTCATCTCGACGTCGAGCTGGTAGAACTCGCCCGGCGAGCGGTCGGCGCGGGCGTCCTCGTCGCGGAAGCAGGGCGCGATCTGGAAGTAGCGGTCGAAGCCGGAGATCATCAGCAGCTGCTTGAACTGCTGCGGCGCCTGCGGCAGGGCGTAGAACTTGCCGGGGTGCAGGCGGGAGGGGACGACGAAGTCGCGCGCGCCCTCCGGGGAGGTGGCGCTCAGGATCGGCGTGGCCATCTCGTTGAAGCCGAGCGCGGTCATCTTCTGGCGGATGGCCGAGATGACCGACGTCCGCAGCAGGATGTTGCGGTGCATGCGCTCGCGGCGCAGGTCGAGGAAGCGGTACTCCAGGCGCCGCTCCTCGTTGACCCCGTCCTCGGCGTTGATGGTGAACGGCAGGGGGGCCGCGGCGCCCAGCACCTCGACCTCGCCGACCTCGACCTCGATCTCGCCGGTCGGCAGCTCGGGGTTGACGTTCTCGGTGCCGCGGGAGACGACCTTGCCGTCGACCCGGACGACCGTCTCCTTGGACAGCTTGTCCAGCGCCTCGTAGGCCTCCGTGCCCGGCCGGGCGACGAGCTGCGTGATGCCGTAGTGGTCGCGCAGATCGATGAAGAGGATGCCGCCCAGGTCGCGCCGATTGTGCAGCCAGCCACTCAGCCGGACGTCGCTGCCGACGTCAGAGGCGCGGAGCTCGCCGCAGGTGTGGGACCTGTACCGATGCATCGTCGTTCATCCAGTCTTCGCGGATCGGGGCTTTGTTTCACGTGAAACTCCCCCAAGCCTACCGGCCGGGCCAAGATCGGCTCCCCCCGATTACCACTCGCGCACGCGTGCGACAACAGTGGCATCGTTCGGCTGAATCTCCCTAAAGTGGGGCAATGCGCACTGGGGAGCCCCTGCCGTCCGTGGGCGATGTCCTCGCCGCTCTCGACACCGGCCGCTGGCACTGGGACACCGCCGCGGGCACGGTCACGGTCGACGCCGTGGCGGCTCGGCTGCTCGGTCTGCCCGCGGAGCAGGCAGTTCTCACGGAGGCCAGGGTGCGGGCCCGGCTGCACCCCGTCGACTGGAACGAGATCACCGGGGTGGTCCGGCTCGCCCTCGCCGAGGGCACCCTGGGCGAGGTCCGCATCCGGATCATGGGCGACCAGCGGCGCATGGACGGACAGGCACAGGTCCTGCGGGTGGTGCGCAGCCGCTTCCGGCCGTCCTTCGACCCCGAACGCAAGGCCTACGTCCTGACCGGAACCCTCCAGGAGGTCACCGATCCCACCCCGGGCACCTCCGCCGGGCGGAACGCGGTCACCGGCGAATGGCGGCGCTCGCGCGAGGCGTTCCTGCTGGACGCGGGCAGGGCTCTGGCCGAGGCGCGCTCCACGCAGGAAGTGCTGCGGGTCGCGGCGAACCTCTCCATGCCGGGCTTCTCCCCGGACGGGCTCGCGGTGTTCGGCGTCGAGGCCGACCGGCTCACGATCATCGGTCACCACGGACACGAGGCCGGCGACGACAACCCGTTCACCTTCATGCCGCTGGACACCGACTATCCGGCCACCGAGGTGCTCCGCACCGGCCGCGCCGTCTACCTGTCGTCCCCGGAGGAGTACAAGGAGCGCTATCCGCTGACCTGGCCGCTCGCCCAGCGCTTCGGCCGCCAGTCCTGGGCGTTCCTGCCGCTGACCGTGTCCGGCCGGACCATCGGCACGTGGATGGCGGCCTTCACCTACCCGGTCGCCTTCACCCCCGACGAACGGTCCGTGCTGACCACGGTGGCGCGGATGCTGGCCCAGGCGCTGTCCCGCGCGGGCACGGCCGAGAGCGAGCGGGCGCTGACCGACGGACTCCAGCAGTCGATGCTGCCCAGACTGGGGCCGCAGCGCATCCCGGGCATGCGCGTCGCCGCGCGCTACGTGCCCACCGGCGGCGGACTCCAGGTCGGCGGCGACTGGTACGACATGATCCCGCTGCCCGGGGGGAACCGGTTCGCCCTCGTCATCGGCGACGTGCAGGGGCACGACGTCCGGGCCGCGGGCCTCATGGGCCAGCTGCGGATCGCCCTGCGTGCCTACGCCTCCGAGGGGCACCCGCCCGACGCCGTCCTGGCCCGCGCCTCCCGCTTCCTGCACGGGATAGGCGACGGCGACCCGGACGAGCTGCGCTTCGCCACCTGCCTGTACGTGGAGGTCGACCCCAGCACCGGCGTCCTGGAGTTCGCCCGCGCCGGGCACCCCGACCCGGTGATCCGCATGGCCGACGCGACGGTCCTGTCCCGGCCCACCGCGGGCGGCCTGCCGCTGGGCATCGACCCGGACGCCGACTACCCCATCACCCGGCTCATCCTGGAACCCGGCGAGACCCTGCTGATCTGCACGGACGGCCTCATCGAGACCGGCGGTCACGACCTGGACACCGGCTGGCAGCGTCTGCGGACCGCTCTTGAGGGGCACCGGGGCAACCTGGAGGAACTGGCCGACGCCGTGGTCCAGGCCGTGCACGGCCCCCGCTCCCACCACACGACCGGCCCGCTCACCGACCGCCGCGAGGACGACATCGCCGTGCTGCTGCTGTGCCGCGCCGGCGAAGGATGCGGCTGCGGCGCAGACCGGGACCTCGTACGGCCCCCCGTGCGCCGGACGATGCTGACGGTGGCGCAGACCGAACCGGAACAGGTCTCGGTCGCCCGGCAGCAGCTGCGCGAGCTGCTGCACGACTGGTCCTCCCCGGACCAGCTCGACTCGGCGGTGCTCCTGCTGTCGGAGGTGCTCACCAACGTCCTGGTGCACACCGACGCCGACGCCCTGATGGTCGCGGAGGTCACCGGCGGCGGCGAGGGCCGCCGGGTCCGCATCGAGGTCACCGACACCGTCGACGACCTCCCCCACCTCCGCTCCCCCGGCGAGCTGGCCTCCTCCGGCCGCGGGCTGCTCCTCATCGAGATCCTGGCCGACGGCTGGGGGGTGGATCCGCGCGGTCGCGGCAAGAGCATCTGGTTCGAGCTCTACGAGACGGACGAGACGGAGGCGGCGACCGGGGCGACGGCCACCGCCGACGCCGAGCACACCGACGGCACCGACGAGCCGCGCCCCCCGGCCGCCGAGCCGGCCTGAACGCGGCCCGGGACGGACGAGCGCCGACGGCGGGCGGCTCGGCTCAGCCGGTCAGCGGCTGCCCCCGGCCCCGGGAGCCTGCCCCTGCGGAGGCAGGAAACGCAGCCGCCCGTCCGGCTCCGTCACCGGGGTGAAGCCGGCGTCCCGCAGCAGTTCCTCCTGCCGGGCCACGTAGCGCCGGTTGCGGGCGTACCCCACGGGGACGATCGCCGTCACCAGGGCCCAGCCGACGGCGATGACGAGGGCGCCCCGGAGGCCGACACCGAGCTGGATTCCCAGGCACACGGCCAGCACGGTGAGGCCGACGACGGAGACCACGGCCAGCTTCCCGGTGGTGTTCCCGGCGACCAGGTCGTACCCGATGCGGGCCCGGAGCAGCTCGACCTCGGCGGGCACCAGCGGCGGCAGCTCACCGCCGTCGGCGGCACGCGGATGGGCCGCCCGGTGGGCCGCCGCGCGTTCGCGGGCCTCCGGACGGGGGTCGGGCACGATCGAGATCGCGTAGCCGCTGCCCTGCGGCCCGGCGTCCCGCCGCACGTCCTCGTAGACGTAGCCGAACTGTTCGGCGAGAGCCGTGAGCTCCGAGAAGTGGCGCAGGGTGGCCCGGGCGGGCCGCACCTCGACGGGCTCCCCGCTCTCCATCCGCCGCAGCATCCTCCGCGCGTATCGCTTGTTCATTCAGCCCTCCCCGCGCCATGATCGCGCCGCCCCGGCCCGAGGGCACTGCCCGGAGCGGGCAGTCTTCCCGCGGCGTCGTTGCCCGGTGGGCCGCGCGGACCAGGACGTCCGAGCGCATGCCGGGCGCGACACCGCGCGGAACCAGCCACCGGGGCCAGGAAGCCGCGCCCCGGAGCCGAACGGGCCCGGCCCTCACCGTGCGGGTGGGGGCCGGGCCCGTCCGTGCGGGCTCGCAGGGACCTACAGCCCGCCCTCGCTCATCCCGTGGACCGCCGGGATGGTGCCGAGGCGGCCCTTCTGGAAGTCCTCGAAGGCCTCCTGGAGCTCCTGGCGGGTGTTCATGACGAACGGGCCGTAGTGGGCCATGGGCTCGCGGATCGGACGGCCGCCGAGGAGGACGACCTCCAGGTCCGGCGTGTTCGAGTCCTGCTGCTCGTCCGCGCGGACGGTCAGCGAGGAGCCGGTGCCGAAGACGGCGGTCTGGCCCACGTGGACGGGACGGCGCTCGGCGCCGACCGCGCCCTTGCCCGCCATGACGTACGCCAGGCCGTTGAAGTCCTCCCGCCACGGCAGGGTGACCTCGGCGCCCGGGACCAGAGTGGCGTGGATCATGGTGATCGGGGTGTGCGTGATGCCGGGGCCCTGGTGGCCGTCCAGCTCGCCCGCGATGACCCGCAGCAGCGCGCCGCCGTCCGGGGAGGTCAGCAGCTGGACGCTGCCGCCGCGGATGTCCTGGTAGCGCGGGGCCATCATCTTGTCCTTGGCCGGGAGGTTCACCCACAGCTGGAGCCCGTGGAAGAGGCCGCCCGAGACGACCAGGTGCTCCGGCGGCGCCTCGATGTGCAGCAGGCCCGCGCCGGCGGTCATCCACTGGGTGTCGCCGTTGGTGATGGTGCCGCCGCCCCCGTTGGAGTCCTGGTGGTCGAAGACACCGTCGATGATGTAGGTCACGGTCTCGAAGCCGCGGTGGGGGTGCCAGGGGGTGCCCTTGGGCTCGCCCGGCGCGTACTCCACCTCACCCATCTGGTCCATCATGATGAACGGGTCGAGATGGCGGTAGTTGATCCCGGCGAACGCCCGGCGGACCGGGAAGCCCTCACCCTCGAAACCGCTCGGCGCGGTCGTGACGGCGAGCACGGGACGTGCCACGGCGTCGTTCTGCACGGTCACACGGGGCAGCGTCAACGGGTTCTGGACGGTCACTGCGGGCATGGCGTACCTCCTCGGTTGCGGCCATTTTAGTTGAGCGTTGAACTTCCTGCCACCCCGAACGACGAGAGCCCGGAGGGCATTCCCTCCGGGCCACCAGGCGTGCGGGTCGACGGCGGCCGGCCGTCCGCGGGCAACGGCGTCAGCCGTCTGCGTATCAAGGGGCGTCAGCCGTACATCCGGCGCATCGCGAACTCGACCATCTGCTCCACGGCCTTCGCGTCGAACACCATCCGGTGCTCGCCCTCCATGTCGAGCACGAAGCCGTAGCCGGTGGGCAGCAGGTCGATCACCTCCGCCCCCGTGATCACGAAGTACTTGGACTCCTTGCCCGCGTACCGCCGCAGCTCCTTGAGCGAGGTGAACATCGGAATCACCGGCTGCTGGGTGTTGTGCAGGGCCAGGAAGCCGGGATTGTCGCCCCGCGGGCAGTAGACCTTGGACGTCGCGAAGATCTGCTGGAAGTCCTCGGCGGCCAGCTGACCGGTGGTGAAGGCGCGCACCGCGTCCGCGAGCGAGGGCGGGGACGGCTCCGGGTACAGCGGCGGCTGCTGCCCGTACCCGCCCGGCACGTGCTGCTGCGGCGGGACGTAACCCTGTTGCGCTCCGGCGCTCTGGTCGTAGCCGTACATGCCGCACAGACTACTGACCCGCGGGAGGGCTGAGTCACAGATGTCCGGATCGGGGTTGCTTCTTATTACCGACGGGTAGCATCATCGTAGCTACTTGTTGGTACGTGAACTAGCGCGAGGAGTCAGTGCCTCGCCGATCTCTCTCTAACGGAGCCGTCGCCATGGGGCACTACAAGTCGAATCTCCGCGACATCGAGTTCAACCTCTTCGAAGTACTCGGACGCGACAAGCTGTACGGCACGGGTCCCTTCGAGGAGATGGACGTCGACACCGCGAAAAGCATCCTCGAGGAGCTGAACCGCCTCTCGGAGAACGAGCTCGCCGAGTCCTTCGCCGACGCCGACCGCAACCCGCCGGTCTTCGACCCGGAGACCAGCACGGCCCCGGTCCCGGCGTCCTTCAAGAAGAGCTACCAGGCCTTCATGGACTCCGAGTACTGGCGCCTCGGCCTGCCCGAGGAGATCGGCGGCACGACGGCGCCCCGCTCCCTGATCTGGGCCTACGCCGAGCTCATCCTCGGTGCCAACCCGGCCGTGTGGATGTACTCCTCCGGCCCCGCCTTCGCCGGCATCCTCTTCGAGGAGGGCAACGAGGTCCAGAAGCACATCGCGAAGTTCGCCACCGAGAAGCAGTGGGGCTCCACGATGGTGCTCACCGAGCCGGACGCCGGCTCGGACGTGGGCGCCGGCCGCACCAAGGCCGTGCAGCAGGAGGACGGCTCCTGGCACATCGAGGGCGTGAAGCGCTTCATCACCTCCGGTGAGCACGACATGTCGGAGAACATCCTCCACTACGTGCTCGCCCGCCCCGAGGGCGCCGGCCCCGGCACCAAGGGCCTGTCCCTGTTCCTCGTCCCGAAGTACCTCTTCGACTTCGAGACCGGCGAGCTGGGCGAGCGCAACGGCGTCTACGCCACGAACGTCGAGCACAAGATGGGCCTGAAGGCGTCCAACACCTGCGAGATGACCTTCGGCGACAAGCACCCCGCCAAGGGCTGGCTGATCGGCGACAAGCACGACGGCATCCGCCAGATGTTCCGCATCATCGAGTTCGCCCGCATGATGGTCGGCACGAAGGCGATCTCCACGCTGTCGACGGGCTACCTCAACGCGCTGGAGTACGCCAAGGAGCGCGTCCAGGGTCCCGACCTGGCGAACTTCATGGACAAGACCGCGCCCAAGGTCACCATCACGCACCACCCCGACGTGCGCCGCTCGCTCATGACGCAGAAGGCGTACGCGGAGGGCATGCGCGCCCTGGTCATGTACACCGCCTCCGTCCAGGACGCCATCCAGGTCAAGGAGGCGAACGGCGAGGACGCCTCCACCGAGCACGCCCTCAACGACCTGCTCCTGCCGATCGTGAAGGGCTACGGCTCCGAGAAGGCCTACGAGCAGCTCGCCCAGTCGCTGCAGATCTTCGGCGGCTCCGGCTTCCTGCAGGAGTACCCGATCGAGCAGTACATCCGGGACGCCAAGATCGACACCCTGTACGAGGGCACCACCGCCATCCAGGGCCAGGACTACTTCTTCCGGAAGATCGTCCGCAACCAGGGCGCCGCCCTGAACTCGCTCGCCGAGGACATCAAGAAGTTCCTCGCCCTCGGCACCGGCGGCGAGGAGCTGGCCGGCGCCCGCGAGCACCTGGCCAAGGCGGCCGTGGAGCTGGAGGCCGTCGTCGGTCTGATGCTCACCGACCTCGCGGCCACCGAGCAGGACGTCAAGAACATCTACAAGGTGGGCCTGAACACCACCCGCCTGCTGATGGCCTCCGGCGATGTCGTCGTCGGCTACCTGCTGCTCAAGGGCGCGGCCGTCGCGGCCGAGAAGCTCCCGACGGCGAGCGCCAAGGACCAGGCGTTCTACACCGGCAAGATCGCCGCGGCGAAGTTCTTCGCGGCCAACGTCCTGCCCGGCGTGACCCTGGCCCGCAAGGTCGCCGAGGGCGTCGAGCTGGACCTGATGGAGCTGGACGAGGCCGCCTTCTAGGCACAGATCCGGCACCACCGCCGTACGGACCGTGCGAGGGTCCGCTCCCATGGGGGGCGGGCCCTCGTCCTCGTTAAGGTGAACCCATGAGCGAAACCGTCCGCCCCTCCTCCGCCGCCGCTCCCGCCACGAGCTCCACGGGAGCCACCGGGGCGTTCCACCGCGGCCACACCGACGACCTCATGTCCTTCCTGTCGGCCGCCCCCACGCCGTACCACGCGGTCGCCGAGTCCGCCGCGCGGCTGGAGAAGGCGGGCTTCCGGCAGGTGTCGGAGACGGACGCCTGGGACGCGGAGAACACCAAGGCTGGCGGCCGGTACGTGCTGCGCGGCGGCGCCATCGTCGCCTGGTACGTGCCGGAGGGCGCGACCACGCACACCCCCTTCCGGATCGTCGGCGCCCACACCGACTCCCCCAACCTGCGGGTGAAGCCGCAGCCCGACAGCGGGGCGCACGGCTGGCGCCAGGTCGCCGTGGAGATCTACGGCGGCCCACTGCTCAACTCCTGGCTGGACCGGGACCTGGGCCTCGCCGGACGGCTGTCCCTGCGCGACGGCACCACCCGGCTGGTCAACGTCGACCGGCCCCTGCTGCGCATCCCGCAGCTCGCCATCCACCTGGACCGCGCCGTCAACAGCGATGGGCTCAAGCTGGACAAGCAGCGGCACCTGCAGCCCGTGTGGGGCCTGGGCGACGACGTGCGCGACGGCGACCTCATCACGTTCCTCGGTGAGGCCGCCGGCGTCCCGTCGGGCCAGGTCACCGGCTGGGACCTGATGGTGCACCCGGTCGAGCCGCCCGCCTACCTCGGCCGCGACCAGGAACTGCTGGCCGGCCCCCGCATGGACAACCTGCTCTCCGTCCACGCCGGTACGGCCGCGCTGGCCGCGGTGGCCGGACACGCCGCGAACCCGCAGGCCGGCCGGCGCCGCCTGCCGTACATCCCCGTGTTCGCCGCCTTCGACCACGAGGAGAACGGCTCCCAGTCGGACACCGGCGCCGACGGCCCGCTGCTCGGCAACGTGCTCTCCCGCTCGGTGTTCGCGCGCGGCGGCTCCTACGAGGACTGGGCGCGCGCCCTCGCCGGCAGCGTCTGCCTGTCCTCCGACACCGGCCACGGCGTGCACCCCAACTACGCGGAGCGCCACGACCCCACGCACCACCCGCGGGTCGACGGCGGCCCCATCCTCAAGGTCAACGTCAACAACCGCTACGCCACGGACGGTTCGGGCCGCGCGGTGTTCGCCGCCGCCTGCGAGAAGGCGGGCGTGCCCTTCCAGTCGTTCGTCTCCAACAACGCCATGCCGTGCGGCACCACGATCGGCCCGATCACCGCCGCCCGCCACGGCATCAAGACGGTCGACATCGGCGTGGCCATCCTGTCCATGCACAGCGCCCGCGAACTGTGCGGCGCCCGCGACCCGTTCCTGCTGGCGAACGCCCTGGTGGCCTTCCTGGAGGGCTGACTGACGGAGGGTCGGCCGCCGCTCGACGGCATGAGCGGCGGCGGGCCGGGTACCCGGTGTCGACGACCGGAACGACCGGACGGGAAGGCGACACACTCATGGGTCTCGGTGGATGCATACTCCTCATTGCCGTGGGGGCGATCCTCACGTTCGCGACCGACTGGGACATGCAGGGTGTCAACCTTGACCTGGTCGGCGTCATCTTCATGATCGTCGGCCTGATCGGGGTGGCGACCTTCAGCAGCATCGCCCGGCGCCGCCGGGTCGTCGTGCCGCCCGCCACGCCGGTCGTCGACGACACCCGGCCGCCGCACCGCGACGGCTACAGCGACGGGTACGGGGTCTGACCGGGGCAGGCCGTCGGGGGCCCGGGTCAGTGCGGTCGCCGCGGCGGCTGCCTGCAGCGGCCGTCAGCCGTCGGGCCCACCGGCCGTCACGGCGCCCGGCCCGGTCCACTCGCAGCGCCCGTCACGGAGGCCGCACGACGGTGGTCACGAGGGGCGCGCTTCCCGGCCCCGCTCCCCGCGTGGCGCCGAACGGCCTACCCCGCGGCGTTCCGTCCCCGGGGGCGGGGAAGGGCTGGTGGCATGAGATTCCTGGTACGCGAGCGGCTGCTCGGCATCGGTGACGACTACTGGATCGAGGACGACCGGGGCAACAAGGTCTACCTCGTCGACGGCAAGGCGATGCGGCTGCGGGACACCTTCGAGCTGAAGGACACCCAGGGCCGGGTGCTCGTCGACATCCGCAAGAAGATGTTCGCCCTGCGCGACACCATGGTGATGGAACGCGGCGGCGAACCGCTGGCGACGATCCGCCGCAAGCGGCTGTCCCTGCTGCGCAACCACTACCGGGTCGCCCTGGCCGACGGCAGCGAACTGGACGTCAGCGGCAGGATCCTCGACCGGGAGTTCGCCGTGGAGTACGACGGCGAACTCCTCGCCGTGGTCTCCCGCCGGTGGCTGCACGTCCGGGAGACCTACGGCGTCGACGTCGTGCGCGAGGACGCCGACCCGGCGCTGCTGATCGCGGTGGCGGTGTGCGTCATCCACCTCGCGGACAAAGAGCGGGACGACTGACGCGACGCCCGCCGCAGGCACCGGGTGACGGACGCGGCGACCGCCACCGGCACCGGCTGACCGAAGCGGCGACCGCCACCGGCACCAGCTGACCGAAGCGGCGACCGCCACCGGCTCCGGTTGACCAACGCGGTGACGGCCGCGGCTCCCGGGCCGTCCTCAGCGCCGGGGTTCCGCCAGCCCCAGGACCCGGTCCTTCAGGGCGGGGAAGCGCGCGCGGGTGCCCGCCACCGCGGCCGGGTCGAAGTCCACGGTGAGGACCTGCTCCCCGGGCCCGGCCTCGGCGAGCACCTCGCCCCAGGGGTCCACCACGAGCGAGTGGCCCGCCTGCGGGATGCCGCCGTGCGTCCCGGCCGTGCCGCAGGCCAGGACGAACGCCTGGTTCTCCACCGCCCGCGCCCGCGCCAGCAGCGTCCAGTGGGAGCGGCGGCGCTCCGGCCAGCCCGCCGGGACGACGAGGGTCTCCGCGCCCTCGTCGACGAGGGCGCGGAAGAGTTCCGGGAAGCGCAGGTCGTAGCAGGTCGCGAGCCCGAGCACCGTGTCCGGCAGACGTACCGTCACGAGCGTGTCGCCCGCGCCCATCAGCACGGCCTCGCCCTTGTCGAACCCGAAGCGGTGGATCTTGCGGTAGGCGGCGGCCAGGTCGCCGGAGGGGGAGAAGACGAGCGAGGTGTTGTAGAGGACGCCCTCCCCGGCGCCGTCCTCGGCGGGCGCCCGCTCCGGGACGGACCCCGCGTGCAGCCACACGCCCGCGTCGCTCGCCGCCTTGGCCATCACCTCGCGGGTGGGCCCGTCGAGCGGTTCCGCCGCACTCGCGAACTCCTCGAACGCGAAGGCACCCGTGGTCCACAGCTCGGGCAGCACCACGAGATCGGCCCCGGCCTGTTCCCGCACCAGGGCGGCGGCCCGCTGCCGACGCGATTCGACCGATTCGCCCTCGTTCACGGCGATCTGGAGGAGAGAAGCGCGCACACTACCACCGTCCTGGCATTCGACCCGCGGCCACGGGCCTACGATCGTCACACCAAAGCACTGCCGGGGTGCCCCACAGCAGCGTAACTTGGGGGTCCCGCCGAGTGCAGCCACCGCCCACAGGCACCGCCGCCACAAAATGCCCGTGTACCGACCGCCGAGGGGTCCCAGTTCCGTGAGCCTGCATCCCGCCCTTCAGTCCTACGCCGACGCCTGGACGCACTCCATCGACGCGATATCCGAGCTGGTGCAGCCGCTCGTGGAGGCCGACTGGAACCGGCGGACGCCCTGCCCGGGCTGGTCGGTCCGTGATGTGGTGTCCCACGTCATCGGACTGGACACCGAGATGCTCGGCGACCCGCGTCCCATCCACACGCTGCCGCGCGACCTGTTCCACGTCACCAACGACCACCAGCGCTACATGGAGATGCAGGTCGACGTGCGCCGCCACCACACGGCGCCGGAGATGACGGCCGAGCTGGAGTACGTCGTCATCCGCCGCAACCGCCAGCTGCGCAACGAGTCCCGCGACCCCTCCACCCTGGTCCGCGGCCCGCTCGGCACCGAGCTCACGCTCGAGGAGTCCATGCGCCGGCACGCCTTCGACGTGTGGGCCCACGAGCAGGACCTGCGCGCGGCCCTCGGCCGCCCCGGCAACCTCGACTCCCCCGGCGCGCACGTCGCCCGGGACGTCCTGCTCGGCGAGCTGCCCCGGGTGGTGGCCGAGGAGGCCCAGGCGCCCCGCAGCTCGGCCGTGGTCGTCGACGTGCACGGCCCGCTGGAGTTCCTGCGCACGGTCCGCGTCGACATCCAGGGCCGCGGCACACTGGAGACCGCGCCCGCGCTGGGCCCGGCCGTCACCCTCACCCTCGACTGGGAGACGTACGTCCGCCTGGCCTGCGGCCGGGTGACCCACGAGCAGGTGGCCGACCGCATCAAGACCGAGGGTGACCCGGACCTCGCGGAGGCGATCCTGCGCCACTTCGCCGTGACCCGGTAACGCCCGGTCGTCCCGCGGGGCGGCTCGCCCCGGTACGGGTGCGGGTGCCCGCGGACGGCACCCGCACCGGAGCCCTTTCACCGGAGCCCTAGACGGGCACGTGCTGCGTCTCCACCCTGCTCGCCACCAGCCGCTCCCGTTCGCGGCGCACCGCCCGGCGGCGCAGCCGCAGGATCTGGCTGACGCCGAGCGCCTGGAGCACGAAGACGGACGAGAAGGCGACCGTGTAGTCGTCGTCCGTGGCGTCCAGCAGCACGCCCACGGCGAAGAGGGTGGTCATCGAGGCGATGAAGCCGCCCATGTTGGTGATCCCGGACGCCGTGCCCTGCCGCTCGGGCGGGTTGGCGGGCCGGGCGAAGTCGAAGCCGATCATCGACGCCGGTCCGCAGGCCCCCAGCACCGTGCACAGCACGACGAGCAGCCACATCGGCGCGGTCGCGGCCGGATGGGCGAGCGTGGCGGCCCACACCAGCGCCGTGACCCCGACGGTCCCCAGCGCCAGCGGCAGCCGGGCCCCGTGGTGCCGGGCGACGACCTGGCCGTAGACGAGCCCGACGGCCATGTTGGACAGCACCACGAGCGTGAGCAGCTCACCCGCGGTGGCCCGGGACAGCCCCTGCGCCTCCACGAGGAACGGCATGCCCCACAGCAACAGGAACACCATCGCCGGGAACTGGGTGGTGAAGTGCACCCAGAGGCCGAGCCGGGTGCCCGGCTCCCGCCAGGAGGCCGCGATCTGGCGGCGCACATAGGCGACACCCTGCTGCCTCACCGGTTCCGGGGCGTGCCCCTCCGGATGGTCCTTGAGGAACAGCACGACCAGCACGAACACCACGGCACCGGCGAGCGCGCTGCCGCCGAAGGCCGCCGTCCAGCCGATGTCGTGCAACAGCCGGGAGAGCACCAGCGTGGACACGAGGTTGCCGGCCATGCCGACCAGGCCCGCCATCTGCGCGACGAACGGGCTGCGCCGGGCCGGGAACCACCGGGTGCCCAGCCGCAGCACACTGATGAACGTCATCGCGTCGCCGCAGCCGAGCAGCACCCGCGCGGCCAGCGCCATCCCGTACGACGGGGACAGCGCGAAGCCCAGCTGCCCCACCGTGAACAGCACGGCGCCCATGCCCAGCACCTTCTTCGTACCGAGCCGGTCGACCAGCAGGCCGACGGGTATCTGCATGCCCGCGTAGACCATCAGCTGCAGGATGGAGAACGTGGACAGGGCGGAGGCGTTGACGTCGAAGCGGTCCGCAGCGTCGAGCCCCGCCACGCCCAGCGAGGTGCGGAAGATGACCGCGACGAAGTAGACGGAGACGCCGATCCCCCATACGGCGAGGGCGCGCCGCCCTCCGGGCGGATCGGCCGGCCGGGCGGCGGCGGTCCGGTCGGTGCCGCTCATCGCACCTCGCCCCGGGCCAGGTGCGAGAACCAGCCGACGTGCCGGTGGACGGCGCCCACGGCGGCCTCCGCGTCGCCCGAGCGCAGGGCCCGGAGGATCTCCTCGTGCTCGGCGAGGGTCTTGGCGATGCGGTCCGGGTGGGAGTGCATGACGGCCACCCCCATCCGCAGCTGGCGGTCGCGCAGCTGGTCGTAGAGGCGGGAGAGGATCTCGTTGCCGCCGCTGCGGACGATCTCCGCGTGGAAGCAGCGGTCGGTGACGGACGCCGCCGCGAAGTCCCCGGCGGCGGCCTGCTCCTTCTGGCGCGCCAGCAGCTCCTCCAGGCGCTCCACGAGCGCGGGCGGCGCGGGTACGGCTTTGCGTGCCGCGTGCTCCTCGACGAGCAGCCGGGTCTCGACGACGTCGGCGATCTCCTGCGCGGAGACGGGCAGCACCAGGGCGCCCTTCTTCGGGTAGAGCCGGATCAGGCCCTCGGCCTGAAGCCGCAGCAGCGCCTCGCGCACGGGCGTACGGGAGACCCCGACGGCCCCGGCGAGCTCCCCCTCGGTGAGGAGCGTCCCGCCCTCGTACCGGCGCTCCAGGACGCCCTGCTTGACATGGGTGTAGACGCGGTCGGCGGCAGGGGGTTGCTTCACGTCGGCCAGGCTCATGCCGACAGGATAGATACAACAGGGACACATCCCGGAACCCGTTCCACGATGCGGACCGAGCAGCCGGAGTGTGACGACCCCGGGCTTTTCACGACACCCGCACAACCATCACCCCCCGACGTGAGTCAGACACGTGCGGCCCCCTTACCGGCCGCACCCTCAACTCGGCCGCACCGTACGGCCATTCACGGTAATCGGGGTACCTCAGTTGAAAACCGGCATTAAGGGCATCCGTCTGAGCAGAGCCGTCGGCGTGGCCCTGACGACGGGCGCCGTGATCGCCTCCGGAGCCCTCTACGCTGCACCCGCCCAGGCCGCCGCCGTCCCCACGATCGTCGCCAAGGGCGGCTACGTGATGAACAACGGGAACGGCAAGTCGCTGTACAGCAAGTCCGCGGACATCCGCCGCTCGACCGGCTCCACCACGAAGATCATGACCGCGAAGGTCGTGCTGGCGCAGAAGAACCTGAACCTCGACGCCAAGGTCACGATCCAGAAGGCCTACAGCGACTACATCGTCTCCAAGAACGCCTCCTCCGCCCGCCTGATCGTCGGCGACAAGGTCACGGTGCGCCAGCTCCTCTACGGACTCATGCTGCCGTCCGGCTGCGACGCGGCCTACGCCCTCGCCGACAAGTTCGGCTCGGGCACGACCCGTGCGGCCCGCGTGAAGTCCTTCGTCGGCAAGATGAACGCCGACGCGAAGAAGCTGGGCCTGAAGAACACCCGCTTCGACTCGTTCGACGGCATCGGCAACGGCAACAACTACTCCACGCCGCGCGACCTGACGAAGATCGCCAGCAGCGCGATGAAGAACTCCACGTTCCGCTCGATCGTCAAGACCAAGAAGTACACGGCCAAGACGAAGACGAAGACGGGCAGCACCCGCACGATGGCGCCGTGGACCAACACCAACACGCTGCTCAGCAACTACAGCGGCACGATCGGCGTGAAGACCGGCTCCGGCTCCGTCTCGAAGTACTGCCTGGTCTTCGCCGCCACGCGGAACGGCAAGACGGTCATCGGCACCGTCCTCGCCTCCTCCTCGGGCGCCCAGCGCGAGAAGGACGCCAAGAAGCTCCTGGGCTACGGCTTCGGCAAGATCTGACCCCGCCGCCGGCGGCCACGGATCACGCACAGGGGCTCACCCATGGGGTGGGCCCCTCGGCGTCGTACGGCCCGGCCGGCGAACGACCTGACCGACAGGGATGACGCAGTCCTTCCGCACTCGACGTGATAGGACGTGGATCATGAGCAACGTCTTCTTCGACATCACGGTCGACGGTCAGCCGGCCGGCCGCATCGTCTTCAAACTCTTCGACGAGGTCGTCCCGAAAACCGCCCGGAACTTCCGCGAGCTGGCCACCGGCCAGCACGGCTTCGGTTACGCCGGCTCGCCCTTCCACCGCGTGATCCCGGACTTCATGCTGCAGGGCGGTGACTTCACCCGGGGCAACGGCACCGGCGGGAAGAGCATCTACGGCGAGAGGTTCGACGACGAGAACTTCACTCTCAAGCACGACCGCCCGTACCTGCTGTCGATGGCGAACGCGGGCCCGAACACCAACGGTTCGCAGTTCTTCATCACCACGGCCGTCACCTCGTGGCTGGACGGCAAGCACGTCGTCTTCGGCGAGGTCGTCGAAGGCCAGGACCTCGTGGACACAATCGAAGGCCTGGGCAGTTCCTCTGGTCGCACCAGCAAGTCGGTCAAGATCGCGGATTCCGGCGTCGTCGAGAGCTGATCCAGCGACAGGAGGGGCACCGCAACTCGGACTTGCGGCGCCCCTCCGGCGTCAACCCACCCGTATCGTGGCCGTCAGGCCCAGGTGATCAGCCTCTTCGGCTGTTCCAGGATCGCGGCCACGTCGGCCAGGACCTTGGAGCCGAGTTCGCCGTCGACCAGGCGGTGGTCGAAGGACAGGGCGAGGGTGGTGACCTGACGCGGCTTCACCTTGCCCTTGTGGAGCCACGGCTGGAGCTTGATCGCCCCGACCGCGAGGATCGCGGACTCGCCGGGATTGAGGATGGGCGTGCCGGTGTCGACGCCGAAGACGCCGACGTTGGTGATGGTCACCGTGCCGCCCTGCATCGCGGACGGGGAGGTCTTGCCCTCCCGTGCCGTGGACACCAGTTCACCGAGGGACTCGGCGAGCTGCGGCAGGGTCTTGGCGTGCGCGTCCTTGATGTTCGGGACGATCAGGCCGCGCGGGGTGGCCGCCGCGATGCCCAGGTTCACGTAGTGCTTGAGCACGATCTCCTGGGCCGCCTCGTCCCAGGAGGCGTTGACGTCCGGGTTGCGGCGGATCGCGACCAGCAGGGCCTTGGCGATCAGCAGCAGCGGGTTGACCCGCAGACCGGCGAACTCCTTGTCCTGCTTGAGCTCCTCGACCAGCTTCATCGTGCGCGTGACGTCGACCGTCACGAACTCCGTGACGTGGGGCGCGGTGAAGGCCGAGCCGACCATCGCCGCCGCCGTCGCCTTGCGCACGCCCTTGACGGGGACGCGGGTCTCGCGGGCGGTGTCGTACGCCGCCGGTGCCGGGGCGGCCGGCGCGGGAGCCGGTGCCGGGGCGGTGGTGGCGGGCGCCTGGGGCTCGGGGGCCTTCGGCTGTGCCGCCGCGTGCACGTCGTCGCGGGTGATGATGCCGTCCGGGCCGGTCGGCACGACCGTGGTGAGGTCGACGCCGAGGTCCTTCGCCAGCTTGCGCACAGGCGGCTTGGCCAGGGGGCGCTGCCCCCCGTCGACCGGTCCGGCGGCGGGTGCCGGTGCCGGTTCCGCCGCGGCGGCAGGTGCCGGGGTGTGGCCGTTCAGCTCCGGCTGGGCGCCGGCCGCCGGCTTGCGCGGGCGGCGGCGGGTGGAGGACGTGGCCACGCCGTAGCCGACCAGCACGGGCTGGCGGCCCGAGCCCTTCGGCTCCGGCTCCGGCGCGGGCTCCGCCGCGGTGTCCGGCGCGGGCGGCGCCGCCTCCTCGGCCGGGGCCGCGCCGCCGGAGACGTCCACCGCGATGATGGACGTGCCCACGTCGACCGTGGTGCCCTCCGGGAAGTGCAGGGCGCGGACCACACCGTCGTAGGGGATGGGCAGTTCGACGGCCGCCTTCGCCGTCTCGACCTCGCAGACCACCTGGCCGTCGGTGACGGTGTCACCGGGCTGGACGTACCACTTGAGGATCTCGGCCTCGGTGAGGCCCTCGCCCACGTCCGGCATCTTGAACTCGCGTACGGACGCGTTCGTCATCGTCGTCACGACCCCCTCCTCAGTACGCCATCGAGCGGTCGACGGCATCGAGCACCCGGTCCAGGTCCGGGAGGTAGGACTCCTCCAGGCGGGCCGGCGGATACGGCGCGTGGTATCCGCCCACCCGCAGGACCGGAGCCTCCAGGTGGTAGAAGCAGCGCTCCGTGATCCGCGCGGCGATCTCCGCGCCGGAACCGAAGAACACCGGTGCCTCGTGGACGACGACCAGGCGGCGCGTCTTCTCCACGGACGCCTGGATCGCGTCGAAGTCGATCGGGGAGACCGAGCGCAGGTCCAGTACCTCCAGGGAGCGGCCCTCCTCGGCGGCCGCGTCGGCGACCTCCTGGCAGAGCTTCACCATCGGGCCGTAGGCCACCAGCGTCAGGTCGGTGCCCTCGCGGGCCACGCGCGCGGTGTGCAGCGGGCCGGGGATCGAGTCGGTGTTGACCTCGGCCTTGTCCCAGTAGCGCCGCTTCGGCTCGAAGAAGATCACCGGGTCGTCGCTCTGGATGGCCTGCTGCATCATCCAGTACGCGTCGGACGCGTTCGACGGCGAGACGATCTTCAGTCCGGCGACGTGCGCGAACAGCGACTCCGGGGACTCGGAGTGGTGCTCCACCGCGCCGATGCCGCCGCCGTAGGGGATGCGCACGACGACGGGCATCTTGACCTTGCCCAGCGCTCGGGCGTGCATCTTCGCGAGCTGCGTGACGATCTGGTCGTAGGCCGGGAAGACGAAGCCGTCGAACTGGATCTCCACCACCGGGCGGTAGCCGCGCAGGGCCAGGCCGATCGCCGTGCCGACGATGCCCGACTCGGCGAGCGGGGTGTCGATGACGCGGCTCTCGCCGAAGTCCTTCTGCAGCCCGTCCGTCACCCGGAACACGCCGCCCAGCTTGCCGACGTCCTCTCCCATGACGAGGACCTTCGGGTCCGTCTCCAGGGCGCGGCGCAGCGACTCGTTGATCGCCTTGGCCAGGGCCATCTTCTCTGCCATGTCACTTACCCCCGTCCGCGTCGGCGAAGGACGCCTGGTAGGCGGCGAACTGCGCCCGTTCCTCGTCGACGAGGGCGTGTCCGTCCGCGTAGACGTTCTCGAAGATGGCGAAGTGGTCCGGGTCCGGCATGGCACGGACCGCTTCGCGCACTCGTTTGCCCAACGCCTCGGACTCGGTCTCCAGTTCCGCGAAGAATCCCTCGTCCGCGTGGTTTGCGAGCTCGAGATGGCGGCGCAGGCGCAGGAGCGGGTCCTTGGCCTCCCAGGCGATCCGCTCGTCGTCGTGGCGGTAGCGGGTGGGGTCGTCGGAGGTGGTGTGGGCGCCCATGCGGTAGGTGAACGCCTCGAGCAGGGTCGGGCCCTCACCGTTGCGGGCCCGCTCCAGGGCCCACTTGGTGGCGGCGAGCGTCGCCAGGACGTCGTTGCCGTCCACGCGCACGCCCGGGAAGCCGAAGCCGCGGGCGCGCTGGTACAGCGGCACCCGGGACTGCTTCTCGGTCGGCTCGGAGATCGCCCACTGGTTGTTCTGGCAGAAGAAGACGACCGGGGCGTTGTAGACCGCGGAGAAGGTGAACGCCTCGGCGACGTCGCCCTGGCTGGAGGCACCGTCGCCGAAGTAGGCGACGACCGCGCTGTCCGCGCCGTCCTTGGTGATGCCCATCGCGTAGCCGGTGGCGTGCAGCGTCTGGGAGCCGATGACGATCGTGTACAGGTGGAAGTTGTTGCTGTTGGGGTCCCAGCCGCCGTTGTTCACACCGCGGAACATGCCGAGCAGGTTGGTGGGGTCGACCCCCCGGCACCAGGCGACGCCGTGCTCGCGGTAGGTGGGGAAGACGTAGTCGTCGTCGCGCAGCGCCCGGCCGGAGCCGATCTGTGCCGCCTCCTGCCCGAGCAGCGAGGCCCACAGGCCCAGCTCGCCCTGGCGCTGCAGCGAGGTGGCCTCGGCGTCGAAGCGACGGGTGAGCACCATGTCGCGGTACAGCCCGCGCAGGTCGTCGGCGGTGATATCGGCGACGTACGGGTCGAACTCGGCGTTCTTGACGCGCTTGCCCTCGGGCGTCAGCAGCTGGACGAGGGCCGGCTCGGCGCTCTGTGCGGCACCCGCCGCCTTCCTGGCGGTGGTGGCCTTCTTGGCGGCACCGGTGGCCTTCTTGGCGGTGGCGCCGCCCTTGGTGCCGGTGGCGCCGGCCTTGCTTCCGGCGCTGCGTCGCGGTGTGCGCGGGGCAGTGCTCTCCACGGTCACGTGTGCTCCTCCGTCGGTCCGGCCCCCGGGGTTGCCGGGTGACCTGGGGGTCCTCCCCGCTCAGGAGCGGGGAAGGCTCACCTGTTTTCGGCCACCGGGCACGGGGTGGGTGCCACTCGACCGGGAACAGGCGTGACAGGTGCCCCGGCGAGCGCCCTGCAATGTGCACGTTACCCAGTGCGACACATTTCTGTGAAACCCCACCTGACCTGGGATTTTGCTTGGATTTCCAAGTAAATCGGGAAGGTCGGGAAGGTGCACTGGTCACAGCCTTGCAGGAGGCCGGAGCAACGGCACGTTATCCCGGCCACCCCGGACTCGGGAAGAGCCGAGCCGTTCCGTCGACGCCAGAACGAGCACGGAGTGCGACCGGAAACGACTGAGTGTGACATCGCGCAGCTCACGGGGGCGCGCGTTCCCCTAGCATCCGGCGCGTGTCGCAACTCCGTGTACCACCGCCCGTACCGCACGCGCCCCCGCTGCGCGCCTTGCTCCGCCGGTACGCCGCCGGTTCCGCCGTCTCCTGTGCACCCGTCGACGAGGGGCTGCTGAACCGCGGCTACCGCCTGTGCACGAGCCGCGGCCGCTACTTCCTGAAGCACCACTTCGACCCCGAGACGGCCGACCCGGCCGCGATCACCCGGCAGCACCGGGCCACGCTGCGCCTGGCCGGCCTCGGTGTCCCGGTCGCTCCGCCGCTTCCCGCGCGGGACGGGCGCACCGTCGTGGTCGTCGGCGGCCACGCCTTCGCCCTGCACCCGTGGATCGACGGCCGGCACCGGCACGGCGGGCAGCTCTCCCCGGCCCAGTGCGGGCGGCTGGGGGCGCTGCTCGGCGCGGTGCACGCCGGACTGGAGCGCGTCATGCCGGCCCACGGCAGGACGGCCGCCGCCCCGGCCCGCAGCGCCGACCCGGCCGACACCCTGGCCCTCATCGACGACCTGCTCGCGCGCGTACGCCGCCACCGGCCCGCCGACTCCTTCGACGCGCTCGCCCGCCACCGGCTGCTGGAGCGCCGCGTCCTCCTGGAGCGCCACGCGCACCGGCGGCCTCCGCGGGGCGGTGCCGTGGGGTGGGTGCACGGCGACTTCCACCCGTTCAACGTGCTCTACCGGGGGGACGCGCCCGCCGCGATCGTCGACTGGGACCGGCTGGGCGTGCAGCCCCGTGCGGAGGAGGCGGTCCGGGCCGCGGCGATCTTCTTCGTGCGGCCCGCGGGCACCCTCGACCTGCCCCGGGTGCGCTCGTTCGCCCGCGCCTACCGCGGCGCCTCGGCGGCCACACCCTCGGACCTGGCGGCGGCCGTCCACCGGGTCTGGTGGGAGCGCCTCAACGACTTCTGGATGCTGCGCTGGCACTACGAACGCGCCGACACCCGCGCGGACGGCCAGTTCCCCGCCGCGGCCGCGCTGGCCGTGTGGTGGACCCGGGAGTACGACGCGGTGTGCGACGCGTTCGTGGACTGAACCCGTGCGGGGGGCGGTCAGAGGCCGCCGTCTCCGGTGCCGCCGCCGTCCTCCCCGCCGCCGGTGGCGCCCTCTGCGGCGCCGCCCCCCGTCGGCTGCGTCGCAGGCGGCGTCGTCGGCTCCTCCGGCTCCGTGGTCGGGTCGTCCGGCGTCGTCGGGTCCTCGCCCGTCGGGTCGCCCGTCGGGTCCTGGGTGGGCTGCTGCGTCGGCTGCTGCGTCGGCTGCTGGGTCGGCGTCCAGTTACCGCCGGAACCCGTGCCGGTGCCGGTGTCGGTGTCCTGGCTCGGCGCCTCGCTGGCGTCGTCGCTGGGGCTCTCGCTGGCCTTCTCGTCCTCGGTGGTCTGGGACGTCGTCGGGGACTTCTCGGGCCGGTCGCCGCCCCCCTTGTCACCGGTGTTGTTCAGCGCCAGCGCGACCCCCGCCGCGATGGCGATCACCGCGAGCACGGCCAGGACCCACAGCTTGCCGCGCCCGCCGCCCCGGTTGCCGTTGCCCTCGAAGCCGCCGTCGTCCCCGCCGCCGTACCCGGCGGGCAGGATCGGCTGCGGGATCGCGGTGGTGCCCGCGGCGTCGGGGTGCTGCATCACGGCCGTGCCGGCGAAGCCGCCCGCCGGGGTGCTGCGGCCGTCGTGCATGTCGACCGGGCCGGTGTTCCAGGTGCCGGTGTGGCCGCCCTGGTCGTAGAGCATCTGCAGCGCGTACTGGACCAGTCCGCGCATCTCCTCGGCGGTCTGGAAGCGGTCGTCCGGCTCCTTGGCGAGCGAGCGCATCACCAGCCCGTCCAGCTCCGGCGGGGAGACGTCGGACGCCTCGGACGGCGGCGTGGGGATGTCCTGGACGTGCTGGTACACCACCGACAGCGGCGTCTCGCCCGTGAACGGGGGCCGCAGTGCGAGGAGTTCGTACATCAGGCAGCCGGTGGCGTACAGGTCGGAGCGGTGGTCGACGGCCTTGCCGAGCGCCTGTTCCGGCGAGAGGTACTGCGGGGTGCCCATGACCATGCCGGTCTGCGTCATCGTCGTGGACGCGCCGTGCAGGGCGCGGGCGATGCCGAAGTCCATCACCTTCACGGCGCCGTTGTTGGTGATGATGACGTTTGCGGGCTTGATGTCACGGTGCACGATGCCGTGCTGGTGCGAGTAGGCGAGCGCCTCCAGGACACCGGAGACGATGATCAGCGCCTGCTCGGGGCCCGGCGCCTCGGCGTTCATCAGCAGATCGCGGATGGTGCGGCCCTCGACCAGCTCCATGACGATGTACGGCACGGGCTGGCCGCCCATGACGTCCTCGCCGGAGTCGTACACGGCCACGATGGCATGGTGGTTGAGGCCGGCCACCGACTGCGCCTCGCGCGTGAAACGGGCTTTGGCGACCGGGTCCTCGGCGAGGTCGGAACGCAGCAGCTTGACGGCGACGGTGCGTCCCAGACGCACGTCCTCGGCGGCGAACACCTCGGCCATGCCGCCCCGGCCGAGCCGGTGCGTCAGCCGGTACCGGCCGTCGCCCACGAGCCCGCCGTTGCCCCAGTTGTCCGGCGCGTCCGACATGCCGCCGCCAGTCGCCTCGGGGTCGGACGGGCCCTGGGCGCGCTGCTGCTGTGCCATCAGTCCTCGCCGTCGTTTCTGCCCGCGGTACGCGCGGTGTTGTCACGGTCTCTCCGTCGAGCCACGCTACAGCCTTTGCGCAAGCCTTCGGTCCGGGACGGGCTGCCGGGACCGGGACGAGACGGACCGGTCATGAAACCCGCACTCCGTACTGTCGTGCAAATCCCGTGTACCGGCCGTACGCCTGCTGTAACGCTTCCGCGACGCTTCTTTCGCGTACGGTCACGGAACGGGCACCGCGCTTGACGTGTCGGTGACCTGCGGCAGACTTGGCCGGGAATAGCACATGGGATCTACGACGGATCGGTCACCGACGACGGCGCCGGAGAGGCTACGGGGGAAGCGGAACATGAGCCAGGACGGCGCACAGGGCCACCACGCGGGACGGTCGCTCGCCGGCGGACGTTACCAACTGCGGGACCTGCTCGGCCAGGGCGGCATGGCCTCCGTCCACCTCGCCTACGACAGCGTGCTCGACCGTCAGGTCGCCATCAAGACACTGCACACCGAACTCGGCCGGGAACAGGCCTTCCGTGAGCGCTTCCGCCGCGAGGCGCAGTCCGTGGCGAAGCTCACGCACACCAACATCGTGTCGGTCTTCGACACCGGCGAGGACGACGTCGACGGCATGACCACGCCGTACATCGTCATGGAGTACGTCGAGGGACGCCCGCTGGGCTCGGTGCTCGACGAGGACGTGCGCCAGCAGGGCGCGATGCCCGCCGACAAGGCCCTGAAGATCACCGCGGACGTGCTCGCCGCCCTGGAGATCAGCCACGAAATGGGCCTGGTCCACCGGGACATCAAGCCGGGCAACGTCATGATGACCAAGCGCGGCGTGGTCAAGGTCATGGACTTCGGCATCGCCCGCGCCATGCAGTCCGGCGTCACGTCGATGACCCAGACCGGCATGGTCGTCGGCACCCCGCAGTACCTCTCGCCGGAACAGGCGCTCGGCCGCGGCGTCGATGCGCGCTCCGACCTGTACTCGGTCGGCATCATGCTGTTCCAGCTGGTCACCGGGCGGCTCCCGTTCGACGCCGACTCCCCGCTGGCCATCGCCTACGCGCACGTGCAGGAGGAGCCGCCGGCCGCCTCCTCCATCAACCGCTCGCTGCCCCCGGCCGTGGACGCGCTGATCGCCCGCGCCCTGAAGAAGAACCCCAACGAGCGGTTCCCCAGCGCCGAGGCGATGCGCGGGGAGTGCCTGCGGGTCGGCCAGTCCTTCCAGGCGGCCCCGCCGAGCATCGTCCCCGGCACGCAGGCGCCCGCCGGCTCGGGCGTCGGCTCCGCGGTGTTCCCGCCGGTCGACCAGACCAACCAGGCGCAGTCGGGCAACGTCCAGACCCCGTACCAGCCCGGCCCCGCGCCCACACCGCACCCGTACGGCACTCCGGCGCCGTCCCCGTCGTACGGCTACCCGCAGCAGGGTGGGTACGCGACGCCGCACCCGGCGGCCTACTCCTCACAGCCGGGGCCGTCGACCCCCGCGCCGTACACGATCTCCCCGCAGGCCGGCGCCCCGGGCGGCCAGGGCGGCGGGCGGAGCAACCGGCCGGTGATCATCGGTTCGATCGCCGTCTCCGTGCTCGCGGTCGGCGGCCTGATCGCCGCGCTGACGCTGAACGGCGGCGGCGGTGAGGAGGACAAGGGCGGCGGCAGCTCACCGTCGGCGTCCGCCACCAAGGCGGAGGGCTACCGCGGGCCGGACACCTCGAAGACGATCGACAAGGAGGAGTGCGAGGAGCCGCAGGAGTCCTACAACGACCCCGACAAGATCCGGCTCCCGAACTTCAAGTTCAAGTACATCAAGTCGGTCAAGGAGTGCTTCCAGGCGGCCGGCTGGGGCGACCTGAAGATCGTCAACGTGGACGAGAACGTCTACGGCGAGGGCTCGGTCCGCGAGCAGTTCCCGCCGGCCGGCACCGATGTCGACCCCGAGGACATGCCGGAGATCACCCTGAAGGTCTCCACGGGCAACCCGCCCTGACCGGGCGGGGCCGGGGGCAAGTCCCGGGCCCGGCAGCACGGACGGCGAAGGGGCCCGGAGATCCGGGCCCCTTCCTGTTGTCCGGGCGGTCGGCGGGCCGTTACAGGTACGGGCCGCCCGAGCGACCGCCGAGGTGGGGGTCCTCCTGGCCGTCGCCGGCACCGGGCGGGAGCGCCCTGCGCATCTGCTCCAGCTGGGCACGCGCCGCCATCTGCTGGGCGAACAGCGTGGTCTGGATCCCGTGGAACAGACCCTCCAGCCAGCCCACCAACTGCGCCTGCGCGATCCGCAGTTCGGCGTCGCTGGGGGTGGCCTCGTCGGTGAAGGGCAGGGAGAGCCGCTCCAGCTCCTCGACCAGTTCGGGGGCCAGACCGTCCTCCAGCTCCTTGACCGAGCTGGCGTGGATCTCCTTGAGCCGGGCCCGGCTGGCCTCGTCCAGAGGCGCGGCGCGCACCTCCTCCAGCAACTGCTTGATCATGCTGCCGATCCGCATGACCTTGGCGGGCTGCTCGACCTGCTCCGTCACCGGGGTCTCGCGGGAGTCCTCGTCCCCGGTGCCACCGCCGAGCGCCATGCCGTCCTGGCCGACGACCAGGATCTGCGGTTTCTCCGGTGACCGTTCGTTCCTCGGCATCTCCATGCAGCCATTCTCTCGCACCCCGTGCCCCGCTCGGGTGGTGCCCCCGCGGACCGGCCCGGCGGGGCCCGGGCTCCTGGGCGGACGGGGCCCGGGTTCCCCGGTCGGAAGGTCACGATTCAGCCGACCGGCACCGCCCGGCATGCCGGGAATGCCAGAAAATGCGAATCTTTTGGGGTCCATCCGGCCCAACTCTGCCGACGGTGCCCGCGCACCCGTCGGCGCGGGAGGTCACGGTCGTGACTCCATGGCTGCGTGCAGTGCGGGCGAACGGGGCGGCGGCCGCCCTGCGAGCGGGTGTCGTCCTGGGGACGGGGATCGCCCTGGGAATGGGCACGGTGGTGCCCTGGGGCGCCGGTGTGATGCCGGTCGGGGCGTCCGTGGCCCATGCGCACGACCGGGCACCCGGTGCGGCCGACGGGGGCGGACGGGGTGTCCGCCGTGCCGGACCGGACCCGGACGAGGGCGGGCGACCGGGCCCGCACGCACCGGCCCGCGAGGAGGGCCGCACCGGCGCCGGACCGGCGCAGCACCGTCCCGCCGCAGCGTCCGCCTCCCCGTCGTCGTCCCCGTCGCCCTCCGCCGAGCCGTCCCGGGCGGGGGCCCGCCCCGGAGAGGGCCGTGAGCGGCCCGGACGGCGCCCGGACCCCGACGCGCCGAGGGGTACGGCCGACGACCGCCGGGACGACGGCGCGTCCCCCACGGCGGACGCGCCGCGCGCGAGCACGTCTCCGGACACCCGGCCGCCGGAAACCGCCGGCGGCCGGGAGGAGCCGCCCGGGCAGCGGGACGGCACGCCCGCCCCCGAGGCGTCCTCCGCGGCGGACGCGGCGGCCCGGGCACCGGCGTCGGAGGCCGCCGTGCCGATGCCCTCCGCGTCGACGACGGCGCCGAACGCCCTGGGCGGCCCCGGCCGCCCCGTCGAGCCCGTCCTGCGGATCCTGCCGCTGGGCAGCGGCCTGGTCCTCATCGGCCTGGGCCTCGGCCTCGCCTTCATCGGGCTGCGCATGCGGCAGTCGCCGGGGTGAGGAGGGGGCGGGCGGCGCTGGCGGCGTGAGGGCAGCCCGCCGGGTCGGACCACCACAGCACGGCACTGGCCGACGGCACGCGCGGGGGCGGGACGCTGCGCTCGACACGGCATGGACAACGGCACGGCAGCGACCCGGGCGGTAGGGCCGCAGGCCGTACCGCTGTACCGCTGTACCGCTGTACCCCGTGCCGCCGTTGCACGCCACCGGGCGGGGCCGCGGGGTACGGTCCGTGCCCTGGGCGGAGCCGGCCGGCCGCTCGCCACCAGCCGGCAGACGGGCCGGAGCGGCCCGGCGCGCCGGGCCGGCAGGCGGCCGGGCGACGGTACGGGCGTGGGGCGGGCCGGGCGACCATGCGGGCGGGAGGGGACCGCGCAACCATGCAGACGTGAGGCGGACCGGGCGACCATGCAGACGTGAGGCGGACCGGGCAACCATGCGGGCGTGGGGGGACCGCGCGACCATGCGGGCGTGAGGCGTACCGGGCGACCATGCAGGCGTGAGGCGTACCGGGCGACCATGCAGGCGTGAGGCGGACCGGGCAACCATGCGGGCGTGAGGCGTACCGGGCGACCATGCAGACGTGAGGCGGACCGCGCGACCATGCGGGCGTGAGGCGGACCGGGCGACGGTGCGGGCGTGGCGCGGACCGGTGCCCGCCCACGCTCCGCGCCCCGACACCCGGCACGGCACCGACGGCGCCGCAGCGACCGGGGCACGCGTGCAGCCGCGTACCCGTGGCGCCGCACCGGGCGGGACACCCCGCGCCGGGCGGCCGCCGACCCGCGCCGGCGGTCAGGCCGGGGCGATCAGCAGGACCTTGCCGATGTGGCCGCTGTCCTCCACCACCCGGTGGGCCGCGGCGGCGTCGGACATGGGGATCTCCCGGTCGATCACCGGACGGACGTGGCCGCCGGCCACCAGCGGCCAGACGTGCTCCCGTACGGCGGCCACGATCGCCGCCTTCTCCGCCAGGGGGCGGGCCCGCAGAGAGGTCGCGCTGAGAGCGGCGCGCTTGGTGAGCAGGGCACCGATGTTCAGCTCGCCCTTGACGCCGCCCTGCATCCCGATGATCGCGAGGCGGCCGTTGACGGCGAGGGTGCGGACGTTGCGGTCCAGGTACTTGGCACCCATGTTGTCGAGGATGACGTCCGCTCCCGCACCGTCCGTGGCCTTCTCCACCTCGGCCACGAAGTCCTGCTCGCGGTAGTTGATCAGGACGTCGGCGCCCAGCTCGGCACAGCGCTCCAGCTTCTCCTTGGTGCCGGCGGTGACGGCGACCCGGGCCCCGACCGCCTTGCCCAGCTGGATCGCCATGGTGCCGATGCCGCTGGAACCGCCGTGCACCAGCAGCGTCTCGCCCGGACGCAGGTGGGCGATCATGAACACGTTGGACCAGACCGTGCAGGTCACCTCGGGCAGCGCGGCGGCCTGCCGCACGTCCAGCCCTTCCGGCACGGGGAGCAGCTGCCCGGCCGGTACGGCGACCTTCTGGGCGTAGCCGCCGCCCGAGAGCAGGGCGCAGACCTCGTCGCCCACGGCCCAGCCGGTCACTCCCGGCCCCAGGGCGGTGATCCGCCCGGAGCACTCCAGACCGGGATACGGCGATGCGCCGGGCGGCGGGTTGTAGAAGCCCTGGCGCTGCAGGATGTCGGCCCGGTTGACGGCCCCGGCCACCACCTCGACGAGGACCTCGCCCTCGCCGGGCTCGGGGTCGGGGACCTCGTCCCAGACCAGTGCCCCGGGTCCACCGGGTTCGGGAATCGTGATCGCATACATGAGGGCGACGGTACTCCGCCACGGTCCTCCGTCCTGGACCTCCGGGCGGACGGCGGTCCGCCGTAGGACCGAAGTGCCGAAAAAGCATGTGCGGCAGCGATGACTTCGCGCGACGGTGTAGGTCTGATCCTGCGTGACGCACGCATGCGGAAGGAACCGAGCATGAGCACGCAATCGTCCGGCCTGGCGATCGAGACCACGGGCCTGGTCAAAACGTTCGGTGAGACACGGGCCGTCGACGGGGTCGACCTCACGGTGCCGGTCGGCACGGTGTACGGGGTCCTCGGCCCCAACGGCGCCGGGAAGACCACCACCGTCAAGATGCTCGCCACGCTCCTGCGGCCGGACGGCGGCGAGGCCCGGGTGTTCGGCCACGACGTCGTGCGCGAGGCGGACGAGGTGCGGTCCCGGGTGAGCCTCACGGGGCAGTACGCCTCCGTGGACGAGGACCTCACGGGTACCGAGAACCTGGTCCTGCTGGCCCGCCTCCTCGGGCACCGCAAACAGGCCGCCCACACGCGCGCCGCCCAGCTCCTGGAGGCGTTCGGCCTCACGGACGCGGCCGGGAAGCAGGTCAAGCACTACTCGGGCGGCATGCGCCGCCGCATCGACATCGCCGCGTCCATCCTCAACACGCCCGACCTGCTGTTCCTGGACGAGCCGACGACCGGCCTGGACCCGCGCAGCCGCAACCAGGTGTGGGACATCGTCCGCGCGGTGGTCGCCCAGGGCACCACGGTCCTGCTGACCACGCAGTACCTGGACGAGGCGGACCAGCTCGCGTCCCGGATCGCCGTCATCGACCGCGGCCGGGTGATCGCGGAGGGCACCAAGGGCGAGCTGAAGGCGTCCGTCGGTGCCGGTTCGGTGCATCTGCGGCTGCGCGACCCCGACCAGCGGCCGCTGGCCGCGGACCTCCTGCGCCGCGCCTTCGACGCCCGGGTGCAGGCCGACGCCGACCCGGTGGCGCTGACCGCCCGCCTGAGCAGCGCCGCCGGCGAGGACACCGCCGCCGAACAGGCCGCCCGCGCCCTGAGCGAACTGGCCGGGGCCGGCATCACCGTCGACAACTTCTCGCTCGGCCAGCCCAGCCTGGACGAGGTCTTCCTGGCCCTCACCGGGCACGACACCCACGAGCCCGGCCCCCGGCCCGCGTCCGGGGCCGACGACCAGAAGGACGAGGTGCCGGCATGAGCACCACGACGACCACCGAGAGCATCGAACTCGCCCCGGTCAGCACCGATTCGCTCGCCGAGCTGCTGGTCGCCAAGGAGCGTCCGCCGCGGCCCAGCGCGTGGTCGGCCTCGCTGACCTTCGGCTGGCGCGCCGTCCTCAAGATCAAGCACGTGCCCGAGCAGCTCTTCGACGTCACCGCCTTCCCGATCATGATGGTGCTGATGTACACGTACCTGTTCGGCGGGGCGCTGGCCGGCTCGCCGAAGGAGTACATCCAGTTCCTGCTGCCGGGCATCCTGGTGATGTCGGTCGTGATGATCACGATGTACACCGGGGTCTCGGTCAACACGGACATCGAGAAGGGTGTCTTCGACCGCTTCCGCACCCTGCCGATCTGGCGGCCGTCGACGATGGTCGGCTACCTGCTCGGCGACGCCCTGCGCTACACCCTGGCGTCCGTCGTGATGCTGACCGTCGGCATGATCCTCGGTTACCGGCCGGACGGCGGGGTGGCCGGTGTGCTCGCCGGGATCGCGCTGCTGGTGCTGTTCGCGTTCGCCTTCTCGTGGATCTGGACGATGTTCGGCCTGATGCTGCGCACCGAGAAGTCGGTGATGGGCGTCAGCATGATGGTGATCTTCCCGCTGACCTTCCTGTCCAACGTCTTCGTGGACCCCTCCACCATGCCGGGCTGGCTCCAGGCGTTCGTCAACAACAGCCCGGTCACCCACCTGGCCTCGGCCGTGCGGGGGCTGATGGCGGGCGACTGGCCGGCCGGCGAGATCGCCTGGTCGCTGGGCTGGGCGGGCCTGTTCGTGCTCGTCTTCGGCCCGATCACGATGCGGCTGTACAACCGCAAGTAGCGCCGCACGCGCCGTTTCCGACTGACGCGGGCCCCGGCGACGCCGGGGCCCGCGTCAGTCCCGGAGGAGCGGGGCCCGCGTCAGTCCCGGGGGAGCGGACGCATGTCCGGGGCGACCTGCCGGCCCTGCGTGACCCGCACGATGGTGATCAGCCGGTCCGTCAGTTCCAGGGTGCCTACGGCCGCGTCGTCGTAGCCGAGGACGCGGTGACCGCGCAGCACGCTCACCACGAGGTCGTCGATCTCCCGCGGTGTCTTGCCCACCTCGGCCTTTATGACGGGGCGTTCGACGATGTCGAGTCCCGTGCCCTGCTGGATGAGGTCCTCCATCACCATGCCGGCGGCGGGGCTGAGCACGGAGAGGCCGAGCAGCCGGCCGGCCGCGCTGGCGCTGGTGATGACCGCGTCGGCGCCGGACTGCTTCAGCAGCGGGGCGTTCTCCTCCTCGCGCACGGCGACCACGATCTTCGCGCCCCGGTTGAGCTGGCGGGCCGTCAGCGTGACCAGGACGGCGGTGTCGTCCCGCTGGGTCGCGATGATGATCTGCTTCGCCCGGAACACCTCGGCACGCTTGAGCACCTCGCTGCGGGTCGCGTCCCCGACGACCCCGGCGTAGCCGTCGGCCGCGGCGGCCTCGATCGCCTTGGCGCTGGGGTCCACCACCACGACCTGCTCCTTGCGGAGGCCCGTCGCACAGACGGTCTTGATCGCCGAACGGCCCTTGGTGCCGAATCCGACGACGACGGTGTGATCACGCAACGTGGACCTCCAGCGGTTCAGTCGCCACTCCTCCCGGGTGCGTTCGGTGAGGGCCTCGAGGGTGGTGCCGACCAGGATGATCAGGAACAGCACGCGCAGCGGCGTGATGACGAAGATGTTGGTGAGCCGGGCCGCGTCGCTGACCGGGGTGATGTCGCCGTATCCGGTGGTGGAGAGGGTGACGGTCGCGTAGTAGAACGCGTCGAGCAGGTCGACCGTGCCGTCGGCGTTGTCGGTGTAGCCGTCGCGGTCGACGTAGACGACCAGCGCCGTCACCACGAGCACCACCAAAGCCACCGACAGCCGTTTGGCGACCTGGCGGATCGGGTGCTCCACCACCTTCCTGGGCAGCGTCACCCGATGGGTCACCAGGTGTTCGTCCGCCTGGCGGGCGATGGCGTCCTGGCCCGGAAGTTTCACGTGAAACACACCCCGATTCCGCCGGCCGCCCACGGCAGATCGAGCAGTTCCGCCTCCTCCCCGGGCCGCACACCGCCCGGCGGGACCACCGCGAGCGCGTCCGCCGCCGCGACACCGCGCAACATGGCCGGACCGTTGTAGTGCAACGGCACGGCGTGGTCTCCGCGCAGGGCGACGGGCACGAGCCGGGTGTCGCGCGGATGCCCCTGCACCGCGTCCCGCAGCGGCACGGTGTACGGCTCGGGCGCGGGGCGCGCCGCGAGGGTCCGCAGCAGGGGCTCGGCGAGCGTGAGCAGCGCCGAGACAGCGGCGAGCGGGTTCCCGGGCAGGCCCACGAGGTGCTGGGTGTCGTGGACGCGGGCCAGGAGCATGGGGTGGCCGGGGCGCACCGCGACCCCGTCCACGAGCAGTTCGGCGCCGATGCGGCGCAGGGTGGGGTGGACATGGTCGACGGGCCCGGCGGCGGTGCCGCCGGTGGTGACGACGACCTCGGCCTCGGACGCGGTGAGCGCGTCGTGGAGCGCCGCCGCGTCGTCGCCGATCCGGCGGACGGCCGTGACCTCGGCGCCCAGCGCCCGCAGCCACGGCGGCAGCATCGGGCCGAGCGCGTCCCGGATCAGGCCGTCGTGCGGCCGCCCCTCGGTGAGCAGTTCGTCGCCGAGGACGAGCACCTCGGCACGCGGGCGGGGGACGACGGTGAGCGTGTCGTACCCGGCGGCCGCCGCGAGCCCGAGCACGGCCGGGGTCACCAGGGTGCCGACGGCCAGGAGCTGGTCCCCGCTGCGGCACTCCTGGCCGCGGGGGCGGATGTCCTGGCCGTGGGCGAGTGTGTGCGGTGCGTGGTCCGCGTCGATGTGCAGCCGCCCCTGGGCGTCGGCGCGGCCGTGTTCGCTGCGGAGCACCGCGGTGGTGTCCGCGGGGACCCGGGCGCCGGTGGCGATACGGACGGCCTCGCCGTCGGTGAGCGGCGCGTGCGCGGCATGCCCGGCGAGCACCCCCTCGTCCCGCACCTGCCACGGCCCGGGGCCGGCGACGGCCCAGCCGTCCATGGCGGACGTGTCGAAGGAGGGCAGGTCGGTGAGGGCCGCCAGCGGGGCGGCCAGGGTCAGACCGAGGGCCGTGTCGAGCGGGACGGACACCGGGGCGCGCCGTCCGGTGCGGCCGGGACGCCCGGCGCGCTCGGCCAGAGCACGGGCCTCGGCCCAGGCGGTGGCGTGGGCGCGCCGGCCGGGTGCGCGGGCGGGCTCGTCGCGCGGGGGCCGCCGGTCCGCCGCGGGAGCGGGCGGGCGTCCGGCCGGGCCGGGGTCGTCCTTCACGAGGGCGAGCACCTCCTCGACGTCGAGGTCGTCGGCGTCCTGGCTGCCCCGTGTGCGGTGCGCGGTCATCCCGCGTCCGGGCGGGTGCCGGGGGCGTCGTCGTCGGGCGCCGCCCCGGGGGTGGTGCCGGGGGGCGGCGTCGGCGGGTCGTCCCCGGTGTCCTCCGCGGCCCAGCGGTCGGCGAGGGCCGCCGCCCTGCGGGCCGCGTCGACGACGGCTTCCCGGCCGCCGCCCGCGCGGGCGGCGGCATAGCCGACGAGGAAGGTGGTCAGCGGTGCCGCGGGCCGGGCCACGCCGTGTGCGGCGTCGCGGGCCAGGTCGAGCAGCAGGGTGGTGTCGACGTCCAGGTCGATGCCCAGCTCGTCCTTGACTGCGGAGATCCATTCATCCAGCACGTGTCCATGCTCCCTGATGCGTGCCCTGGCGGCGGCGATGTCGTCCCAGGTGTCGCAGTCGAACGACGCCACCGGGTCGAAGAGGCGGGTGAGGTCGAGCGCGGCGGTCAGCCGGCGCAGCGGCAGCCCGGTCAGGCCGCCGTGCCGGTCGGTGAGGGCGGCCAGTGCACGGCGCAGGGCACGGGTCCGGTAGGCGGCCACGAGCGGCTGGTCGTGGCCCTCGGCGTCGGTGAGCACGACACCGTCGGCGGTGCTCGCGTCGAGTGCGGTGACCAGCCGTTCCACGGCGTGCGGGCCGAGGAAGGGCAGGTCGGCCGAGAGCAGCACGGCCACGTCGGCGCCGGTGTGCCGCAGTCCCGCGTCGAGGGCGGCCAGCGGGCCTCCGCCGGCCGGCTCCTCCCGGGCCCACACGACGGGCCGTGCGGTGGGCCGGGGATCGGCGACCACCACGGTGGTGCGGGCGCCGGCACACGCGGCGAGCACTCGGTCGATCAGGGCCCGCCCGCCCACGCGCACCCCGGGCTTGTCGGCGCCGGAGAGCCGCCGGGCGGCACCGCCGGCGAGGACGACGGCGTCGTACGGGGTGTGCTCCGGGTCCGGCGCACGCCGGGCGCCGGAGCCGGGTCCGGCACCGGGATCACCCGGAGGCTGGTACTCGGTCACCCCCCGAGTATGCGCGGCCCCCGCGATCACGGGGAACGCGGGGGCGCGGGAACGGCGGCGGGGGTCAGGGCCCCGCCGGACACCGGGGTGTCACAGGGTGCGCAGCAGCACCGCCGGCTGCTCCACGCAGTCCGCCACGTGGCGCAGGAAGCCGCCCGCGGTCCCGCCGTCGCAGACCCGGTGGTCGAAGGTGAGCGACAGCTGGACGACCTGCCGTACGGCCAGCTCGCCGTCGTGGACCCATGGCTTCGGCACGATGCGGCCGACGCCGAGCATGGCCGCCTCCGGGTGGTTGATGATCGGCGTGGAGCCGTCGACGCCGAACACGCCGTAGTTGTTCAGCGTGAAGGTGCCGCCGGTCAGGTCCACTGGCGTCAGCGTGCCCGCCCGGGCCTTCTCGGTCAGCCGGGCGAACTCCGCCGTGAGCCCCTCCGCGTCCCGCGTGTGCGCGTCCCGGACGACGGGGACGACGAGCCCCCGGTCGGTCTGCGCGGCGAAGCCGAGGTGGACGCCCTCGTGCCGGACGATCTCCCTGGCCGCCGTGTCGACGGAGGAGTTCAGCTCGGGGAAGCGGGCCAGGGCCGCGGTGCAGATCCGGGCCAGCAGCGCCAGCACGGAGATCTTCGGCCCGCCGGACGCGTTCATCGCCGCCCGCGCCCGCATCAGCTCCGTCGCGTCGGCGTCCACCCAGCAGGTGGCGTCCGGTATCTCGGAGCGGCTGCGGGTCAGCTTGTCGGCGACGGCGCCGCGGATGCCCTTGAGCGGCACCCGGGTGCCGGCGACCGGTTCCCCGGTCCCGCGCGCCGCGCCGGCGGTGACCTCGGCGGCGCGGGGCATGCCCGGCGCGTGGTCGGTGCCGTCGAGGCGCTGAACGCCGTCCGTGCCACCCGGTGCGCCGGCGGCGCGCAGGGCGTGCTCCACGTCCGCCCGCAGGATCAGCCCGTCGGGCCCCGTCCCGGTGAGCCGGCGCAGGTCCAGGCCGTTCTGGCGGGCCAGTCGGCGCACCAGAGGCGAGATCACCGGCACCGGTCCGTCCGCCCGCGCGGGCGCGGCGGGAACGCCGCCGGCGGCGGGAGACGCAGGCGTCACGGAGGCCGGGGAGAGCGGGGCTCCCCGGCGCACGCGGCGGCGCCGGGCGGGCGCCTCGGACGTGCCGTAGCCGACGAGCACGTTGCCCGAACCCTCGGCGCGGGCCTCCGGCTCACCGGATCCCCCGGCGCGGGTGGCCCCCGCGGTGCCCGCCGCGGTCTTCGGCGCGTCCTTCTCCGGCCCGCCCACCGCGACCGTCAGCAGCGGGGAACCGACGGGCAGTTCGGTGCCCTCCTCGCCGAAGCGGGCGGTGACCACCCCGCCGTAGGGGCAGGGCACCTCGACCATCGCCTTGGCCGTCTCGACCTCGACGACCGGCTGGTCGACGGCGACGACGTCGCCGACCTCGACCAGCCAGCGCACGATCTCCGCCTCGGTGAGACCCTCACCGAGGTCGGGCAGCTTGAACTCCAGCACCTGTGTCATCAGCTCTCGGCCTCCCACTGCAGGCGCCCCACCGCGTCCAGGATCCGGTCGACGCCGGGCAGGTGGTGGCGTTCCAGCATCGGCGGCGGGTACGGCAGGTCGAACCCGGCCACCCGCAGCACCGGCGCCTCCAGGTGGTGGAAGCAGCGCTCGGTGACGCGGGCCGCGATCTCGCCGCCCGGGCCGCCGAAGCCGCCCGACTCGTGGACGACCACCGCGCGTCCGGTCCGGCGCACCGAGGCGCACACGGTCTCGTCGTCGAACGGCACCAGCGACCGGAGGTCGACGACCTCGAGGTCCCATCCCTCGGCGCGCGCGGCCTCGGCGGCCTCCATGCAGACGGGGACGGAGGGGCCGTAGGTGACGAGTGTGGCGCTGCGGCCCGGGCGCCGCACCACCGCACGGCCGATCGGCTCGACGGGCGACGGCTCGTCCGGGTTCCAGGAGTCCTTCGACCAGTACAGCCGCTTGGGCTCCAGGAAGACCACCGGGTCGTCGGAGGCGATGGACGCGCGCAGCAGCCCGTAGGCGTCCGCAACGGTCGCGGGCGTGACGACATGCAGGCCCGGGGTCGCCATGTAGTACGCCTCGGAGGAGTCGCTGTGGTGCTCGACGCCGCCGATGCCGCCCCCGTAGGGGACACGGATGGTGATCGGCAGGGGCATGGCCCCGCGCGTGCGGTTGCGCATCTTCGCGACATGCGACAGCAGCTGCTCGAACGCCGGGTAGGCGAACGCGTCGAACTGCATCTCCACGACCGGGCGCAGCCCGTACATCGCCATGCCTACGGCCGTGCCGAGGATGCCCGCCTCGGCCAGCGGGGTGTCCGTGCAGCGCTCGTCGCCGAACTCCTTGGCGAGGCCGTCCGTGATCCGGAAGACACCGCCGAGGGTGCCGACGTCCTCGCCCATGACGTGCACGGACGGGTCGGCGGCCATGGAGTCGCGCAGCGCGCGCGTGAGCGCCTGCGCCATGGTGGCCGGCTTGACGGCGACGGTGGTCATCGGTGCGTTCCTTCCGACTCGGCCTCGGCCGCCAGCTCGGCCCGCAGCTGCTCCCGCTGCTCCAGCAGCTGGGGCGTGGGCTCCGCGTAGACGTGGCTGAAGAGGTCCATGGGGTCGAGTACGGGGTCCTGGTTCATGCGCTCGCGCAGGTCCGCGGCCAGCGTCTCGGCGTCCTGGCGGGCGGTCTCGCTGCCGTCCTCGTCGAGCAGGCCGCGCGCGGTGAGCTCGCGCTCCAGCAGCACGACGGGGTCGTGGCCCTTCCAGGTCTCCACCTCGGCGTCGCCGCGGTAGCGGGTCGCGTCGTCGGCGTTGGTGTGCGCCTCCATGCGGTAGGTGACGGCCTCGACCAGGGTGGGGCCGCCGCCCTCGCGGGCCCGCCAGACGGCGTCGGCCAGCACCTCGTGCACGGCCGCGGCGTCGTTGCCGTCGACCAGGCGGCCCGGCATGCCGTATCCGACGGCCTTGTGGGCCAGCGACGGCGCCGCGGTCTGCTTGTCGAGCGGCACGGAGATCGCGAAGCCGTTGTTCTGGACGAGGAAGACGACCGGGGTCTGCCACACGGCGGCGAAGTTCAGCGCCTCGTGGAAGTCGCCCTCACTGGTGCCGCCGTCGCCGACCATGGCCAGCGCCACCACGTCGTCCCCCTTGAGCCGGGCAGCGTGGGCGAGGCCGACCGCGTGGGGCAGCTGCGTGGCCAGCGGTGTGCTCAGCGGGGCGACCCGGTGCTCGTGGGGGTCGTACCCGGTGTGCCAGTCGCCGCGGAGCAGGGTGAGCGCCTCGACGGGGTCCACCCCGCGTGCGACGACGGCGAGCGTGTCGCGGTAGCTGGGGAAGAGCCAGTCCTGGTCCCGCAGGACGAGCGCGGCGGCGACCTCGCACGCCTCCTGGCCGGTGCTGGAGGGGTAGACCGCCAGACGGCCCTGCTTGGTGAGGGCGGTCGCCTGCGCGTTGTAGCGGCGGCCCTTCACCAGCTCCCCGTACAGCCGGCGCAGCAGCTCCGGGTCGGCCTCGGCGGCCGCCGCGGTGCCGAGCACCCGGTACGGCTCCGCGTCCGGCAACAGCGGCGCGGGGTCCGTACGGGGCTGCCAGGCGGGCGGCGGGGTCGGCCGGTAAGCGCCCCGCTGCTCCATGACCGTCATGACGCACCTCCTCGTGGGAGCGGCTCAGGAAGGCGCGGCGTCTGTGACGCGCCTCACCAACCGATTGTTCGGTCGCCGGCACATTTTGGCTACGGGTGACGCCAGGCTGTGGACAAACGGTCCTCCACAACCTGAGATGGATGCAGGACGTCCAT
Source organism: Streptomyces sp. NPDC101219 (assembly GCF_044767675.1). Classification (NCBI taxonomy): domain Bacteria; kingdom Bacillati; phylum Actinomycetota; class Actinomycetes; order Kitasatosporales; family Streptomycetaceae; genus Streptomyces; species Streptomyces sp. NPDC101219. Next base: position 122,397 of record NZ_JBIWOK010000008.1, read on the forward strand.
CGTGGAGAGGCGGGGGCGGGTGTCGTCTGAACAAATGGCCGAGGGATCGGAGCCCGTCGGACCCCTGCGGCCCGCGCGCCCCCTCGACGCCATCGATCAGGACATCCTGCGCATGCTCCAGGTGGACGGCCGTGCGTCGATACGGTCGGTGGCCGAGCGGGTGCACGTGTCGCGGGCGAACGCCTACGCCCGGATCAACCGGCTCATGGAGGACGGTGTCATCCGCGGCTTCGGCGCCCGGGTGGACCACGAACGGGCCGGGCACGGCACGTCCGCGTACATCACCCTGAAGATCGTCCAGAACTCCTGGCGCACCGTCCGGGAGCAGCTCAGACAGCTGCCGGGCGCCTCGCACATCGCCCTCGTCGGCGGTGACTTCGACGTGCTGCTGCTGGTGCACACGCCGGACAACCGGACCCTGCGCGAACTGGTGCTCACCCGGCTCCAGGCGATCCCGGAGGTGCTCAGCACACGCACCCTGCTGGTGTTCGAGGAGGAGGACCTGGAACCGCAGGGCTGAACCGCGACCCTGCGGCGACAAGCGGGCGCGGACGCCCGGGTGGCGGGGCCGGCTGCTCGGCTCAGGGCGCCTTGCGCAGCCCGTCGAAGGCGAGCCGGACCACCGCGTCGGCGACCTCCCGCTCGCTCGAACCGCGGCCGTCGGGCCGGTACCACTCGACAATCGAGTTGATCATGCCGAAGACCAGCCTGGTCACGAGCCGGCCGTCTATGTCCTCGCGCACGTCCCCGTCGGCCGCGGCGGCCCTGAGCAGGGCGGCCACCCGGTGGTCGAACTCGCGCCGCCGCTCCAGCGCCCACCGTTCGGTGCCGGTGTTGCCGCGCACCCTCAGCAGCAGCGTCACGTACGGCAGTTCGGCCGTGAGCACCTCGACCATGCGGCGCACGACGTACTCCAGGCGGTCGGCCGCCCGCCCCTCACGCGCGGGCTCCTCGTCGAGGATGCCGAAGAGCCCGTCCAGCGCCCGGCTCACCGCACGGCGCAGCAGCTCCTCCTTGCCGGCCACGTGATGGTAGATCGACGACTTGGAGATGCCGGCCGCCCTGGACAGGTGCTCCATGGAGGTGCCGTCGTAGCCGCGTTCGTTGAACACCTGGACGGCGACGGACAGCAGGGTCTCCGGGGTGTAGGTGTCGCGCCGGACGGTGGTCATGGGGTGCTCTCCCGCTTCTCGGTGGCCCGCGCGTGCCGGTACAGCGCCAGGGACGGGGCATGGCGGCCGGACGGGTCGCGCTCGTGCAGCTGCCGGAGGAGGGCGTGGGCCCAGTCGCGGCCGAGGCGGCGGCTCCACTCGAAGGGGCCGAGCGGGTAGTTGACGCCCAGGCGCATCGCGGTGTCGATGTCCTCCTCGGTGGCCACCGCGTGGGCGACGGCGTCGTGCGCGAGGTCGATGATCCGCGCCACCGTGCGGGCGACGATCATGCCGGGCACGTCACCGATGACGCTGACCCGCTTGCCGAGCGCCTGGAACAGGCCGGTGGCCTCGCCGACCGTCCGGGCGGGCGTGTCGGGGCCGGCCGAGAGCGCGATGCGGTTCGCGCCGCGGTAGTCCAGGGCGAGGTCGAACTGGACGGTGTCGCGGCGTTCCACGGCCGTCCGGCCGTCGGCGAGCACCAGGTGGCCGCCGCCGGGCAGCACCAGCCGGCCGTCCCCGTCCGCGCTGCCCTCGCGCACCTCGATACCGGCCTCGCGGATCAGCGGCAGGAGGTCCGAGGCGGGGCCCAGGCCCCCGTCGGCGACGACGTACGCGGGGGCGGGCTCCGGCCCCGCGGTGTGCGGTGCGGGCCGCTCGGCGCCGTCGCGGTGGTCGTACCAGCCGCGTCCGCTCTTGCGGCCCAGGCGGCCGGACTCGACCAGGCGGCGCTGGGCCAGGGACGGCGTGAAGCGCACGTCGTGGAAGAACGACTGCCACACCGAGTGGGTCACGGACTCGTTGACGTCCTGCCCGATCAGGTCGGTCAGCTCGAAGGCGCCCATCCGGAAACCGCCGGACTCGCGCAGGACCGCGTCCACGGTCGCCGGATCGGCACCCCGCGCCTCGTACACCGCGAACGCCTCGGCGTAGAAGGGCCGGGCGATGCGGTTGACGATGAAGCCGGGGGTGTCGGCGCAGGCGACCGGCGACTTGCCCCAGGCGCGGGCGGTCTCCTGCGCGCGGGCGGCGCAGTCGGCGTCGGTCGCGAAGCCGGAGACCACCTCGACGAGCGGCAGCAGCGGGGCGGGGTTGAAGAAGTGCAGGCCCACGAACCGGCCGGGCACGCGCAGGGCGCCGCCGATGGCCGTGACCGACAGGGAGGAGGTGTTGGTGGCGAGCAGACAGTCGTCGGAGACGATCTTCTCCAGCGCGCCGAACAGCTCCTGCTTGACGTCGAGCCGCTCCAGGACGGCCTCGACGACGAGGGCGCAGTCCGCGAGGTCGGACAGCTCGCCGGCGGGCAGCAGGCGCGCGCGGGCCGCGTCCCGGTCCGCGGCGGTGAGCCGCTCCTTGGCGACCAGGCGGTCGAGCCGCGCGCCGATCGCGTCGGCGGCCTCCCGCGCCCGGCCCGGGACGGCGTCGTACAGCCGCACGGGATGGCCCGCGACCAGCGCGACCTGGGCGATTCCCTGGCCCATGGTGCCGGTGCCGACCACGGCCACGGGACTGCTGAGGTCGAGTGCTGTCATGTGCGCGATCCTCCCGCACGACGTTTTCCACAGATGCGGCGGACCCCCTTGTCCCGACCGATCGTTCGGTTACTCTAACTCTGACCGCCCGTCCCTGCCCATGTTTCTGCCCAGGTCCATGAACTCGCCGACGAGTTCCTGAGACGAGGAGTTGGTCCCCATGGCCGCCGAACTCACCGCGCACGAGCTGATCACCCGGCACCGGCCCACGCTGGACGGGGCCCTCGAAGCGATCCGCACGCGCGCGTACTGGTCCCCCCACCCCGAACATCCCAAGGCCTACGGGGAGAACGGCAGCCTGGACCTGGCGGCGGGCAAGGCCGCCTTCGACGCCCTGCTCGGCACCCGCCTGGACCTCGGCCAGCCCGGCACCGACGACTGGGTCGACGGCGAGGTCTCCCCCTACGGCATCGACCTGGGCGTGAGCTACCCGCACGCGGACCTCGACGAGCTGCTGCCCGCCATGAAGGCCGGCATGCGGGCCTGGCGGGACGCGGGCGCGGAGACCCGCGCGGTGGTCTGCCTGGAGATCCTCAAGCGGATCAGCGACCGGACGCACGAGTTCGCCCACGCGGTCATGCACACCTCCGGGCAGGCGTTCATGATGGCGTTCCAGGCGGGCGGCCCGCACGCACAGGACCGCGGCCTGGAGGCCGTCGCCTACGCCTACGTGGAGCAGGTCCGCACGCCCGACACCGCGGAGTGGACCAAGCCGCAGGGCAAGCGCGACCCCCTGGCACTGACCAAGACGTTCACGCCGGTCCCGCGCGGCATCGGCCTGGTCATCGGCTGCAACACCTTCCCCACGTGGAACGGCTACCCGGGCCTGTTCGCCTCCCTGGCCACCGGCAACGCGGTCCTGGTCAAGCCGCACCCGCGCGCGGTCCTGCCGCTGGCGCTCACCGTGCAGGTGGCCCGCCAGGTGCTCACCGAGGCCGGCTTCGACCCGAACCTGGTGGCGCTGGCCGCCGAGCGGCCCGGCGAGGGCATCGCCAAGACGCTCGCCACCCGCCCGGAGATCCGGATCATCGACTACACCGGCTCGACCGAGTTCGGCGACTGGCTGGAGGCCAACGCCCGCCAGGCGCAGGTGTACACCGAGAAGGCCGGCGTCAACACGGTGATCGTCGAGTCCACCGACGACTACCAGGGGATGCTGTCCAACCTGGCGTTCTCCCTGTCGCTGTACAGCGGCCAGATGTGCACCACCCCGCAGAACCTGCTCATCCCCCGTGAGGGCATCGCCACCGACGCGGGCCACAAGACCTTCGACGAGGTCACCGCCGACCTGGCGAAGGCGGTCGACGGCCTGCTCGGCGACGACACCCGGGCCAACGCCCTGCTCGGCGCGATCGTCAACCCGGACGTCAAGGCCCGCCTGGAGGCCGCCGCCGGTCTCGGCGAGGTGGCCCTCGCCTCCCGGGAGATCACCCACCCCGAGTTCCCGGGCGCGGTGGTCCGCACCCCGGTGATCGTGAAGCTGGACGGTTCGAAGCCGGACGCCGAGGCCGCCTACATGAGCGAGTGCTTCGGCCCGGTGTCCTTCGCCGTCGCGGTCGACTCCGCCACGGACGCGGCCGACCTGCTGCGGCGCACCGTCCGCGAGAAGGGCGCCATGACGGTCGGCGCGTACACCACCTCCCCGGAGGTCGAGGAGGCCGTGCGGGAGGTCTGCCTGGAGGAGGCCGCCCAGCTCTCCCTCAATCTGACCGGCGGGGTGTACGTGAACCAGACGGCCGCCTTCTCCGACTTCCACGGCTCGGGCGGCAACCCCGCGGCCAACGCGGCCCTGACCGACGGCGCGTTCGTCGCCAACCGGTTCCGGGTGGTCGAGGTGCGCCGGGAGGCGTAGGCACGGGACGCCGGTGCCGTGTGAGGTGCGGTGTGGCGGTGCCGTGTGGCGGTGCCGTGCACCGGCGCCGTCCACAGGTGCCTGCCACTCGCGCCCTCCGCCGGTGTTGTCGCCGGGCGGAGTTCCTCAGGCGGGGGCTCCCCCGGTGGCGCTCCAGTGGTACAGCGCCATGGCCACACTGGTCGCGAGGTTGTAGCTGGACACCTGGGGACGCATGGGCAGCGCGACCAGGTGGTCCGCCCGCTCCCGCAGCTCCGGCGAGAGACCGCTGCGCTCGGAGCCGAACGCGAGCAGCGCGTCGTCGGGCAGCTTGATACCGCGGATGTCCTGGCCCTCGGGATCGAGCGCGAACACCGGCCCGGCGGGCAGTTCGGCAACGGCCAGCCGCTCCACCGTCGTCGCGAAGTGCAGCCCGGCTCCGCCGCGCACCACGGTGGGGTGCCAGGGGTCCAGCGTGCCGGTGGTGACGACACCGGTCGCCCCGAATCCGGCGGCCAGCCGGATCACCGCCCCGGCGTTGCCCAGGTTGCGCGGCTGGTCCAGGACCACGACGGGAGCGGTGCGCGGGGTGCGCGCCAGCGCCTCCAGACGCCCCGCGCGCGACGGCCGGACCGCGAGGGCGGCCACGGCGGTGGGGTGCGGGCGCGGCACGACCGACGCGTACGCCTCGTAGGACACCTCGGCCAGCAGCACCTTCAGCGGCTCCCGGACGTCCGGGGCCAGCTCGCCGGCGAGGGCGAGAGCGGCATCCCGGTCCGCGGTGACCGCCACCCGGATCTCCGCGCCGAAGCGCAGGGCGTGCTTGACCGCGTGGAAGCCGTCGAGCAGGACCACCTCCTCGGTTCCGGCCTGCCGACGCCAGACGCCCAGGGCGTCGGGCGAGGAAGAGGAAGAGGAAGAGGAAGAGGAAGGGGCAGGGGGAGGGGGAGGGGACGCGGGGGAGCCGGCGGTGGGGTGGAGCGCGGGAGCGGGGCGGTCGAGAGCGGGTCGGTCGGGGTCGGGCACGGTCATGTCCGGCAGCCTACGTGCGCTCCGGGCGAGGTCCGGCGCGGTCCGGGCTCGCTCGGTGTCCACGGTGCCGGCCCTCCGCGGGGCGTGCGGGCGTTTGCCTTCGGGTGCGGTCCGCCCGCGCGGCAACGGCAAGCAGCTCAGGGCTTCCCCTGAGTGCGGTCGCCGGGGGCGCCACGGGGCGCGGGGAGGACGGGCCCCCGGTCGGGCGGGGGCCCGGATGCCGGCTCGGCAGTGGGGGCGGGACCGGGGCCGGGGTGGCCTGGGTGGCCGATGCCAGCACCGGCCCGGGGGTGGGGGTCAGGGCTCGGGTTCGGGTTCGGGTCCGGGTCCGGGTCCGGGTCCGGGTTCGGGTCCGGGTTCCGGCCAGCGTTCAGGTCCTGGGCCGGTGCTCGATCGGGACGTAGACCGGAGTCGGTGCCGGAGCCAGTGCCGGACGCGGTCGTGTCCCGGCTGCGGCGCACGTGACCGGGCCCCCACCGGAGTCCCCGCAGCCCCGTCGCCGCGCGGCCCAGGCGGCGCAGGAAGGACGTCGGCAGGAAGACGGCGTCGGCCGCGATCATCGCCAGGGAGAAGAACGGCAGCCCCAGGACGACTGCGATCGCGGCGTGCTCGGCGATCATGGCGGCCAGCAGGACGTTCTTCACCCGCCGGTTGAACAGCGTGAACGGGAAGGCGACCTGCACGGCCACCGTCCCGTAGGTGACCAGCATGACCAGGGTGCCGCTGGCGGAGAGCAGGTCCCCGAGCGCGGGCCAGGGCGAGAAGTACTCGAGCTGCAGCGGGTAGTAGACCGCGGTGCCGTCCTGCCAGCGCGATCCCTGGACCTTGTACCAGCCGGCCGTGGCGTAGATCAGACACGCCTCGGCCATGATCACGAGCAGCGCACCGTTGTGCACGATGTTGGCGATGACGTCGAGCAGGATCCGCGGTTGCCCGTTCCCGGCCCGGCGGCCTGTCAGCCACCACAGGCCCTGGGCCGCCCACACGGTCCACAACAGCACCGGGACGAACAGCTCGCCGTCCATCCTCCCCGCCAGTGTCGCCACCAGCAGCAGGAAGCCGAGCACGCCCCAGAGCACGGGTCCGGTCCGGTCCCGCGGTTCCTCGCCGCGCGCGTGTGCCTCCGCCGCGCGCCGGGCCCGCCGGGCGTCCAGCGACCAGACCTGGCCGCAGCGCGTGAACACCAGGTAGATCGCCATCAGGTGCAGCACGTTGTCGCCGCCGTCGCCCATGAAGACGCTGCGGTTCTGCAGGGAGAGCACGCCCACCATGAACAGCACCGACATGGTGCGGGTGCGCCAGCCCAGCAGCAGCAGAAGGCTCCACACCATCGCGAGCACGTAGAGGACCTCGAACCAGCCCTGTCCGTCCGACCAGAGCAGGGCGGTGAAGGCGCCGTTCGTCCCGACCAGCTGCTGGGCCAGGTCCCACGCCCAGGGGCTGTCGGGCCCGTACAGCTCCTGGCGGTGGGGGAACTCGCGGAGCAGGAACAGCAGCCAGGTCACACTGAAGCCGATGCGTATGACGGCACTCTGGTAGGGGCCCAGAGGGGCGTCGGTCACGCGCGCGATGCCGCGCGAGAGCGTCAGCGAGAAGCGGTTCACCCGATGCCTCCCCGGGCCTCGTCGTCGGGCACCGGCCACCAGGGCAGGATGCGGTCGACCGGGGTGGTGGAGACCTGTTCGTCGCTCCATTCGGGCGGCGGCACGTTCCTGGTGCGCGAGCGGACCTGCACCCGGTCGACGACGTCGCCCTCGCCGGCCGCGTCCGCCCGGTCCAGACGCATCACGACGATCCGGCGGAGGTAGGACTCCGACAGCGCTCCCCGTCCGCCCACCGGACGGTTCTCGTCGTCGTGGGTGGCGACGAAGAAGTCCCAGGCCCTGCGCAGCTCGTTCTGCTGGGTGTGGCTGGGCAGCAGGTTGCCGTCGATGGCCCGCCCGTCCTCGGCGGACAGGTCGTACCAGCGGGTGGTGCGCACGCCCCCGTCGGCGGTGCGGATGTCGGCCCGCACCTGGAGGGAGATGTTCTGCTGCAGCGGGTTCGGCGCGAACAGCTTCCAGTTCTGTTCGAACTCCGGGTAGATCCACTGCTGGATCGCCTCGCCGTGTTCCTTGCTCACGGTGTTGGCCGGGGCGACGTGCAGGAAGGTCATGCCCAGGTGCACGCACACGCCGATCGCGACGACGGCGAGCGCGAGGGCGGCCCCCAACCGGTACCGCAGCGACAGCGCGGCCACACCCGTGCGCGGTCCGCCGACGGAGGCGCCGGTCGCGACACCGGCGACGGCAGTGCCGGGAGCAGCGCCGGGGCGGGTGCCGGGGCCAGGAGCAGCGCCGGGGCGGGTGCCGGGGCCAGGAGCAGCGCCGGGCCGGGTGTCGGGGCCGGGAGCAGTTCCGAGGTCGGGGTCGGGGCCGGGGCGGGCCTCGGGGCCGGGGCGGGCCTCGGGGCCGGGGCCGGGGCGGGCCTCGGGGCCGGGGCCGGGGTCGGTGCCGAGGCTGGACTCGGGGCCGGGGCCGAGGCGGGGGTCGGGGCCGGGGCCTGCCTCGGGGCCGGGGCGGGGGTCGGGGTGGGAAGCGGCGACGACGGCCGGAAAGGGCAACGGGGGAGTGGGCCCGGTGGCCGGGGGAGTCTCCCCCGGGTCCGAGCCGCTCGGCCCCGCCGGCCCGCGCCGGGCCGGGGAGCCGTCGTCGTTCGCGTCCATTCCGCCCCGTTCCACCCTGAGGTCCGTTCACCGCCCCGCCGCGCGCGGGACCGGTCACCCCTGCCGCACCGCTGTCGCCGCAGTGCGGTGCCTCGCGGCGCCGTCACGGTGCGCCGGACGGAACGGTACTCAGCACCGGTAGCACTGGCACACCCCCGACGGGCTCCGCTTGCCGTGGCCGTCACCACATCCGCACATCGGCCGGTCGTGCCGGCGCCCGGGCCGGCCGGGTACGTGGCGGGCCCCCGCCCCTGCCGGCCAAGGGACCGAAAGCGCCCCCGGCGAGGTTGTCCACAGCGGTTGACACCTCGCGACGGCCGTCTCACCATGGAATCGCACGAACCGAACGATCGGTCGGGAGCAGATCCGCCGCCGCAGGGCGGACCGGCCGAGAAACCAGGCCAGAACACCAGGTCGAGGGGGACCCCATGGCGACAGCAGCCGCCCGCGATACGGCACGCGGCCCGGTGGACGACGCGCTCGACGGCGCCACCGACACCACCGAGTTCGAGCGTGCCTTCGACGCGGCCGTCGCCGCCGACGAGCGGATCGAGCCGCGCGACTGGATGCCGGACGCCTACCGCGCCACCCTCGTGCGGCAGATCGCCCAGCACGCCCACTCCGAGATCATCGGCATGCAGCCCGAGGCCAACTGGATCACGCGTGCGCCCTCCCTGCGCCGCAAGGCCATCCTGATGGCCAAGGTGCAGGACGAGGCCGGACACGGCCTGTATCTCTACAGCGCCGCCGAGACGCTCGGCACCGGCCGCGACGAGCTGCTCGACAAGCTGCACTCCGGCCGCCAGAAGTACTCCTCGATCTTCAACTACCCGACGCTGACCTGGGCGGACGTCGGCGCGATCGGCTGGCTGGTCGACGGCGCGGCGATCACCAACCAGGTCCCTCTGTGCCGCTGCTCCTACGGCCCCTACGCCCGCGCGATGGTCCGTATCTGCAAGGAGGAGTCCTTCCACCAGCGCCAGGGCTACGAGCTGCTGCTCGCGCTCAGCAACGGCACGCCGGAGCAGCACGCCATGGCGCAGGACGCCGTCGACCGCTGGTGGTGGCCGTCATTGATGATGTTCGGCCCGCCCGACGACGAGTCGCAGCACTCCGCGCAGTCGATGGCCTGGAAGATCAAGCGGCACTCCAACGACGAGCTGCGCCAGCGCTTCGTCGACATCTGCGTCCCCCAGGCCGAATCCCTCGGCCTCACCCTCCCCGACCCCGACCTGCGGTGGAACGAGGCCCGGGGCCACTACGACTTCGGCGCGATCGACTGGTCCGAGTTCTGGGACGTCCTCAAGGGAAACGGCCCGTGCAACGAGCAGCGGCTGTCCCAGCGCCGGAGGGCGCACGAGGAGGGCGCCTGGGTCCGCGACGCGGCCGCGGCCCACGCCGCCAAGCACACCCGGCGGACACCGGCCGCAGCCGGCGCCACCGTTGAGACAGGCACGTACAGCGAGACAGGAGCGGCCCGCGCATGACCCACACCGACTGGCCCCTGTGGGAGGTCTTCGTGCGTTCGCGCCGCGGCCTGTCCCACACCCACGCGGGCAGCCTGCACGCACCCGACGCGGAGCTGGCGCTGCGCAACGCCCGGGACCTGTACACCCGGCGCGGCGAGGGCGTCTCCCTGTGGGTCGTGCCGTCCTCCGCGATCACCGCCTCCTCGCCCGACGAGAAGGACCCCTTCTTCGAGCCTTCCGCCGACAAGCCGTACCGGCACCCCACCTTCTACGACATCCCCGAGGGGGTGCAGCACCTGTGACGACGACACCCGCGAAGGACACCGCCGTCACGGCGGCCGCCCTGGCCCTCGGCGACGACGCCCTGGTGCTCTCCCACCGGCTGGGCGAGTGGGCCGGCCACGCCCCCGTCCTGGAGGAGGAGGTCGCCCTCGCCAACATCGCCCTGGACCTGCTCGGCCAGGCCCGGGTGCTGCTGTCCATGGCGGGCGACGAGGACGAGCTGGCGTACCTGCGCGAGGAGCGCGCCTTCCGCAACCTCCAGCTCGTGGAGCAGCCCAACGGCGACTTCGCCCACACCATCGCCCGCCAGCTGTTCTTCTCCACGTACCAGCATCTGCTGTACACCGAACTGGCCTCCGGTGACGGTCCGTTCGCCCCGCTGGCCGGGAAGGCCGTCAAGGAGACGGCCTACCACCGCGACCACGCCGAGCAGTGGACCCTGCGCCTGGGCGACGGCACCGAGGAGAGCCACGGCAGGATGCAGCGGGCCGTGGACGCCCTGTGGCGGTACACCGGGGAGATGTTCCGGCCCGTCGAGGGTCTCGACACCGACCCGGCCGGCCTGGAGTCGGCCTGGCTGGAGCAGATCGGCCGGACTCTCCAGCAGGCCACGCTCACCGTGCCCGGCACGCCCCGCACGGGCGCCTGGACGGCCGGCGCGGGCCGCCAGGGACTGCACACCGAGCCGTTCGGCCGCATGCTCGCCGAGATGCAGCACCTGCACCGCAGCCACCCGGGGGCGACATGGTGACCGTCACGCCCCTGGAGGCGGAGCTCCTGGACATCGCCGGCTCGGTGCCCGACCCCGAGCTGCCCGTGCTGACCCTGCGCGAGCTGGGCGTCGTCCGCGCGGTCCACGCCCGGGGCACCGACGCTGTCGAGGTGGAGCTGACCCCGACCTACACCGGCTGCCCGGCCATCGAGGCCATGTCGCTGGACATAGAGCGCGCGCTGCTCGACCACGGGGTGCGGGAGGTCACCGTCCGCACGGTGCTCGCGCCCGCCTGGTCGACGGACGACATCACCGACGAGGGGCGGCGCAAGCTGCGCGAGTTCGGCATCGCCCCGCCGCGCGTGCGGGAGACGTCCGGTCCGGTGCTCGTGGACCTGGGCCCGACCCGCGGCCACGGATCCCCGCCGGTGGGCGGGCCGGAAGTGCCCCTGGAGGCGATCAGCTGCCCGCACTGCGGCTCCGCCGACACCGAGCTGCTCAGCCGCTTCTCCTCCACGGCGTGCAAGGCGCTGCGCCGGTGCCTGGCCTGCCGTGAACCGTTCGACCACTTCAAGGAGCTGTGATGGCCCGCTTCCACCGGCTCCGGGTGGCCGCGGTCGACCGGCTCACCGACGACTCCGTCGCCCTCACCCTCGCCGTCCCCCCGGAGCTGCGCGAGGCGTACCGCTACGTCCCCGGCCAGCACCTGGCCCTGCGGCGCACGACCGAGGGCGCGGAGATCCGGCGCACGTACTCCATCTGCTCCCCCGCACCCGACGGCCGGGCTCCGGACACGCTGCGGGTGGGGGTACGGCTCGTCGAGGGCGGCGCCTTCTCCACGTACGCGCTCAAGGAGATCAACATCGGGGACGAGCTGGAGGTGATGACCCCGGCGGGCCGGTTCACGCTGCCGCCCGCACCCGGGCTGTACGCGGCGGTCGTCGGCGGCAGCGGCATCACCCCGGTGCTGTCGATCGTCTCGACCCTGCTGGAGCGCGAGCCCCGGGCCCGGTTCTGCCTGATACGCAGCGACCGGACGTCCGCGTCGACGATGTTCCTGGAGGAGGTCGCCGAACTTAAGGACCGCTACCCGGAGCGGTTCCAGCTGGTCACGGTGCTCTCCCGGGAGGAACAGCAGGCGGGGCTGCCGTCCGGGCGGCTCGACCGGGAACGGCTGACCGCCCTGCTTCCGGCCCTGCTCCCCGTGGAGCGGGTGGACGGCTGGTTCCTGTGCGGGCCGTACGGCCTGGTCGAGGGCGCCGACCGGGCGCTGCGCTCCCTGGGGGTGGACCGGTCCCGGGTCCACCAGGAGATCTTCCACGTGGACGCCGCCCCGGTGCCCGCGGGCGGCAGGGGCACCGCCCCGGCTCACAGCACCGTCACCGCCCGGCTCGACGGACGCGGCGGCACCTGGCCCGTGCAGGACGGCGAGTCCCTGCTGGACACGGTGCTGCGGAACCGGCCGGACGCGCCCTACGCCTGCAAGGGCGGAGTGTGCGGGACGTGCCGTGCCTTCCTCGTCTCGGGCGAAGTGCGGATGGACCGCAACTACGCACTGGAATCGGAGGAGACCGAGGCGGGCTACGTCCTGGCCTGCCAGTCCCGCGCGGTGACGGAGCGGGTGGAGCTGGACTTCGACCGGTAGCCGGAGAAGGGGACGGGGCCGATCGCCTCGGCGGGAGGAAGCACCAAGCCGGTCATTTGCCCCTCCCCCGAGCGGTCGGCCCCGTTCCCTTCTTATAGAACCTGTTCTATCTTGACGCTCCGTCAGTTCAGCGGCCGGCCGGCACCGCTGCGGGCGGGACCGGCTCGGACCGTTTCCGTCGGCGGCGCGGAAGGACAGGACCGTGGATTTCACCTTCACCGAGGAGCAGCAGGCGGCGGCCGAGGCGGCCCGGGGCGTCTTCGCCGGGGTCGCCCCGGACGCGGTGCCCAGCCCCGCACTCGTCCCGGGTGCCGTCGCCGACACGCTGGACCGGCCCCTGTGGGCCCGGCTCGCCGCCGGCGACCTGCTCGGCCTGCTGCTGTCCGAGGAGCACGGCGGCTCCGGTCTGGACGCCGTCGCGCTGTGCCTGGTGCTGCGGGAGTCGGCGAAGGTGCTCGCCCGCGTCCCGCTGCTGGAACACAGCGCCGCGGCAGCGGTCGTCCAGGCCCACGGTGGACCGGAGGCACGATCCGCGCTGCTCGCCCCGGCCGTCCGGGGCGAGACCGTGCTGACCGTGGCGCCGCACGGACGTACCGGCCACGACCGGGCCGAGCGTGCCGTCACCGCACGACGGGACGGCGCGGCGTGGGTGCTGGACGGGATGCAGACGACGGTGCCGTGGGCCCACGACGCCGACGTCGTCGTCGTGCCCGCGCACACGGACACCGACCGGACCCTGCTCGCCCTGGTGCCACGGGAGCACGACGGCGTCGCGGTCGCCGAGCAGTTCTCCACCAGCGGAGAGCGACTGGGCGAGCTGCGCCTGTCCTCCGTGCGGATCGGTGCAGGGCACGTGATCGACGCCGACGGGGCCTGGCCGTGGCTGCGCGACCTGCTGGCCACGGGCACGTGCGCGCTGGCCCTCGGGCTGGGGGAGCGGGTCCTGAGGATGACCAGCGAGTACACCGGCCGGCGCGAACAGTTCGGGCATCCGCTCGCCACCTTCCAGGCGGTGGCCGTGCAGGCCGCCGACCGGTACATCGACCTGCGGGCGATGGAGGCCACGCTGTGGCAGGCCGCCTGGCGGCTCAGCCCCGGGGCGACGGGCGTGCTGCCCGCCACCGGAGATGTCGCCGTCGCCAAGATCTGGGCGGCGGAGGGGGTGCGGCGGGTGGTGCAGACGGCGCAGCACCTGCACGGCGGCTTCGGCGCCGACGTGGAGTACCCGCTGCACCGCTACCACGCGTGGGCCAAACACCTGGAGCTCGCCCTGGGACCGGCCGCGGCACACGAGGAAGCACTGGGCGACCTGCTGGCCGCGCATCCCCTCGGCTGAGGAGCGGGTCCGCCGGGCGGGGGGCGGCAGGGCGGGCGATGGGCCCGAGCCCGTTCCGACCCCGGGCGCCCGTCATCCGCGCCACGCCGCACTCGCTCCGGCTCGCACCGGCGGCAGCCGTAGCCGTAGGGCACGGGCTCTCGGACGCCGGCCGTCCCCGTCGCCCCACCGCAAGGACACGCGTCCGGGCGACACCGCTCCCGGCTACAGCACGTGCCCCGGAGCGCCGCCGTCGGCCACCACGGCACGACCGCTGTCCTGCCAGGCCTGCATGCCACCGTCCACGTTCACGGCGTCGAGACCCTGCTGGACCAGGTACATCGCGACCTGGGCCGAGCGGGCGCCGGAACGGCAGATGACGTGCACCCGCCCGTCCTGCGGGGCCGCCTCGGTCAGGTCGGCGTAACGCGCCACGAACTCACTCATGGGGATGTGCAGCGCCCCTCGGGCGTGACCGGCCTTCCACTCGTCGTCCTCGCGGACGTCCAGCAGGAAGTCGCCGTCCTTGAGGTCCGCGACCCCGACCGTGGGCACACCAGCTCCGAAACTCATGTCCCCGACGCTACCGGACGGGCCCGGTCCGCAGCTCAGTCCAGCAGCCGGGCCAGCTCCGCCTCGCGTTCGGCGAGCTGGGTGCGCAGCTGCTCCGCGATCTCGTCCAGCAGACCGTCCGGGTCCTCGGGAGCGAGCCGGAGCATCCCGCCGATGGCGCTGTCCTCGAGCTCCTTGGCCACCGCGGTGAGCAGTTCCTTGCGCCGGGCCAGCCACTCCAGGCGGGCGTAGAGCTCGTCGGCGGGGCCGGCGACGCGCTTGGGCTGCGGTCCGGCCGCCCATTCCTCGGCGAGCTCGCGCAGTTCCGAGGCGTCGCCCCGGGCGTAGGCCGCGTTGACGCGGGTGATGAACTCCTCGCGCCGACGGCGTTCCGAGTCCTCCTGGGCGAGGTCCGGGTGGGCCTTGCGGGCGAGGTCGCGGTACAGCTTGCGGGCCTCCTCCCCGGGACGCACCCGCTGCGGGGGCCGGACCGGCTGGTCGGTGAGCATCGCCGCGGCCTCCGGGTAGAGGCCGCCGCCGTCCATCCAGCCGTTCAGCAGTTCCTCGACACCGGGGATGGGCGCCAGCTGGGCCCGGGCCTCGTCGGCCCGCCGCCGGTCCTCGGGGTCGCCGCTGCGTTCGGCCTTCACCTCCAGGATCCGGGCGTCCAGTTCCTCGAGCCGGGCGTACATCGGGCCCAGCTTCTGCTCGTGCAGCCGCGAGAAGTTCTCCACCTCGACGCGGAAGGTCTCCACGGCGATCTCGAACTCGATCAACGCCTGTTCGGCGGCCCGTACGGCCTGTTCCAGGCGCTCCTCGGGCCGCGGCGCACCCGCACCGGCCGGCTCCCGCCGCGCGTCGGCGCCGCCACCCTGCTCACCTTGCGAGGTCGTCACCCGGACAGCCTAGGGCACCTACCGGACCCGGTGCGTCCGTCCCGGGGCGGGAGCGGACCGGACACCGGGCCGAGCAGGCCGAGCAGCGGGCCGAGCCCCGGCGCCCGGCGCCGCTCCCCGGGGTCTAGACGCCCAGCTCGGCCGCGATGCGTCCCGACCGCACCGCCGTCACCAGGTCGGCGTGGTCGGCCTCGGTGCGGTCGGCGTAGCGGACCGCGAAGGCGGCCACGGCCTCGTCCAGCTCCTCGTTCTTGCCGCAGTAGCCCGCGATCAGACGGGGGTCGGCGCTGTGCGAGTGGGCGCGGGCCAGGAGGGCGCCCGTCATCCGGGCGTAGTCGTCGACCTGGTCGGCGGCCAGGGCCGCCGGGTCGACGCTGCCCTTGCGGTTGCGGAACTGGCGCACCTGGTAGTGGCGCCCGTCGACCGTCGTCCAGCCCAGCAGGTTGTCGCTGACCACCTGCATCCGCTTCTGTCCCAGGACCACGCGGCGGCCCTCGTGGCCGGCCCCGGCATCCGCGTCCCCGCCGGCGCCGGTCAGCGGTCCCGCGGCCTCGAAGCCGGCGGCCCGCAGATGCGGCGCCAGGGCCGAGGGGCGGGCCTCCTTCACCTGCAGGATCAGCGGTTCGCCCCGGTGGTCCAGGAGCAGGACGACGTACGAGCGGGTGCCGACACTGCCCGTGCCGACGACACGGAAGGCCACGTCGTGCACGGCGTACCGGGCCAGCAGCGGCAGGCGGTCCTCGGGAAGCGTGGTGACGTACTCCTCGAGGGACGCGGCCACGGCGGCGGCCTCGGCGTCCGGCACCCGGCTCAGCACGGGCGGGGCGTCGACGAAGCGCCGCCCGCCGTCCTCGGTGGCCTCGGTCGACTTGGCGGCGAAGCGGCCGCTGGTGTTGGCGCGCGCCTTCTCGTAGACCCGCTCCAGGGTGCCCAGCAGGTCGTGGGCGTCGGTGTGGGAGACGAGTTCCTCGTCCGCGATGGCGTTCCAGGCGTCCAGGACCGGCATCTTCGCCAGCAGCCGCATGGTGCGGCGGTAGGCACCGGCCGCGTCCTGGGCGGCGGCCCGGCAGGTGTCCTCGTCCGCCCCGGCCTCCCGGCCGGCGAGGACCAGGGAGGCGGCGAGCCGCTTGAGGTCCCACTCCCAGGGGCCCGACGCGGTCTCGTCGAAGTCGTTCAGGTCGATGACCAGGCCACCGCGCGCGTCGCCGTAGAGGCCGAAGTTCGCCGCGTGGGCGTCCCCGCATATCTGGGCCCGTATCCCGGTCACGGGGGTGCGGGCCAGGTCGTGGCCCATGAGACCCGCGGAGCCGCGCAGGAAGGCGAAGGGCGTCGCGGCCATCCTGCCCACCCGTATCGGTGTCAGCTCGGGCAGCCGGCCACGGCTGGACTCCTCGACCGCCTGCACCGCGTCCGGGCGGGAGGCGTCCAGGTCGAGGAGGGCGTGGTCGGTGCGGGGAATCCGCCCGCGCAGCGCCTTGCCGTCCGCCTTGGCGGAGCCCTCGGCCGGCCACCCGGCGAATCCCTTCACCCGCGGCAGCCGCGGTCCCGCTCCGGTCTCCCGCGCGCCCGGCACCTGCTCACGCTGCGCGGCCCCGCCCGCTCGGGCACCCTGTTCGCTCACAGCAACCTTCTCCCCCCCTGCGGGGTGCGCCCGCCCGCGCACCGCCCCGGCACGCCACCCTGTCGCCTGCGCCTGCGGATCCGCCGGCGGCGCGAGGAACGGCCTCGACGACGCAGACGCTACAACCGGGGGCGGAAACACGTCACACCCTGTGGACAACTCCCGAGCCCCACGGCTGTGGACCACTCCCGCACCCCCGTCTGTGGACGAGCCCACAGCCGGCCGCCCGCCCTGTCCGACGGGTCGGTGACGACTTGCTTCAGAAGTCGTTCACAAGGAAACGTTGATCACCGAGATCAGCAGCTCGAAAGAGCAGGTGGCGGCGTGCGGGCCAAGGTGGGAGACCGGATCCCGGATCACGGCAGCGATGGAAGTGACCGGGGTCAACTGGGAGAGATCATCGAGGTACGCGGTGCGGGCGGAGGACCTCCCTACGTGGTCCGCCACCCCAACGGGAACCAGACCCTGGTGTATCCGGGGCCGAACTGCGTGATTCTTCCGCCCTCCGAGGAGCAGCGGCCGGCGGCGTTGTCGACGCGGCTGATGAGCGCGTGTCCGCCCGGTGTGGCGGACACCGCCTAACCCGCCTCCGCCATGGGCTCGGACCGCCCCTGGGCGAAGACCCGCTCCGCCCGCTCCGCGGAGATCTCCAGCCGGGCCAGCACCGCGGGCACCGCGATGCCCGGCAGCATGTGGTGGAACAGCACGACCACCCGGTGCTCCAGGTCCCGCCGCTGGCAGCGCAGCTGCGACAGCAGCTGCACCCCCGAGAAGCCCGCCACCAGCAGTTCGGCGGTCTCGGTCGGGTCGACGTGCGGCAGCAGTTCGCCCCCCGTCTTCGCCTCGGTGAGCGTCCGGGTGGTCTGGTCGATCCACATCCGGAACGCCGGCGTGCGGTCCAGTCCCAACGCCCCCTGGTCCAGGGCCAGTCCGACACTCGCCCGGACCAGTGGTTCGGTGCGCAGCCGCAGCGCCAGCACCAGGCCCGAGTCGACGAGCTCCTGCAATTTGCTGGACTGCGGCGGCAGGGTGAGCGCCAGCTGCTCCTCGAAGACGCCGAGCGCCAGCTCCTCCTTCGAGCCGAAATGGAAGTACAGCGCGCCCTTGGTCACCCCGGCCCGTTCCAGGATCTCCCCGATGGTCGCCGACGTGTAGCCGCGTTCGTCGAAGACGGCCGCGGCCGCCTCCAGGATCGTCCGCCGCGTGCGGATCGCGCGCTCCTGTCGCGCCATCGGGTGCCTCCTGATCTGGCGTGAATCTCTGATCGCCCCCGGTGCCCCGCGATGTCACCCGGCATGCGGGCGCGGTCGTCGGGGCGGCCGCCGTGTCGGACGGGCGCGTGAGCACATCTTCAGTGATGCGGGGCGATCGGCGACGCAGATCACTTTGAAAAAAACCGGCTCGTCCGTATCTTAGTGCGAAGTTGACCGGAACCAGGCCGTTGATCCCGGGGGTCCGCAATGCCGCAGACAGGTGACTTAGGCGCATCCGCGGAGGACCCGACCGGGCCGCCGCGAGGCGTTACGGGCACCTCGGCACCGTCCGGCGCACCCACGCCGGTCACGCCGGAACTCGCGCACCGGTCCCGCGCGTCGGACGTCTTCCCCGCCGAATGGGTCCGGCTGTCCGGACACCGATTCCGCATCACCGCCCACTGGCCCGCCGAGCACGCCTTCTTCGCCCCGGTGGACGACCGCCACCAGGACCCGATGGTCGTCGGTGAAACGTTGCGGCAGGCCTCGATGGTGCTCGCTCACGCCGAGTTCGGTGCCCCCGCGGACACCCATTTCGTCATGCGCGACCTGAAGGTGCTGACGGACCCGTCCGGGCTGCGGCTCACGGAGGCCGGTGAGCCCGTCACCGTCGACGTGGTCTGCTCCGAGGTCCGGCGACGGGGCCAGGGCCTGCACAGCATGCGCACCACCATGGAGTTCCACCGCGCGGGACGGCTCGTGGCCCGCGGTACCGGCAGCACCGGCTGCACCTCCCCGGCCGCCTACCGCCGCCTGCGCGCACGCCAGTTGACGGCCCTCGGCGCCCGCATACCCCTGCTGCCGGCGATACCCCCCGCCCGGGCCGGCCGCGACCGCGAGGACGACGTCGTCCTGGCCCCCGCCGACCGGGAGGGCACCTGGCGGCTGCGCGTGCACACCGGTCACCCCGTCCTGTTCCAGCGGCCCAACGACCACGTGCCCGGCATGGTGCTGTTCGAGGCGGCCCGTCAGGCGGCGACCGCGGCGTCGGGCAGGCGGCCCTTCCTGCCGTCCGCGATGGCCGTCGCCTTCAGCCGCTACGCCGAACTGGACTCGCCCTGCCTGATAGAGGCCGAGGTGCTCGACAAGACCGAGGACGAGGCGACGGTCCGGGTCACCGGCCGCCAGGACGACGAACCCGTCTTCACCGCCACCCTCACCGCCGCTCCCCCGGCCCCGGTGCAGCCCCTGTCATGACGGTGAACCTCCTGCTCACGGGCGCGACCGGCTTCATCGGCGGCAGGGTCGCCGCGGCGGCGCGGCAGCAGCCCGGCGTGCGCCTGCGCCTGCTGTCCCGCCGCCCGGCCGGGGGCACCCCGGAGGCCGCGCACATCCGGGCCGACCTCGCCGATCCGTCCACCCTGCACGGCTGTTGTGCGGGCGTCGACGTCCTCGTCCACTGCGCCACGCGCGTCGGCGGGGACCCGGAGACCGTCACCGCGGTCAACGACCTCGGCACCCGGACCCTGGTGGCGGAGGCGGTGCGCAGCGGCGTGCGCCGCATCGTGTACGTGAGCACCGCGGCGGTCCACGGCCGCGGGCCGTTCCGCGGGGTGCGGCCCGGCGAGGTGCCGATCGCTCCGGCCTCCGCGACCAGCCGCAGCCGGGCGGCGGCCGAACGGTACGTCCTCGACGCGGGCGGCGTCGTGCTGCGTCCACACCTGGTGTACGGGCGGGGCGACCGCTGGGTGGTCCCCGGACTGGTGGGTCTGCTGCGCGAGTTGTCCGCGACGCTCACCGGCTGCGACGCACGTCAGTCCATGATCGACGCCGACGCGCTGGGCCGGGCGGTCGTGGCGGCGGCGCTGCCCGGCACCGGCCCGCGGCCCGGGAGCATCCACTACGTCAACCACCCCGATCCGGTGCCCGTCCCGGAGCTGCTCGCCGCGGTCGGAGCCCTGGTGGAGCACCGGCCCGGTGATACCGCCCCGGTGGACGTCGAGACCGCGCTGGCACGGGCCGCCGGGTCCCCGCGGGCGCTGCACCACCTCGGCATGCTGACCGTGGACCACTGGTTCACGGACGACGCCTTCTGGCGGGAGCTGGACTGTTCGCCGGGCCCGCGCTTCGCGGAGGCGTTCGCGCGCGCCGCCCCCTGGTACCGGACGATCATGGCGGGTAATTGACGTCCCCCGCGGACCCTACCGAACCGACCGCGCGGTTTGATTCGGTGGGGGTGGGAGGCGTGCGGGATGGGAGGAGTGAGTGGGACGGGCGGGACCGGCCGGTGGGGGCCGGCGCCGTCACGCCTTGGTCCAGCCCCGCAGGACCGGGCTGGCGAGGATGTCGTCGAGGGTGCGGTCGACCGCCGGCGGGGTGAGGCCGTCGGGCACGGTGAGCTTCAGGGTCGCCGTGCCGCCGTGGCAGTCGAGGACGGTGGCTCTCCGGCCCGTGGGCAGCAGGGCGATCAGGCGGATCGCCGCGGTTTCCGGGGCAGCGTCGTCCGGGCCGCTGATGCGGACGGGGTGCTCGGTGGGCATGGAAGCCTCCACTGGAGGGGGGTGTCCGGCCGGGGCCGCTCGGGGGGCGGGGGCGGCCCCGGCCCGGGGGCGAACGCGTGCGGCGGGATCAGCGGGTGCGGCGGGTCCGGCTCAGCTGGAAGACGCACGCGACCAGGGCGAGGAGGAGCACGGCGCCCAGACCGTACCGGACCGTGTTGCCCATGTCGCTGGTGATGACCGCCACTTCGGCGCCGCACAGGATGGCGATGAGGGCGGCGTACAGGACGGTGTTGTTGGGGCGGTTCGTGTCGCTCATGACGTGTCTCCTCGGGGAGTTGCTCCGGTCCTTCGGACCGGGTGGACGGGGTTGCTCCGCCGGGTGTCCGGCGGCCATGCCGCCGGCCGGCGTCTGGATGGTAGGGACGCGCTCGCGTCCGCCGGAGCGGTTCCGGCCAGGCCGGGCGGGAGTGCCACCCGGCGCCGGTTCAGTCGGCCGGCTTGAAGGCCTGACGGAAGGACAGCTTGCGGCCGGTCTGCATCAGGGCCCTGCGGTAGACCCGCTCGGCGGCCAGGACGACGAGGGTGGCGGCCGCCGGCGAGACCAGGAGCGAGGCTGGGGGCTCCCACCAGGCGGTGTCGCCCGCGATGATCCGGGCCGGCATGGTGATGGTCGAGGTCAGGGGGGGCGAAGGACAGGAGGCTCTGTGCCGTGCCGGTGGCCGTGATGCCGCCCTGCTCACGCGCGAGCCCGGCCTGGTGGCCGCCCTCGTCACCCTCTTCGACCGGATGTGGGCCATGGCCCAGGAACTGCCCACCCCGGCCGACGTGTCGCCCACCGAGATCGAGCGCAGGATCCTCAAGACCCTCCACAGCGCCGACAAGGACGAGAGCGGCGCCCGGGACCTGGGCATCTCGGTGCGGACGTACCGCAAGCACGTGGCCAGCCGGATGACCCGCCTGCACGCCACCAACCGCTGCCAGGCCGCTCTGTCGGCCCGCGAGCGCGGCTGGTTCTGAGGGGAGGGGGCGCCGCGTCGCGCGCCTGCGCCCTGCGCGGGCGCGTCACTCGGCCCAGGGCAGGGGAATCCGTTCCTGTCCGTCCGGCAGCACGGCACGGCCTCCGGCGGCCATGGCGACCAGTGCCTGCGCCGGCCCGCCTGCGGCCGTCAGCCGCCGCACCGAGCCGGCGGGCAGAACCACGGCCTGGCCCGCACCGGCCATCTCGCTCCTGCCGTCCACCTCGACCTCGAACGAGCCGGACAGCGGCATCCACACCTGCTCCCGGTCGATGACGTGCACCGGCGTCGCCGCGTCCGCGCCGAGCTCCACCCGCCAGATGCTGAGTTCGGCGCCGCCCTGGCTGGGCGCCGCCAGTCCGTACATCACGCCCGCGGAGGTGCGGGTGGTGCGCTGTTCGCTCTCACTGATCACATGCACGGCGGACCTCCTGTATAAAGTCACTTTACTCACGGCGAGTAAAGTGACTTTATACAACTGTGTCAAGATGACCCGATGGAGACGTCAGACCCCCTGGAGCGGACCGAGCTCACCTTCCTGCTCGGGATGGCCTTCCAACTGGTCCTCACCGAATTCGTGAACCGTCTGGACGCCGCCGGGTACGCCGACCTGCGTCCCGTCCACGGCCTGGCCTTCCAGGCGCTGCGCGGTGAAGGCGCGACCAGCAGCGAGCTGGCCGAAGAGCTCGGGGTCACCAAGCAGGCCGCCGGCCAGATCGTCGACGACCTGGAGAAGCGCGGCTACGTCGAGCGCCGCCCGCACCCCGCCGGCGGGCGCCGCAGACTGGTGGTCCTCACCGACCGGGCGCGAACCCACCTGACCGTGGCCGGGCGCACCCTGCACGAGCTGGAGGCGCAGCTGTCCGAGCGGCTCCGGGCGGCGGACCTGGAGGTGCCCCGGGCGGAACTCGCCACCATGATCAGGGCGTTGGCGGGAGACACGGTCCCTCCGCTCCGCCCTTTGTGGTGATCCCCACAGCGCGCGGTGCGGCCGTGCCCGCCGGACGCACCGCTCACCCCATGCACACCCGGGGCCCGCGAGCCCGGCGAAATCCGAAACGAGAGGCCCGGGCGCCCCGCCTCAGACGCGTCCCATCGCGCGCGTCACCGTGATCTCGATGGCGACGCGCTCGGGGTTGGGGCTGGGCATGCGGCCGTAGCGCTCCGCGTACCGCTCGACCGCCTCGGCGATCGCCTCCGGCTCGGTGCGCACCCGCGCCACACCCTCCAGGGTCGCCCAGCGGCCCACGTCCACCTGGCACACCGCGACCCGCGCGCCGTCCGGCTGCGCCGCCCCGACATGGGCCGCCTTCCGGCTCGTCCGCCGGGTGATGATCCGGGCGAGCCGGTGCTCCGGGTCGTACGTCACCCCGACGGGGACGACATGGGGGCTGCCGTCGGGCCGCATGGTGGTGAGGGTGGGGAACAGCCGCTCCCGCCAGAACGAGAGGAATTCCGGACCGGGATCACTCAGGTCAATAGCCATTCCGGGAGGCTAGCCGGTCCGGCCGGGCACCCCGTCGGCACCGGCGGCGGACGCCGGCCGGTGCGCGCGGCCCGGCCCCGGCGGGCGGATCCACCCAGGCGATGGGGGGGCGCGCCGCCCGTGATATTGCTCACGGTGCGGCAACTGGCGGCGGAGGCCGACCGGCTGAGCCACGGCACCGATGGCTGACCGGTCCGGTTCGCCCTGAAAGGGCTGGGCGCGGTCTGCCCGGAGAGGGGACCGCACCCAGCCCTGGCGGTGCCGGCAGCCGGCTGCCGGCGACGCGAGATCACTTGGTGCGCAACGGCATGAACAGGTACCGGTAGCTGGGGTCGTGCTCGCCCTCCGGCTCCTGCAGAGCGGTGAAGACCGCGGGCTTGCTGGTCGTCGTGTAGCTGAACTCGACGAAAGGCGCGCTGATCGCGCTCAGGCCCTCCACCAGGAAGCTCGGGTTGGCGGCAAGGCCGAATTCCTCGCCCTCGTAGTGGGCGGCCACAGCCTCCCGGCCGCGGGCCTCGACGGCGTTCCCGGCGTCCAGCACGATCCGGCCCTCGGACAGCGTCATCCGCAGTGGGGCATGCCGCTCGATCACCAGCGAGACACGCTTGGCCGCCTCCAGCAGCGCCACCCGCTCGATGACCGCGCTTCCGGTGTACTCGCTCGGGAAGATGCTCTTGTACTTGACGAACGAGCCGTCCATGAGCCGGGTGGTCGCCCGGCGGGGACCGGCCTCGAAACCGATGATCCCACCGCCCGCGGCGGATTCCGACGCGTCGAGGCACAGCGTCACGGTCTCACCCTTCGACAACGAACGGGCGATCTCGTGCAGGGCCTTCGCCGGAACCAGCGCGTTCGTGCTGAGCTCGACGTCCGGGGTGACGGGGTTCCACGGTATGTCCCGTACCGCGAGGCGATACCGGTCCGTGGACACCATGCGCAGCGTGGACTCGGTGACTTCGAGCCGGACGGCGGTGAGGATCGGCAGTGTCTCGTCGCGCCCGGTGGCGACCGCCGCCTGTGCGACGGCCTCCGCGAACAGGGCGCCGTCGACCGTGCCCAGGACCTGCGGCATCTCGGGCAGTGCGGGGTAGTCCTCCAGCGGCATGGCGGGGAGGTCGAACTGGGACGCGCCACACAGCAGCACCGCCTCCGACTCGTCGGCCGAGATCTCTACCGGCAGGTTCGGAAGCGACTTGGACACCTCGGAAAGGAGCCTGCCGGAGACGACGATGGAACCCGGCTCCAGGACATCCGCCTCCACGCTGAATTTGGCGGAGACCTCGTAGTCGAAACCCGACACGGTGAGGACGTTGTCCGCGGCGGTCAGGAGAAGACCGGCGAGCGTGGGGACCGGCGGCCGTGAGGGGACGGCGTGAAAGGCCCAGGCGACTGCTTCGGCCAGGGCGCTGCGATCGATACGGATTTTCAACGGGCGGCCACCTTCGGAATGAGTGCGTCAGGAAGATATCGGTTGTCGGATTGGTGTCAGATGTACCGAAGGGCCCCGCCGTCGACCGGGACCATCAGTCCGGTGAGGTACGACGCCGCCGGCGACGGCAGGAAGGCGGCCACCTTCCCGAATTCCTCGGGCCGCCCATACCGGCGCAACGGAATAGCTGCCGAGTTCCGTGCACGCACCGCCTCGGGATCTCCGTTCAGGGAATCGAGTTCCAGGACCCGCTCGGTATCGATCTGCGAAGGGAGCAGCCCGAACACGCGTATTCCCCGGGGCCCGAGTTCGTCGGCGAGTTCTTTCGCGGTCATGGCGAGGCCGGGCCGCAGCCCGTTGGACAGCACAAGACCGGCCACCGGCTGACGTACCGTGCCGGACAGCACCAGTCCGAGGGCGCCGCCCTCCTCCATGGCGCTCACCGCGGTACGGACCAGCCGTATCGTGCCGAGGAACAGCGATTCGAAACTGCGGCGCCACTGCTCGTCGTCGAGCTCCGTCGCCCCTCCCGGCTCGGGGCCGCCGGCCGCGTACGCCTCATGCAGCAAATCACTCATTGCCCCCCGGGTCAGGCCACATCCACGCGCTCTTCTCACACACGCGATCCGCAGGGCGGCCCTCCTCGCGACCGTCTGCCGACCATCGCCCTATATTACCGAAGACTTGTTCGATTCGGTGGATGCAGCGAATGAGGATGAGGGGAATGTACACAATGATTCGAACATCAAGACTGGCTGAAAATCACCCCCGTAACTTCAGGCAGACGCCTCTGTAGGTATCGAATGATGAACGCATCCGACCACATGTCGTTTTGCGCCAGTCTCAGCCCGCCCTGCTGCTCGCCCACTTGGCAGACCACCCACCGCCTTTACGCAACGGCGTTGCACACGGCGGGACGCCGTCGTCGCGCCGCCGACGTCAGTGGGCTTTCCGGTGTCCCCTCCATTCGGGCATGCTCGATCGACCAGGTGCCGAAGCGAAGAAGACCGAGGTCACTGCCTACCGCTGGAAGGCGCTCGCCCAGTCCAACTTCACCCGCTCCGGAGTCGCCGGCCTCGGCTTCGCCACCGGCCTGGCCGGGTAGTGGCCGCGACCTGGCTGCGCGGAGTGCGCTGGATCGCCATCCCGGCCACCGTCCTGGCGATGGTGGACGTGGCCCTCGGCGGCAAGACCGGCATCCATACCGCCGAGGGCAAGAACCTGGTCCCCGACGGCTTGGCCAAGCCCACCGTCCTGGATGGCCCCGCCCCGGCCGTGCTGCTCGCCGCGTACGGCGAAGTGGGCGCGTAGACAAAGGTCACCCACCTCGGGGCATCACCGGACCAGATCGCGTGGGACGTCGCAGGGGTATGGGAGGAGCTGGGGTGTCGTCGTCTGGTTCCTCGAAAGGTGTCTTCGTCTGCATCGTGACGGCTGTGGAAGCGCCGGGTGCCGTGACACTGGCGCCAGCCTGTGCGTGTCCAGCCGGGACGGCATCGTGAACCAGCCGCAGTCCGGGGCGCGGTGCCGCCGAATTCCTTCCTCCGCCCGGGACGCTGATGGGTACGAGTCCGAAGACGTAGTCGCTCAGGTCGTCGGGATGAACACCCAACTGGGCCGCGGCCTCGGCGGCGGTCATGCCCTTGGCACGCAGGGCCTCACAGACCTTGGCCAGAAGCTGGCTGCTCTCTCGGGCCAGCAGGGAGCCAGGTTCGCCGCCGCGGTATCCCATCTGGGCGAGTTTCCTGACGGTCTGGGTGTGACGCCACTCGGACAGCAGGCCGAAGGCGCGGAGTCGGTAGGCCAGGGCCATGACGGAGACGCCCCAGCGGCGCTTGGCGTTGAGGATCCGCTCCACGGAGGCGTCGTTCAGGCGGTCCGGCGCCAGGGAGAACACTCGCACGCCGTTGGCCTCGCCCGATGAGTGAGACTGCTCACACTTCAACAGCCCACTGAAGATCAACAACCACGACGGCCCGGCGGCTCGCCAGCCGCCGGGCCGTCGTGCGTGTAAGCACCATCACACCGCGTCTGACCTGACCGGGTATAGCGAAATGGGCCCATCGTGATCACGATGGGCCCGCTTCGTCGGTGCAATCAGAGCACTTTCGTCGGTGCTCCGTGGTGCGCGAGGGGGGAGTTGAACCCCCACGCCCTTGCGGGCACTGGAACCTGAATCCAGCGCGTCTGCCTATTCCGCCACCCGCGCATTGGGTGTGTCATCGGGCCCTTCCCCGTAGGGGTGCGGCGCCTTCCGACACGAGAACATTAGCACGCTGGCCGGGGTGGATTCACATCCCTTTCCGCCGCCTCCGGCACCCGGCCCGCGCCGAGCAGCGCCACCGCACCGACGGCCCCGGCACGGCCCTGCGGGACGCAGCGGGAGGGCCGCCCGGGGCCGTCACGTACCGGCCAGGACTGCTTCACGTATCAACCTCGTACCGGTCCTTCCCGTCCACCCAGGAGCAGGCGGAGTCCACAGCCGGGTGCGGGACACTGGTCTTCGGCCCCCTCTACGATCCATGGCAGAAACGGCGCGCACGAAGGCGACGTGCAGGGCGGAGGAGTTCGAAGGGGAGTCCCGGAGGGAACTTCGTCAGGCGTCGACACCCGTCGACGGGGCGGATCAGGGGGAACCAGCCGATCGGGCGGCGCGTGGATACGATCAGTAAGCAGTACCAGGTAAGCGGTGCACGGCACGGTGCACGGGGCAGTACACAGGACGGCAGCGACGGAGGAGGTGCCCCATGGGAGTCCTGAAGAAGTTCGAGCAGCGTCTCGAAGGTCTGGTCAACGGCACCTTTGCCAAGGTGTTCAAGTCCGAGGTGCAGCCCGTGGAGATCGCGGGAGCGCTCCAGCGGGAGTGCGACAACAACGCCACCATCTGGAACCGCGACCGGACCGTCGTCCCCAACGACTTCATCGTCGAACTGAGCACCCCGGACTTCGAGCGGCTCAGCCCGTACTCGGGCCAGCTCGGCGACGAGCTGGCCGGCATGGTGCGGGACTACGCCAAGCAGCAGCGCTACACCTTCATGGGCCCGATCAAGGTCCACCTGGAGAAGGCCGACGACCTCGACACCGGCCTGTACCGGGTGCGCAGCCGCACCCTCGCCTCCTCCGCCAGCCAGGCTCCCGGTGCCCCCGGCGCCGGCCCGGCCCCGGCCGGCCGCCCCGGCGGCTACGGCTACCCGCCGGCCGCGCCCGCGGGCGCCCCGCCCATGCCGGCCGCGCCGCCGCCCGGCGCGCGCGGCGGCGGTTACGGCTACCCGCAGCCCGCGGGCGGCCAGCGGCCCCCCGCCGCACCCGTGTCCGCCGGACGCACCCGCTACTGGATCGAGATCAACGGCACCCGCCACCAGATCTCCCGGGCGACGCTCGTCCTGGGCCGCAGCACCGAGGCCGACGTGCGGATCGACGACCCCGGCGTCTCCCGCCGGCACTGCGAGATCCGGACCGGAACGCCCTCGACGATCCAGGATCTCGGGTCCACGAACGGCATCGTGGTGGACGGACAGCACACCACCCGCGCTACGCTCCGCGACGGCTCGCGGATCGTCGTGGGCAGCACCACCGTTATCTATAGGCAAGCCGAAGGGTGAAGCGGGGGCAATGTCAGAGCTGACCCTCACGGTCATGCGGCTGGGGTTCCTGGCCGTACTGTGGCTGTTCGTGATCGTGGCCGTGCAGGTCATCCGGAGCGACCTGTTCGGTACGCGGGTCACCCAGCGCGGAGCACGGCGGGAGGCCGGCCGCGCGCAGCAGGCCGCCCGGCAGGCGCCGCCGCCGCAGCGCCAGCAGTCGGGCGGCGGCCGTCGCGGCGGCCGGAACGCCCCCACCAAGCTGGTGGTGACCGAGGGGACCCTCACCGGCACCACCGTCGCGCTGCAGGGCCAGACCATCACCCTGGGCCGCGCGCACGACAGCACGATCGTGCTGGACGACGACTACGCCTCCAGCCGTCATGCCAGGATCTACCCGGACCGCGACGGCCAGTGGATCGTCGAGGACCTCGGCTCCACGAACGGCACCTACCTGGACCGGAACCGGCTGACGACCCCCACGCCGATTTCGCTGGGCGCGCCGATCCGCATCGGCAAGACCGTCATCGAGCTGCGGAAGTAGTGCTACACCAATGAATGAGCGCGAGCGGAGCGAGCACGCATCGCCGGCCCCCACCCAGGGCCGCGGCGCGCTCCCGACCGGAGGGTGGGCAGTGTGGCTCGACACGACCGGCTGTACCCGGAGCCGACTGGCGAGGTGCGCATGAGCCTTTCCCTGCGCTTCGCCGCCGGATCGCACAAGGGGATGATCCGGGAGGGCAACGAGGACTCCGGTTACGCCGGTCCGCGCCTGCTCGCCATCGCCGACGGCATGGGCGGCGCCGCGGCCGGTGAGGTCGCCTCCTCCGAGGCGATCTCCACCATCGTCGCGCTCGACGACGACGTCCCCGGCTCCGACCTGCTCACCTCGCTCGGCACGGCCGTGCAGCGGGCCAACGACCAGCTGCGCATGATGGTCGAGGAGGACCCGCAGCTCGAGGGCATGGGCACCACCCTGACCGCCCTGCTGTGGACCGGTCAGCGGCTCGGCATGGTGCACGTCGGCGACTCCCGCGCCTACCTGCTGCGGGACGGCGTCCTGACGCAGATCACCCAGGACCACACCTGGGTGCAGCGGCTGGTCGACGAGGGCCGGATCACCGAGGAGGAGGCGACCACCCACCCGCAGCGGTCCCTGCTGATGCGGGCCCTCGGCAGCGGTGAGCACGTCGAGCCCGACCTGTCGATCCGTGAGGTGCGGGCCGGCGACCGGTACCTGATCTGCTCCGACGGCCTGTCCGGCGTGGTCTCCCACCAGACCCTCGAGGACGCCCTGGCCAGTTACCAGGGCCCCGAGGAGACCGTCCAGAACCTGATCGAACTGGCGCTGCGCGGCGGCGGACCCGACAACATCACGGTGATCGTCGCCGACGTCCTCGACCTAGACACCGGGGACACCCTGGCCGGGCAGCTGTCCGACACCCCCGTCGTGGTCGGCGCCGTCGCCGAGAACCAGAGCCAGCTGCACGACAACGGCATCATGCAGACCCCGGCCGGACGCGCCTCCGGGCTCGGCCGCCGGCGCTCCCAGGGCGGCGGCGAGTTCGGCCCGCCCGGCAGCGGCGACGTGACCGGTTTCATCCCCACCGACGGCTTCGGCTACGGCGACGACGACTTCACCAAACCGCGCAAGGGCCGCAAGTGGCTCAAGCGGTCCTTCTTCGGCCTGCTGGCCCTCGCCGTCGTCGGCGGCGGTCTGTACGGCGGCTGGCGCTGGACGCAGACGCAGTACTACGTCGGCACCAACGAGGACCACGTCGCGCTGTACCGGGGCATCAGCCAGGACCTGGCGTGGGTGTCGCTGTCGAAGGTCCAGCAGGACCACCCCGAGATCGAACTCAAGTACCTGCCGCCCTACCAGCAGAAGCTGGTCGAGGGCACCATCCCCGAGAGCGACCTGGCGGACGCCCGGGCGAAGATCGAGGAACTGTCGGTGCAGGCCTCCGCCTGCAAGAAGGCGGCCGAGCGGCGTGCCGCCGAGAGCGAGAACAACGCGAAGACCGGTGAGGGCGAGGCCGGGGGCACCACGGGAACCACTCCCGCCTCCTTCACGTCCAAGGTCACGCCGACGCCCGACCCCTCGGGGTCGACGAAGGCGCCGGAGAAGTCCACGCCCCCGTCCACGACCGCACCTGATCCCAGCCCCGGCCCCAGCCTCTCGGAGGAGGAGCAGAAGGTCGTCTCGCTGTGCGGTAAGCAGTAGGCAAGCCGTGAGAGGCCCTGTCACACGATGAGCAGTACTACCAACCCGTCGGCGCAGCACACGTCCACGATCGGCGCGATCGGCGCCCCGAGCCGGCGCAACACCGAGCTGGCGCTGCTGGTGTTCGCCGTCGTCATCCCGGTCTTCGCCTACGCCAACGTGGGCCTCGCCATCGACGGCACCGTGCCCTCCGGGCTGCTCGCCTACGGGCTGGGCCTCGGGCTGCTGGCGGGCGTCGGCCACCTCGTGGTGCGCAAGTTCGCGCCCTACGCCGACCCGCTGCTGCTGCCCCTGGCGACCCTGCTGAACGGTCTGGGGCTGGTGGCCATCTGGCGGCTGGACCAGTCGGAGCGGCTGCAGCAACTGGCCAAGCGGGCCTACGGCGCGTTCAGCCCGTCCGCCCCGAACCAGCTGCTGTACTCGGCCATCGGCGTCGCCCTGTTCGTCGCCGTGCTCGTCTTCCTCAAGGACCACCGCATCCTGCAGCGGTACACCTACATCTCCATGGTGGCCGCCCTGGTCCTGCTGCTGCTGCCGCTGGTGCCGGGCCTCGGCGCCGACGTCTTCGGCGCCAAGATCTGGATCCGGGTCGCCGGATTCTCCATCCAGCCCGGCGAGTTCGCGAAGATCGTCATCGCGATCTTCTTCTCCGGCTACCTCATGGTGAAGCGGGACGCCCTCGCCCTGGCCAGCCGCCGGTTCATGGGCCTGTACCTGCCGCGCGGCCGCGACCTCGGTCCGATCATCACCATCTGGGCGGTCAGCCTCCTCGTCCTCGTCTTCGAGAACGACCTCGGCACCTCCCTGCTGTTCTTCGGCCTGTTCGTCGTCATGCTGTACGTCGCCACCGAGCGGACCAGCTGGATCGTGATCGGTCTGCTGATGTCCGCCGCCGGCGCGGTCGGCGTGGCCTCGTTCGCCAGCCACGTCCAGGCGCGTGTGGACGCCTGGCTGGACCCCTTCGGCTGCTACAAGACCTCCGGCGCCTGCGAGCAGATCGGCCAGTCGATCATGTCGTTCGGCTCGGGCGGTGTCATGGGCACCGGCCTCGGCCAGGGCAACTCCGACCTCATCGGCTTCGCCGCCAACTCCGACTTCATCTTCGCCACCTTCGGCGAGGAGCTCGGCCTGGCCGGCGTGATGGCGATGCTGCTGCTCTACGGGCTGATCATCGAGCGCGGTGTGCGGACGTCGCTGGCCGCGCGCGACCCGTTCGGCAAGCTGTTCGCGATCGGCCTGTCCGGCGCCTTCGCCCTGCAGATCTTCGTGGTCGCCGGCGGTGTCATGGGGCTCATCCCGCTGACCGGTATGACGATGCCGTTCCTCGCCTACGGCGGTTCCTCCGTCATCGCCAACTGGGCGCTGATCGGCATCCTGCTGCGCATCAGTGACACCGCCCGACGCCCGGCGCCCGCGCCCGCCACCAACCCAGACGCCGAGATGACCCAGGTGGTCCGACCGTGAACAAGCCCCTGCGCCGCATCGCGATCTTCTGCGGGCTCCTCATCCTCGCCCTGATGATCCGGAACAACTGGCTCCAGTACGTGCAGGCCGACGCCCTGCAGAAGAACGAGAACAACCGCCGGATCGCCATCGAGCGGTATGCGCAGCCTCGCGGCAACATCATCGTCGACGGCGATCCGATCACCGGCTCGAAGCAGACCTCGGGCAGCGACTTCGAGTACAAGCGCACCTACAAGAACGGCCCGATGTGGGCGCCGGTCACCGGCTACGCCTCGCAGGCCTTCGGCGCGACCCAGCTGGAGAGCATCGAGGACGACATCCTCACCGGCAACGCCGACCAGCTGTTCTTCCGCAACACCCTGGACATGCTGACCGGGAAGAAGAAGCAGGGCGGCAACGTCGTCACCACGCTGAACTCCGCCGCGCAGAAGGCCGCCTACGAGGGGCTGAAGCGGCAGGGCGGCAAGGGCGCCGTGGCCGCCATCGAGCCGTCCACCGGCAAGATCCTCGCCCTCGCCTCCTACCCGTCCTACGACCCGTCGTCGTTCGCCGGGAACTCCACCACGACGGACACCGAGGCCTGGCAGAAGCTGCAGAAGAAGAACAACCCGGACGACCCGATGCTCAACCGGGCCCTGCGCGAGGTCTACCCACCCGGATCGACCTTCAAGGTCGTCACCGCGGCCGCGGCCCTGGAGCACGGTCTCTACAAGGACGCCGACGAGAAGACGGACACGCCCCTGCCCTGGGTGATGACGGGGACCCGCACCGAGCTGAAGAACGACGGCAACCTGCCCTGCAAGGACGCCACCCTGCGCGAGGCGCTGCGGGTGTCCTGCAACACCGTCTTCGGCAAGATCGGCGCCGACCTCGGCAACGACAAGATGCTCGAGACGGCCGAGAAGTTCGGCTTCAACGAGGAGCAGTTCACGCCGGTCCGCGCCAACGCCTCCGTCTTCTCCGACGACATGGAGCCCTCGCAGGTCGCGCTGTCCTCCATCGGCCAGTTCAACACCGCCACCACGCCGCTGCAGATGGCCATGGTCACCGCGGCCATCGCCAACAACGGCTCGATGATGCAGCCCTACATGGTCGACGCGCTGCAGGCACCGAACCTGGACACCGTCGAGAAGACCAAGCCGGAGGAGCTGAGCCGGCCCATGCAGGCCAAGAACGCCCAGATCCTCCAGTCGATGATGGAGACGGTCGTCGAGAACGGCACCGGCGGCAACGCCCGCATCCCGGGCGTCACCGTCGGCGGCAAGACCGGCACCGCCCAGCACGGTGTCGCCAACAGCAAGAACCCCTACGCCTGGTTCATCTCCTACGCCAAGACCGGTGACGGCGGCTCCCCGGTCGCGGTGGCCGTCGTCATCGAGGACGACGACGCCGTGCGCGGAGACATCTCCGGTGGCGGGCTCGCCGCCCCGATCGCCAAGGACGTGATGGAGGCGGTCATCAAGGGCAAGCAGTGACACCGGTCACGTCCGCTTCACATCGGTGCACGTTGCGGTACCGGTCCTGTATCGGCTGACGCACTTGGCCAGGTCACACAAAACGAGCCGGGTACGGTAGGCCCGGAACGCAGCCTCCGGCCGCACGTACGTGCCGGCCGGGACCGACGGAGAGGGCTGGTAGGTAGCTATGGAAGAGCCGCGTCGCCTCGGCGGCCGGTACGAACTGGGCCAGGTGCTCGGCCGCGGTGGCATGGCGGAGGTCTACCTCGCGCATGACACCCGCCTCGGCCGCACCGTGGCGGTGAAGACGCTGCGCGCGGACCTCGCGCGCGACCCGTCCTTCCAGGCCCGGTTCCGCCGGGAGGCCCAGTCGGCCGCCTCGCTCAACCATCCCGCGATCGTCGCGGTCTACGACACGGGCGAGGACTACATCGACGGGGTCTCCATCCCGTACATCGTCATGGAGTACGTCGACGGCTCCACGCTGCGTGAGCTTCTCCACAGTGGCCGCAAGCTGCTGCCGGAGCGGACGCTGGAGATGACCATCGGCATCCTCCAGGCCCTGGAGTACTCGCACCGCGCGGGCATCGTGCACCGCGACATCAAGCCGGCCAACGTCATGCTGACCCGCAACGGCCAGGTCAAGGTCATGGACTTCGGCATCGCCCGCGCCATGGGCGACTCCGGCATGACGATGACCCAGACGTCGGCCGTGATCGGCACCGCCCAGTACCTCTCCCCCGAACAGGCCAAAGGCGAACAGGTCGACGCCCGCTCCGACCTCTACTCCACCGGCTGCCTGCTCTACGAGCTGCTGACCGTCCGCCCGCCGTTCGTGGGCGACTCCCCGGTCGCCGTCGCCTACCAGCACGTCCGTGAGGAACCGCAGGCGCCCAGCGTCTTCGACCCCGAGATCACGCCCGAGATGGACGCCATCGTCCTGAAGGCGCTGGTCAAGGACCCCGACTACCGGTACCAGTCGGCGGACGAGATGCGCGCCGACATCGAGGCCTGCCTGGACGGACAGCCGGTCGCGGCCACCGCGGCCCTCGGCTCGGTGGGCTACGGCGGCTATCCGGACGACCAGCCGACCACGGCCCTGCGCCAGGACGCCGGCGGTGCCGCGGCCACCTCGATGCTGCCGCCCATGAACCCGGACGACGGCGGCTACGGCTACGACGACCGTCAGGGCCGCCGCCGCCAGCCGAAGAAGAACAACACCTCGACGATCCTGCTGGTCGCGGCGGGTGTCCTGGTCCTGATCGGCGCCATCCTGATCGGCCGCTGGGCGTTCGGCGGCGACGGCGGGGTGGGCAACGAGGACGTGGTGGTCCCGAACTTCATAGGTGAGACCAAGGCGAACGCCGAACGTCTCGCCGAGAACGGCGACCTGAAACTCGCCTTCACGTCGAAGCCCTGTGAGAACGAGACCAAGGGCAAGATCTGCGACCAGGACCCGAAGCAGGGCGCCAAGGTCAAGAAGGACACCACCGTCAACCTGGTGGTCTCGACCGGTGCCCCGAAGGTGGCGGTGCCGAGCGTGATCGGTCTGAGCCTGGAGGACGCCACCACCAAGCTGGAGGGTGACGACTACCAGTTCAAGATCGAGACCGAGTCGCGGGTCTCGACGGAGGAACCGAACAGCGTCCTCGACCAGAACCCGACCTCCGGCAAGGAGGTGGAGAAGGGCTCGACGATCACTCTGATCATCGCCAAGGAGCAGGAGAAGGCGACCGTCCCGGACGTCACCGGCAAGACCTGCGACGAGGCGAAGACCCAGATGACGGGCAACGACCTGGTGGGCAACTGCACCGAGCAGGAGACCGACGACCCGAACCAGGTGGGCAAGGTCATCTCGACCACGCCGGGCCCCAACTCGACGGCCGACAAGGGCTCCCAGGTCACGATCGTCATCGGCAAGGCGAAGCAGCAGGAGAACAAGTTCGCCATGCCGCGCGTCACCCAGATGACGGTCGGCCAGGCCAAGCAGGTCATCGCCCAGGCGGGCCTCCAGCTGGATCGGGTCCAGGGCGCGAACGACGACAACGCCGTGGTCGTCGGCAGCAACCCGCAGGAGGGCCAGGAGGTCAAGCAGGGCGACAAGGTCGTGCTGATCGCCATAGGAGGCCAGCAGGGCGGGCCGAACGGCGGTGACAACGGAGGCATCTTCGGCGGCCTCACGGGCGGCCGCGACTGACGCACCGCCCGCCGCACCAACGGCACGACGAACCCCGGCCCTCCAGGTGAGGGGGCCGGGGCTTCGTCGTGCGCGGGACCGGACGCGTCCGGATCCTTTGGCGCCGCCCGCGGCACCGGCGAGGCCGACCACCGCCGTGCGTCACACGCGAGGGGCGCGGGGCGGCCGGGACGGCGCGGGCGGAGGGTGCGCGGTGGTGGGCCGGGGCGCGGGGACGCCGGTCAGCGCAGTTCCTCGGGCGGCGTCCGCTGCTCGTCGACCTTCTCCGTGCGGACCAGTTCGCCCCACACGACGTAGCGGTACTTGCTCGTGTACACGGGTGTGCAGGTCGTCAGCGTGATGTAGTGGCCGGCCTTCTTCACCCCGGACTCCTCGGGGACCGGGGCGAGGACCTGGACGTTGTACTTCGACGTCTCGGGGAGGACCGCGTAGGTCTTGTAGACGTACCAGGTGTCCTTCGTCTCGAAGACGATCGCGTCGCCCTTGCCGATCCGGTGGATGCCGTGGAACTTCGCACCGTGGCCGTCCCGGTGCGCGGCGAGGGAGAAGTTGCCCTTCTTGCCGGACGTCGGCAGGGTCGCCTTGACGGGGTCGGTGTAGTAGCCGGCGACGCCGTCGTTGAGGACCTTCATCGACGTGCCCTTCTCGACGAGGATCTCGTCGTCGCTCATCGCGGGCACGTGCAGGAAGCCGATGCCGTCCTTGCTGTCGAAGGAGACGGGACCGCCGCCGTCCACGCCGCCCTCCCGGGCCCAGGAGTCGCGCACCTTGTCGGCCTGCTTGCCCGCCGCCCAGTCCGCGACGACGTTCGTCCACCACAGCGAGTAGACGACGAACAGGCCGAGGACCAGGCCCGTCGTGATGAGCAGTTCGCCGAAGACGCTGACCGCGGTCGCGACGGGACCCATGCGGCGGCGTGCCGGACGCCGCCGTGACGGGGGCACGGCGGTCTGCTGTTCGGTGTCGTCGGTGGTCGTTGCCACGTTCCCCTTGCCCCTAGTTGACGAGCGCATCCGGCTTGCCCTTGCTGCGCGGCCGTTCCTCCGCCATCTTGCCCCAGACGATCATGCGGTACTTGCTGGTGAACTCGGGGGTGCAGGTCGTCAGCGTGATGTAGCGGCCCGGTCCGGTGAAGCCCGAGCCCTTGGGGACCGGCTCCAGGACACTGATGTTGCTCGGCGAGGTCACCGGCAGGATCGACGCCATCTTGTACACGAAGTACGTGTCCTGCGTCTCCACGACGATGGGGTCGCCCGGCTCCAGCCGGTTGATGTAGCGGAACGGCTCCCCGTGCGTGTTGCGGTGGCCGGCGAGCCCGAAGTTGCCGGTCTTGTCCTCGGGCATGGCCGTCTTCAGCGCGCCCTCGGCGTAGTGGCCGACCATGCCCCGGTCGAGCACCTTCTTGCTGTTGATGCCCTCGGCGATGGGGACGACCACGTCCAGCTTCGGCATGTGCAGCAGCGCGAAACCCTGGCCCGGCTCGAAAGCGCCCGGATTCCGCTTGCC
The DNA here is from genome assembly GCF_044767675.1 of Streptomyces sp. NPDC101219. Classification (NCBI taxonomy): domain Bacteria; kingdom Bacillati; phylum Actinomycetota; class Actinomycetes; order Kitasatosporales; family Streptomycetaceae; genus Streptomyces; species Streptomyces sp. NPDC101219. The sequence continues at coordinate 159,193 of NZ_JBIWOK010000008.1, forward strand.
GTTCGCCCAGTCGTTCTGGAGGTCGCTGACCTCCTTGCCAGCCTGCGCCTGCGCCCGCACGTTCGTCCACCACAGCTGGTAGGTGACGAACAGCAGCATGAGCACGCCGAAGGTGATGAACACCTCGCCGATCGCGCGGCTGGCGACCACGGCCGCACCCGGTTTGCTCGCACGGGCACGGCGGCGCGCCTCGACCCGTGACAGGGGCGTGTGCGGCTCGCCGGAGCCCCGGGACGCCTCGCCCGGCTCGTCATACCCCGGGGCGGCGCCGCGGCGGCCCTGACCCCGTCTGGCGGCCTTCCTGCGGGCCGCCCGGCCGCCTTCCGCGCCGTCGGCGGCCGTCGCCGTCCCGGTCGGCTCACGGGTCGCGGGCTGCGGCGGGTCCGGGATACGCAGCGCGACCGTCTCGTCGTCCACGGGCGGGAGATATGCCGTCTCCGCGGCGGGCCCCCCGGACGCTGCACCGCCGTAGTCGGCTCCGCCCTGCGCGGGTCCGGCGTACGCGGCAGCAGCCGGGGCGCCGTTGTACATGGTCCCGTCGTAGGCGGTGCCGTCGTAGGCGGTGCCGTCGTAGGCGGTACTGCCCTGGGCCGTTGCGCCGTAGGGCGCCCCGTCGGGGCCCGGGCCCGTGCCGTCGTAGCCCGTGCTGTCATGGCCCGTGCCCCCGTAGGCCGCGACGTAGGCCGCCCCGCTGTAGGAGCTGTCGGGCACGCCGGCGCCGTAGGAGGCACCGCCCGCGGGCTCCCCCGGGTGCGCGGCGCCATGGTGGGCGGCCCCGTTGTGCGCGGCCCCGCCGTAGGGGTCTCCGCCGAACGAGCCCTCGCTGTAGGAGGTGCCGCCGTAGGGGTCCTGCGGGGGGTCGCCGTACCAGGCGTCCCCGAGCGTGCCGGGCGCCCCGTACGGCTGCTGCCCGTACGGGGTCCCCTGCCCGCCGCCGGAGCCGTAGGAGGAGCCGTCGGTGAACGACTCCCCGTACTCGGCACCGGACTCGCGCTCGGGGCGCAGCGCGGTCACGCCGTGGACCTGCCCACGACGGGCGCGAGCCCCGCCGACCTCGCCACCGCGTCCCGGTCGCCGCACTCCGTCAGCCAGTTGGCGAGCATCCGGTGCCCGTGCTCGGTGAGGACCGACTCGGGGTGGAACTGCACACCCTCGACGGGCAGTTCACGGTGGCGCAGCCCCATGACGATGCCGTCGGACGTGCGGGCCGTCACCTCCAGCTCCGCCGGGACCGTCGTCGGCTCCGCGGCCAGCGAGTGGTAGCGGGTCGCCGTGAACGGGGACGGCAGACCGGCGAAGACGCCCTTCCCCTCGTGGGTCACGGGCGAGGTCTTGCCGTGCAGCAGCTCGGGGGCGCGGTTCACGACACCGCCGTAGGCCACCTGCATCGACTGCATGCCGAGGCAGACGCCGAACACGGGCACGCCGGTCGCCGCGCAGTGCCGCACCATCTCCACGCAGACACCGGCCCGCTCGGGGGTCCCGGGGCCGGGGGAGAGCAGCACGCCGTCGAAACCGTCCTGCGCGTGCGCGGTCGACACCTCGTCGTTGCGCAGGACCTCGCACTCGGCGCCCAGTTGGTACAGGTACTGGACCAGGTTGAAGACGAAGCTGTCGTAGTTGTCGACGACGAGAATGCGCGCGCTCACTGGTTGTCCACCGTCACATCGTTGAAGGGCAGCAGCGGCTCGGCCCAGGGGAAGACGTACTGGAAGAGGACGTAGACCACGGCGACGATCAGCAGGAGCGAGATGAGTGCCCGCACCCACCCGTTGCCCGGCAGATGCCGCCAGATCCAGCTGTACATGCCGTCCCTTCCGTCGTACCACGGCACCGGACCCACGCCGTACCGCCACCAGACTAACGGCGCAACGCCTCCGGTTTCCCGGCCTCCACGGGCTGGGTGGAGTCCAAGTGCGCCCAGACGATCAGGCGGTGGCTGTGACCCCATTCCGGTTCGCACGTCGTCAGCGTCAGGTAGCGGCCCGGCCGCTTGTACCCGGACATACGTGGCACGGGGTCGATTACCTCGATGTCCGAGGGCACGGTTTTGTAGGGGCCCTTGTCGATCCGATACGTGAACCACGTCGTCCCGTCCGTGAGGACCACCGCGTCACCCCGTCCGAGCTGGGGAAAGTCCTTGAACGGGTCGCCGTGGGTACGGCGGTGTCCGGCCACCGAGAAGTTTCCCCGCTCCCCTAGGCGGGCGGTGCCGGCGTAGTGGCCGAGGCCCTTCTTCAGCGTGCCCGTGTCCGTGCCCTCGAGAACGGGCTTGTTCCACGTGAAACCAAGACGCGGGATGTACATGATGGCGAAGGGACGGCCCTGCGCGTACGGCTTCTGCCGCGGCGGGCCGCTGTCGGCCGCGCCCGTGGAGTTCCCGGCGCCGCCGGTATCCGCGGTACGGGCCCGCTCCTGCGCCCACTGTTCGCGCAGCCGGCCGATCTCGTCGTCCATGACGCCGTCGGCCCGCACCCCGGTCCAGAAGAGCACGTAGGCGACGAAGAGGACGATCACGGCGCCCACGGTGACGCACAGTTCGCTGAGGGTCCTGACGATCACTCGCACCGGCGGCTCCCTGTGCGGGCCTTCACTCCACGGCGGTCACTCCACGGGCTTTGCGTAGTGCAGGTCCACTGTGCCCGAGTAGCCGGGGAGAGTCACCGGGCCGTTGTCCTCGACCTTCCAGCCGAGCCCGTAGACGTTGACGTACACCATGTAGTTCTGGATCGCCGGGGATGCCGTGAGCGCCTTCCGCAGCTTCCCGGGGTCACCGACCGCCGTGATCGTGTACGGCGGTGAGTAGACCCGGCCCTGGAGGATCAGGGTGTTGCCCACGCAGCGCACGGCGCTGGTGGATATCAGCCGCTGGTCCATGACCTGTATGCCCTCGGCCCCGCCCTGCCACATCGCGTTCACCACGGCCTGGAGATCCTGCTGGTGGATGACCAGGTAGTCGGGCTGCGGCTCCGGGTAACCGGGCAGCTTGGCGGTGGCGTCCGGCGGGGCGTCGTTGAGCGTGACGGTGATCGCCTCGCCCTTGAGCTTCTTCGTCCCCGCGCGCTTCTCCAGGGAGGCGAGGCGGTCGTCGTCCGCCTCGGTGCTGCCGTCGTCGCGCTGGGCGAGCGCTTCCACGTCCCGGCGCAGCGCTCCGTTGGACTCCTCCAGCTCGCCGTTCTTGCGGCTGCGCTCGTGCACGAGGTCGGACAGCTTCAGCAGGGAGGCGTCCGTCCGGATGTTGGTGCCCTTGGCCGTGTCGAAGCTGGTGAAGAAGATGAGCCCGGCGAGAGCGAAGACGCCCGCGGTGAGCACCCGCACGGGCCGCAGACGGCGTCGGCGGACAGGACTGGATTCCGAACCCGGGGAGTAGGCAGAATTGCTCAACGTACCCTTATCTCCTTCGGCGCCGCGGAAGCACTACGCTAACGGACGCCCGGGGGAGCGCTCAGAGTCCCCTTGTACGCTGCTTTGAGCCCGACCCAGTTCTCTGCGCGGCCACGCAGCGCATCGACAGGAGAGACCCTCGTGCCGAAGTCACGTATCCGCAAGAAGGCCGACTACACGCCGCCGCCCGCGAAGCAGGCGACCGCGCTGAAGATGAACAGCCGTGCCTGGGTCGCGCCCGTGATGCTGGCCCTGTTCGCCATCGGCCTGGCCTGGATTGTCGTCTTCTACGTCACTGACAGCAGGCTCCCGATCGAAGCCCTGGGCAACTGGAACATCGTGGTGGGCTTCGGGTTCATCGCCGCCGGATTCGGCGTCTCCACTCAGTGGAAGTAGCCCGCACCGGACTGTGAGCAGGGCCCTGCCCGAGCCGTTCCACACCTCTGGGCAGGGCTATCCACTGAGTTATCCACAGGCCTTTCCACAGCGTGGGGAAAAGAACGACGATCTGTGGATAACCCATCGGACGTTGACGCCGGTGTGACAGAACCACCGGCAATCGAAAGTGTGTTCAAACACGTCTTGACCTGCGGAAACACGTCCCAGCGACAGCAGGAACAGGTGTTCCCGCACACTGTGCACAAGATCCGCCACACACTGTGGACAACGGCCTCCCACCGGCCCGGTCCCTGATCGGGTGGGGCCTCACCGCCCCGGTCCCTGACCAGGTCGGACTCCCGACCGGCTCGGCCCCTGGCCAGGTGAGGTCTCCGACCCGGTGGGCCTCAGATCAGCTGGGACGTTCTCACCAGGGTCATGATCACCACGGCGGCGAGCACGACGGCGCACGTCCCGTACTGGATCAGCGTCCGCTTCTCACGCGGGGCATGGATCATGGCGTACCCCATCACCACACCGGCCACGAGCCCGCCGAGGTGCGCCTGCCAGGCGATGTTGAACCCCGGGCTGAAGGTGATGATCAGGTTGATCACCAGCAGGGCGATGATCGGCCGCATGTCGTAGTTCAGCCGCCGCATCAGCACGGCGGTGGCGCCGAACAGCCCGAAGACCGCCCCGGAGGCACCGAGCGAGGGCTGGTTCGGGGCTGCGATCAGGTAGCTCAGCGCACTGCCCGCGAGGCCGGACACCACATAGAGGGTCAGGTAGCGGGCCCGGCCGAGGGCCGCCTCCAGCGGACCGCCGATCCACCACAGGCTCAGCATGTTGAAGATGATGTGGATGTAACTGCCGTGCAGGAACATCGACGTCAGCAGCCGGTAGTACTGCCCTTCCGCCACACCCTCGAGCGATCCGAGGTGCGGGACGAAGGCCCGGCCGATGAGGTCGAAGCGGTCCGTGAAGGTGTCCCCGACGGACAACTGCACCAGGAAGGCCGCGAGACAGATCCCGATGAGGATCTTGGTGACCAGCCGCGGGTCCTCGGTGACGGTGCCCCCGGCGATCGTGCGCGGCGCGGAGGCGGACGGGGCATGCCCGGTGCCCGAACCGCCCCGCACACACTCGGGGCACTGGAATCCGACCGACGCGTTGACCATGCACTCGGGGCAGATCGGCCGGTCGCAGCGGGTGCAGCGGATACCGGTCTCGCGGTCCGGGTGGCGATAGCAGGAGGGGACGCTGTGGGCGTCCCGCGGGCTGCCGGCAGCCTGGTCGTCCATGGAATCCCCTCGGTCGTCGAGAAACCCCGCCCCGCCCATCCTTACGGACGAGCGGGGCGATTGGTTCCCCCCGAACGCTTTCGCGCCCCGGGGAGCTCCGGGCCGGGTGTCTCAGCCCTCGCGGATCTCGACGGACTCGATGACCACGTCGGTCAGCGGGCGGTCGGTGCGCGGGTTGGTCTGCGCGGAGGCGATGCCGTCCACGACCTTCTGGCTGGCCGCGTCGGTGACCTCACCGAAGATGGTGTGCTTGCGGGTCAGCCACGCCGTCGGGGCGACGGTGATGAAGAACTGCGAGCCGTTGGTGCCGGGGCCCGCGTTGGCCATGGCCAGCAGGTAGGGCTTGTCGAAGCGCAGGTCCGGGTGGAACTCGTCCTCGAACTGGTAGCCGGGGCCGCCGGTGCCGTTGCCCAGCGGGTCACCGCCCTGGATCATGAAACCGCTGATCACCCGGTGGAAAACCGTGCCGTCGTAGAGCTTGTCCGTGGACTTGGCACCGGTCTGCGGGTGGGTCCACTCCCGCTCGCCCTTGGCGAGCTCGACGAAGTTCTTGACCGTCTTCGGCGCCTGGTTCGGGAACAGCCGAACCTCGATGTTGCCGTGGTTGGTCTTCAGGGTGGCGTAGAGCTGCTCAGCCACGATGTGCCTTCCGTTGTCTTTCGGTGACTCCCCGATCCTCGCACGGACGGGGCCCTCAGTCGCCCGGCGCCCGTTCACAGGATGCGACCGGGCCGATCGGCTTGCGGGAAAGACCCAGGAGTGGTCCCGCGACGGGGGCGCATGACGACGATCCGTGGCATTGTCGACCACAAGTGACCACAAGCCCCTGATGCCCCCTTCATCCGCTACCGCATTCGATCGGCTTCATCGGCACCCGGATGCCCGCCCGCGCATGCCTCACGGCCGCTCGCGATGCATGATCCGTAAAAGGGTGGAAAGTCGAAATACCGTACGCCACCGAGGAGGAGGAACCCGTGACCCGCATCGACAGCGTGCGCGCCGCGACCGGTTCGGCGAAGGACAGCGTGCTGCACGCCGCGGAAGTGGTGGCGCCCTACGCCGACACGGCCAAGGTAAGGGCCGCGCACTACGCACAGGAAGCCCGCGTACGGCTGGCGCCCAAGGTGACGCAGGCCGCAGGGCAGGCTCGCGTCCAGTACGGCGCGCACATCCAGCCGTACCTGGAGCAGGCCCGGACGCATGTGCCGCCGAAGGTCGACCAGGCCGCCCACGACGCCGCCGCCCGTACGCGCCAGGCCGCGCGCCAGGCGGCCGACTACTCCCGGCCCCGGATCGAGCAGGCGATCGCCGTCGCCGGCCCGGCCACGGAGGAAGCGGCCGCGCGCAGCGCTGCCGCACTGGCCGCCCTGCGCGGTCAGGTCACCGCCCAGCAGATCCAGAAGCTGGTCCGCAAGCAGCAGCGACGGGCCAGGGCCGGGCGGGCCGCCAAGGTGATCGCGCTCGCGGGCCTCGTCGCCGGCGGCGCCTTCGCCGCCTGGAAGTGGTGGGACAAGCAGGCCAACCCGGACTGGCTGGTGGAACCGCCGGCCGCGACGGACGTCCCCGAGGGAGCCACGCTGACCTCCGTGGACGGCAGCGGCGCCACCCTGGACCCGGAGGTCCAGGCCAAGGAGGCCGAGGAACAGGCCGCCAAGCGCGACGAACAGCCCTGACGCCCTACGGCATCACAGCGCGGTGGGCCGGGAGATCTTCGAGATCTCCCGGCCCACCGCGCTGTTTCACGTGAAACGAAGGACCCCTCCCCTCTGCTGTCCGCAGAGGGGAGGGGTCCGGATTGTGGAGCCTAGGGGAGTCGAACCCCTGACATCTGCCATGCAAAGACAGCGCTCTACCAACTGAGCTAAGGCCCCGGAAACGAAGCGTCCGCCCGGAAAAGGTGCATCCCGGCGGGCGCCGCACACCAGAGTACCGGGTCACCCCGGGGATTCCGCAAAAGGATTGGGGTCCCCGTGACCAACCACGCTCCGTAAGATGCTCGGACGTGGTTCGCTACAGCGAACCGCGGTTCTTGGGGAAGCGATGGGGAGACGCAATGGACGCCGCACAGCAGGAAGCCACCGCAAGAGCGCGGGAACTGCAGCGGAACTGGTACGGGGAGCCACTGGGGGCGCTCTTCCGTAGGCTCATAGACGACCTGGGCCTCAACCAGGCTCGTCTCGCGGGTGTACTCGGACTGTCCGCGCCGATGCTGTCACAACTCATGAGCGGCCAGCGGGCCAAGATCGGCAACCCCGCGGTCGTGCAGCGGGTCCAGCTGTTGCAGGAACTCGCGGGACAGGTCGCGGACGGAAGCGTGAGCGCGGCCGAGGCCACCGAGCGCATGGAGGAGATCAAGAAGTCGCAGGGGGGTTCGGTGCTCAGCAACACCACGCAGACGACGAGCAGTTCGGGGGCGCCCACGGTCAAGCGGGTCGTCCGGGAGATCCAGTCCCTGCTGCGCTCGGTGGCGGCCGCCGGCGACATCATCGAGGCAGCCGACTCCCTCGCCCCCACGCACCCGGAACTGGCGGAGTTCCTCCGCGTCTACGGCGCCGGCCGCACCTCCGACGCCGTGGCGCACTACCAGTCCCACCAGAACTGATCCCGGCCCGGCCGCGGGAGACGAAGGGCGACGGCACAGGGGGAGGGGCGGGGCACAGCCATGGGTGAGGTGTTCGCCGGCCGGTACGAACTGGCCGATCCGATCGGACGCGGGGGTGTGGGCGCCGTATGGCGTGCCTGGGACCACCGGCGGCGCCGCTATGTGGCCGCCAAGGTGCTGCTGCAGAGCGACGCCCACTCCCTCCTGCGCTTCGTACGCGAGCAGGCACTGCGCATCGACCACCCCCATGTGCTCGCCCCCACCAGCTGGGCCGCCGACGACGACCAGGTCCTGTTCACCATGGACCTGGTCGCCGGCGGCTCGCTGGTCCACCTGGTCGGCGACTACGGCCCGCTGCCGCCGCCCTTCGTCTGCACGCTGCTGGACCAGTTGCTGGCCGGGCTCGCCGCCGTCCACGCGGAGGGCGTCGTGCACCGCGACATCAAGCCCGCCAATGTGCTCCTGGAGGCGACCGGCACGGGTCGGCCCCGCCTGCGTCTCTCCGACTTCGGCATCGCGATGCGCCTGGGCGAGCCCCGCCTGACCGAGACCAACCTCGTGGTCGGCACGCCCGGCTATCTCGCGCCCGAGCAGATGATGGGCTCCGAGCCGGACTTCCCCGCCGACCTCTTCGCCGTGGGACTGGTCGCCCTGTACCTGCTGGAGGGCGCCAAGCCGGACACCAAGGCCCTCATCCAGTACTTCGCCGACCACGGGACACCGGGGGCTCCCCAGGGCATCCCCGAGCCCCTGTGGCAGGTCGTGGCGACGCTGCTGCAGCCGGATCCCGACGCCCGCTTCCGCACGGTCACCGGGGCACGCAAGGCGCTGACCTCGGCCGCTGAGCTACTCCCGGAGCCCGGACCGGACGACGAGCTGATCGAGATCTTCGACCAACTCGGCCCGCTCCCACCGGGGTTCGGACCGGCCGGCCCGCTGAAGCTCGCCTCCGGGGTGCGGGTCGGCGGCAGCGGCACGTCCACGGCGACCACAAAGGCCGGCCGACCACCTGCGGAGAATCCCCGGCCGGTGGCCGACCCGGACCCCGAGGGCTCCCCGGGCCCCCCGGGCGTCCCTGAGCCCCGGCACGGGAACGGTGCGGAGGTCGGTCTCACGGGCACGGGCACGGGCGAGGGCGAGAGTGAGGACAGCGCGTCCGGAGCCCCGGCCCACGGGCCGACGCCGCACAGCACCCCGGGCACCGGCACGGGCGCGGACGCAGGCGCGGGCGCGGGGACGAGGAGGCGGGCGGGGACGGACGCCGCACCCACCGATCCACGCCGGGCCTCCCCCGTCACCGGCACGCAGCCCCCCGCACCCCCACAACAGCTCCCGCCCCACCATCCCCAGCAGCCACAACCACACCCGTCGCAGTGGCAGTCGCAGTCGCAGTCGCAGTCGCAGTCCAGCATGTCGGACACCGGGAGCTTCCATCTGCCTCCGCCCGAGGCGACGTCGCCCGCCCCCGCCCCGTCGGCTCCGCCTCCGCCCGCTCCCCAGCCGCCGGGGATCCCCCCGCACGCGTACGCGAACCAACGCGCGCAAGAGCAGGCACAGGCGCCAGACCAGGCACAAGCCCGGGCCCAGCAAGCCCTCCACACTCAACGGTCCCCCGCCACCGCCCCCGGCGTCCCCCCGCACGACCCCACTCACCCGCTGCGCACCCCCCTGCCGCCGCGCCCTCCGGCGTATTCCGCACCGGCCCGGCTGCCTCTTGCCGAGCCCTCTACTGCTGAATACACCGCCCGAGACCCGCAGGTTCCACCTCCCGGCGCCGCGTTTTCTCCCGACCGTCCCGCTCACCGTGCCCACCGCCGCAGGTCCCGCCCCGGCCCGCCCGCGAAGGTGGCCGTCCCCCTCCTGCTTCTCGCCCTCGCCTGCTACGCCGTGGGCTTCTGGGCGCTCGGCCGGATCTGATCGGCCCCACGCGGCCAGGCCCGAGCAAGGGCCCCACCCCGCCAACGGCCTGCCCGCCTCACACCGGACCGGCCCGCCAGGAGGCGGCCCTCCGACGCGCCACGACCGTCCACACGCCGAGCCCCAGGAGCAGCGCGCTTCCCGCCCCGAAACCACTCACCGCCAGCACCCTCATCGCCGTGCTGTCGCCGTCCGTGCCCTCGGCGGCCGCTTCCCGGTCCGCCTCCGTCACCGCGAAGACGCCGGCGGGCACGGGCTCTCCCGCGTAGGCGGGCCCGTACTGGGCCGCACCGTCCAGGCGTATCCGCAGCGTCAACGGCACCGGCCCCGTACCGAAGTCGTCGGCCACGTCCGCCGCGAGGTGGGCCACGAGGTAGTAGGACCCGGCGACGCGCATCGCCGCCACCCGGCCGACGGCAGCATGGCGGTTGGCGTGAGCGACCGGCGGCAGGGGCGGTAGGCTGCCCGCCTTCTGGCCGCCGTCGTAGGAGACGCGCACGTCCGCGACAGGGCTGCGGGCGGGGTTGTGGAGATCCAGGTCCAGCGCCGCGGCGACGAAGCCCCTGCCGTCGCCGCGCACGCTGCCCAGTTCGGCGGTGACGGACAGCTGCTGGCCCCAGTCGACGGGCACCTTGTAGAAGAGCGTGGCGCCCGGGCGGACGTCGTCCCGCCAGACGCCTTCGCCGAGGGGGGTGGCCTGCGCGAATCCGGAGCCGCCCGCCCGCCGTTGGGCCGCTCCGGCGACCGGCTCGGGGGAGGCGGAGTTCCACTCCCGGGGCGCGTTCGTCGCACCGGCCGCCTCCAGCGGCGGCTCCGTGACCGCGGCGAGTTCGAGTTCCCAGGCAGCGGGCGACGTGGCCGCGCCGTCGGGGTCGGCGCGCTCCACGGCCACGTAGTAGATGCCGGCCTCCTGGCACAACGATCTGCGGCGGGCCGTCTCGCGCACGGCCGACGCGGTGACCGGGCGCGGGCTGCCCGCGGCGCCGAAGCCGGCTGTGTCCACGTCGCAGGAACGCCCCCGCGCGTCCTGGAGGGTGACCTTGACCCCGTCACGGACGGAGGAGGCGCCCAGTTCGGCCGGTGGAACAGCGGTGGCGGCGACGTAGGCGGTCGAGGCGGCATCCAGTTCCAGGCTGTAGTACACGGTTCCCCGGGCCGGGAGGGTACTGCGGTAGACCCGGCCCGGCTCCAGCCGTGCCGCGTCCGCGGTGCTCGGCGTGCCCTCCACCGTCGCCGCTCCCTCGGCGAAGGCGTAGCTCCCCGGGGCACCGGACGCCGCCGCGGCCGGCGGGGTGCCCACCGCGCCGAGCGCGAGCAGGGACACCAGCGTCACCGCACCCATGCGCCGGATCACCGGCGAACGGCCGCGTCCGGCCGGTGCGCGCCCCCCTCCTCTACACCGCCGTCCCCTCACGCGCCACCCCTCGTCGTATCGGACGTCGATCCGGCGCCCATCCTGCCGCGCGGACCGGGTCCGCGGACAAGGCCCCGTCACACACAAAACCCCGACCGCCGGGGCGGTCGGGGCCTGTTCAGCGTTGGCTGTCGGTACTCACGAACCCGTGGGCACGGAGTCAGTCGCCTCCGTCCACAGATCCTGCTCGGCGCGATCCGCCTGGATCTGGCGGTACACGAGGAGCCCGCCGATGGCGGCCAGTGCGACCAGGAGAAGCTTCTTCACCGCGCGACCTCGTCTTTCCTTGACGTAGGGGACCTCTGGCGCCCGACTATACACACCGGCCGATACCAATCGGTGACCTGCCCGGGCGCCTCAACTCGCCCTCTTCCCGGCCGAGTAGAAGCGGAATTCGTCGATCCGACCAGAGGGTGATGACACCCGCACGGACGGTGATTTTGACCGCTTCTCGCCCGGCTCCCCTTATTTTCACCCCTCTTGCGCCCATCCGGGTGGTGTTCATCTGAACATCGACGCGCCACGGGCGTCGGTCCACCACTTCGTCGCGCTCATACACATCATGGGGAAAGTACGCAAATCGCCCAACCCGAAAGTGAGGGACCGTGGCCAGGAACAAGGTCATGAAGCTCTGGACCGTCATCGTCACCGCCTTCCTCGCGCTGTGCACGGCGCTCGGCCTGATCACCACGACGGCCTCCGCCGCTGTACAGCAGAGCGAGACGAGCCGCAACAACGAGCGCGCTCTTGAGACGACGGCACCGGCTTCGTCCCTCCGGGTCCATCCGCAAGCCAGGTCCCTGCCCCCCACCATGAAGCAGCGCATCCGCGCCGAGGCCCACGGCACGTCGCCCGGCTGCCGCCAGCACCCGTTCGCCGACTCCGCGGCCGCACCGGCCGATCCGGACTGCGCCGACGGCGCCACCGCCCCGGACGACGTCACGGCATCGGCCGGCCCCCTCACCGGCCATCGCATCCCCCTGCAGCGCTGAGCCCCCTGGGGACGCCTCATCCCGTGCCGTTCCGCTCCCCCGAGTCCTGGCGAACTTGCGTACAGCACCGCACGGCACGCCACAGGCCCGGCAGCCCTTAGAGCTGCCGGGCTTTCCCCATGCCCACCCGCATACCGGCACCCCGAACCGCCCGCAGCACGCGCGGTCCGGCTCCCTCGTGCTTCCGGAGCGCACCCATCGGTTCCCGTCGGAACGCAGGGCTGCAAAGCCCGCCGCACTTGCCTTCACGGCGGTACGCGGCTGGAGTCGCGGTGCCGAAGGATCGCGGTGATCCTGTCAGTGAGGCGTTGCCGGCGTCGCACGGCCTGTGTGCGTCGGTGACCATGCTGTACAGGAAGGTGGCGGCCATGGCAGCGATGCCGAGCGAGACACGGCGAGGGCACGGAGGGCCGGGCGACAGCGAAGGGCTCAGCGGCGCGTCCCTCTTCGCCGGCGCCGTGATGATGCTCAGCGGGCCGCTCAGCATTCTCATGGGGGCATCCGGCATCGCAGGGGACAACCTGTTCGCCGCGTCCCAGTACGCCTATCGGTTCGACCTCACGGCATGGGGCTGGATTCACATCGTGGTCGGGCTGGCACTTGTGATTGCCGGCTTGGGCGTCGTGACAAACCAGAGTTGGGGGCGTGGGGCCGGCGCAGTGGCGGCGGGAATCAGCCTGATCACCCAGGTCATGTTCGTTCCGTACTACCCGCTGTGGGCCATCCCCGTGATGACACTCGACCTCTTGATCGTCTTTGCCCTGACGAGGTTCCATGCCGGAATCAACGGCAGTCGGTGAACCCTCGGCCCACCACTCACCCCAGCCCGGTGACGGCGCGCGCGTGGATTTCCGGGCCTCGGCAGCCCGTGGGCGACCTCCGTAGAGCCCGGCCGGCATGCCCATGGATGTCTACACACACGCGGTCGGCGACGGTGAGCGCGAAGCGGTGGGCCTGCGCATCGAGCTCCTGGAGGACCGCTCATCGGCTGACCGCCGCCGTTGGTGTCAGCCGTGGACGCCGAAGACCCCCGGTCGTATCGACCGGGGGTCTCCGTGCTGGTGGGGCTAACTGGATTTGAACCAGCGACCTCATCCTTATCAGGTCGATCATGCGGCGCCAGTAGCCGTGACCGTACCGGCTTCCATCTCGCCTTAGGGTCCGCCGAGCTTCGGCGTCGATCGCCTCTGTCCGTACCTGTTGGTGTCAGTTGTTGATGTCAGAGCATTGAGACACCCTTGACAAGCTGAATGGCCTCACCAGCACGGGTGGCTTCCATGCTTGGCGTCAGGCCGTCCCGCTATACCTGATGGATCCAGGCGACGACGAACACTGCGCCGCCCGCACATGCCAGCAGCGCTGTGGGCAGTACCCAGACGCCGGTTCGTTCACCGCGCACGAACCGGGCACCAAGCCGATCGTGCAAACCAGCGATGCACCAGAGTAAGGCCAGGGCTGCGACCGCAATGGGTAAGCCGACTGCGAAATGCGCCAGCCACGCCCCAGCGAGCGTCGGCCCACCCCAGGATGTGTCATAGGGCCCGCCGTCGAACAACCCGTACAGCACCCCACGGGCGACGAAGAAAAACTCAATGCCAACGGCGACGAGCGACAGCGCGCCAAGGCACATTCCCATCACGGCGTGCAGCAGCCTCCGGAAAGGCTGTGAGTGGCGGCCCGCCAGCGTCACGCAGATCTGAGCCAGGCTCGTAGGCAGCAGCACTGCCGCACGTCCGATGTCCGTAGCAACCGCTTTGGTCGAAGTCATGCCAGGACGCTATGCCGCTGATCGCAGCCCAGCGTCCTGCTACGGGAGCAGCTACGCCCTAGCCACCGGCTCGGGGTTCCCTTACGGCATCCACTCCGCGGCCTGTGGTGCCTGCTGTCGTCTTCAACTGCGAGCGGTCATGACGCCTTCGCTCCCGTGCAGGAGGCGCGGTCGAAAGTCCGTCCTCAGCCCACCACTCACCCCAGCTTCCATCCCGTGTGCCGTCGACCCACACTCCGTGGAGCAGGCGCGGTGCCTGGCGTCCAGGTGGAGCGCGCCACTGTACGAACGACCTGGATGCCAGGTGCCGTGTCTGCTCGGCTCTGCCTGGGTCGACGGCACGCGGGATGGAAGCTCCCTACGCTCGCCACACTCGGCCGGCACTCGGCAGCAGCGCCCCCGCCATCCCGGCGTCGGCCGATCCCCCGCCGGAGGCATGTCCTTCACTGCGGCCCGGTTGTGCGGTACTCGCCTTGCAGTCCCAGCCCTATCCCCCGTCGTGGGCGCGCGTCGGCGCAGCGTGCGCGGAGCGGGCCGAAGGCAGGAGCGCAGCGCGACGCGGAGCCGGGAGCGCGCCCGTCGGAGCGGAGCGCAGCCGGGGCTTGATGAGGTAGAGAAATCCGCCCCTGGCCAAGCTCACCCCGGCGCAGATCCGGGCGTTCATGGCCACGCTGACGCGGGAGAAAGTGGGCCCCTCGGCTCGCTTCGAGGTGCTGCGGGTCCTCCGCAACGCCCTCAACCGTGCGTGCGCGGGGAGCTGATCATGCGGAACGTCGCTCTCCTGGTCGACATGCCCAAAGTCAGCAAGGACAGGGGCACGGCGTGGAACGCCCGGTAAGCGGTCGCCTTCCTGCGCTCGGCGCGTGCCCACCGGCTCTACGCGGCCTGCGTCCTCGTCCCGGTCCTTGGCCTTCGACGCAGTGAGGTGCTCGGGCTGCGCTGGCAAGACATCGACTTCGAGTCCGGCCGCTTTACACCGGTCAAGCAGGGTGACCTGATCTTCTCCTCTGAGCACGGCGGCATGATCGACCCGGTGGGCTTCTCGCGCACCTTCGATCGGCTCGTCGAGCGCGCCGGCGTCCGCCGGATCACGGTCCGCCTCGCCCGGCATACCTGCGGGACCCTGCTGGCCTTCTTGAAGGTGCACCCCAAGGTCGCACAGGCGATCCTCCGGCACAGCCAGATCAGCATGACCATGGACGTGTACACGCACGTTGTGGGCGACGGTGAGCGCGAAGCGGTGGGCCTGCGCACCGAGCTCCTGGAGGACCGCTCATCGGCTGACCGCCGCCGTTGGTGTCAGCCGTGGATGTCAAAGACCCCCAGCCGGTACCGACTGGGGGTCTTCTCGCTGGTGGGGCTAACTGGATTTGAACCAGTGGCCTCATCCTTATCAGGGATGCGCTCTAACCAACTGAGCTATAGCCCCGCCGCGCTCTGCGGTACATGTCCCGCGCGCTGACTCCTGAAGATTAGCGCACGACCGGGGCAGTCCCAAAATCGGTTGGCGGGGGACCGTCCGAGCAGGCCGGACCGGCTCCCCGCCCCGCTCACTCGTCCTCGGCCAGCGTCAGCTCGACGCCGCCCACGAAGCCCGCGGAGAGGTTGTAGATGAAGGCGCCGAGCGTCGCCAGGGCCGTCGCCAGGACGACGTCGATGACCGCGATGATCGTGGTGAAGAGCAGGACGTTGGGCAGCGACAGGAACGCCTGGAGATCGAACCCGTTCGACTCGTTGGAGCCGGTCGCCTCCGAGATGGTGCCGCCCACGGTCGAGAACACGCCCATGGCGTCCATGACCATCCACAGCACGGCCGACGCCACGATGGTGCAGACGCCGAGCGCGATGGAGAGCAGGAAGCTGACCTTCATCACCGACCACGGGTCGGCCTTGGCCACCCGCAGCCGCGCCTTGCGGACGCGCGGGGTGGTGCGGGCCCCGGTGCGCGCGCGGCGCACCGCGCCGGCCTGGCCGCCGGCCGTCCCGCCCTGCGCCGGGTAGGCCTGCGGCGGGTGGTACGGGCCGGACTGCTGCTGCGACTGCCGTTCTCCCGGCAGCGGCGACGCCGACTGGGGGGCCTGCTGCGGGCCCCGGCTGTCCGTCACACGTTCCCCCTGGGATCCCTGCGGGCCGGACGCGCGCGTGTCGTCGGCCTTGATCGGCTTGAGGTTGGTCGTGTGCGGATCCGTCGCCTGCGCGGCTGAGCCACGGGCACCGCCGTCCGTCCCCGTACTGGTACCGGTGGGTCCGGCGCCCGTGGCTCCGCTCACGCTGACTCACTCCTCGTCCTACTCGGTCGAGGGCGCCTCACCCTCGACCGCGCCGGTGGTCGCGGCACTCTCGTCGGTCTCGTCCACGGCCACGTCGCCGTCGACTTCCTCCGCCTCGCGTCCCGCCTCGGCGTTACGGGCGATGCCGACCACGGCATCGCGCTTGCCCAGATTGATCAGTTGGACGCCCATGGTGTCACGGCCCGTCTCCCTGACCTCGTTGACTCGCGTACGAATCACGCCGCCGGACAGCGTGATGGCGAGGATCTCGTCGGTCTCCTCGACCACCAGCGCGCCGACGAGGGTTCCGCGGTCCTCGACGATCTTGGCAGCCTTGATGCCGAGGCCGCCGCGACCCTGGACGCGGTACTCGTCGACAGCGGTCCGCTTCGCGTACCCGCCGTCGGTGGCAGTGAACACGAACGTACCGGGTCGAACAACATTCATCGAGAGCAGCTCGTCCCCTTCGCGGAAACTCATGCCCTTGACGCCCGAGGTCGCACGGCCCATGGGACGCAACGTGTCGTCCGTGGCGGTGAACCTGATCGACTGCGCCTTCTTGCTGATCAGCAGAAGGTCGTCGTCGGACGACACGAGTTCGGCCCCGATCAGTTCGTCGTCGGAACCGTCCTCCTGCTCGCGCAGGTTGATCGCGATCACACCACCGGAACGCGGAGAATCGTAATCCTTCAGCGCGGTCTTCTTGACCAGACCGGCCTTGGTGGCGAGCACCAGGTACGGCGCGGCCTCGTAGTCGCGGATCGCCAGGATCTCGGCGATCACCTCGTCCGGCTGGAACGCCAGCAGGTTGGCCACGTGCTGGCCGCGGGCCTCCCGGCCGGCATCGGGCAGTTCGTACGCCTTCGCGCGGTAGACGCGGCCCTTGTTGGTGAAGAACAGCAGCCAGTGGTGCGTCGTGGACACGAAGAAGTGGTTGACGATGTCGTCTTCCTTGAGCTTCGTGCCGCGCACGCCCTTGCCGCCGCGCTTCTGCGCCCGGTAGTCGTGCGTCTTGGTGCGCTTGATGTAGCCGCCGCGGGTGACCGTGACGACGATGTCCTCCTCGGCGATCAGGTCCTCGATGGACATGTCGCCCTCGTAGGGGATCAGCTTCGTCTTGCGGTCGTCGCCGTACTTCTCGACGATCGCGGCCAGCTCCTCGCTCACGATGCCGCGCTGACGCACCGGGGAGGCCAGGATCTCGTTGTACTCGTCGATCTTCGCCTGGAGCTCGTCGTGCTCCTGGACGATCTTCTGCCGCTCCAGGGCCGCCAGCCGGCGGAGCTGCATCTCCAGGATCGCGTTGGCCTGGATCTCGTCGATCTCCAGGAGGTCCATCAGGCCCCCGCGCGCGATCTCGACGGTGTCACTGCGCCGGATCAGCGCGATGACCTCGTCGATGGCGTCCAGGGCCTTCAGGAGGCCACGCAGGATGTGGGCGCGCTCCTCGGCCTTGCGCAGCCGGAAACGGGTCCGGCGGACGATGACCTCGATCTGGTGGGTGACCCAGTGGCGGATGAACGCGTCCAGCGACAGCGTGCGCGGCACGCCGTCCACCAGCGCCAGCATGTTGGCGCCGAAGTTCGTCTGCAGGTCGGTGTGCTTGTACAGGTTGTTCAGGACGACCTTGGCGACCGCGTCCCGCTTGAGCACGATGACCAGGCGCTGGCCGGTGCGCGAGGAGGTCTCGTCGCGCACGTCGGCGATGCCGCCGATCTTGCCGTCCTTCACCAGGTCGGCGATCTTCTGCGCGAGGTTGTCCGGGTTGACCTGGTAGGGCAGCTCGGTGACCACCAGGCACTGACGGTTCTGGATCTCCTCGACCTCGACCACCGCGCGCATGGTGATCGAGCCGCGGCCGGTGCGGTAGGCCTCCTCGATGCCCTTGCGGCCCACCACCAGGGCGCCGGTCGGGAAGTCGGGGCCCTTGATGCGCTCCATCAGCGCGTCGAGCAGGTCCTCCTGGGACGCCTCGGGGTTCTCCAGGTACCACTGGGCACCGGCGGCGACCTCGCGCAGGTTGTGCGGCGGGATGTTGGTCGCCATGCCGACCGCGATGCCGGCCGAGCCGTTGATCAGCAGGTTCGGGAAGCGGGCGGGCAGGACGGTCGGCTCCTGGGAGCGGCCGTCGTAGTTGTCCGTGAAGTCGACGGTCTCCTCGTCGATGTCGCGGACCATCTCCATCGACAGCGGCGCCATCTTGCACTCGGTGTACCGCATGGCCGCCGCGGGGTCGTTGCCCGGGGAGCCGAAGTTGCCGTTGGAGTCCACCAGCGGCATGCGCATCGACCACGGCTGCGCGAGGCGGACCAGCGCGTCGTAGATCGAGGAGTCGCCGTGCGGGTGGTAGTTGCCCATGACGTCGCCGACCACGCGCGCGCACTTGTAGAAGCCGCGCTCGGGGCGGTATCCGCCGTCGTACATGGCGTACAGCACCCGGCGGTGGACCGGCTTGAGGCCGTCACGGACGTCCGGCAGCGCACGCGAGACGATGACGGACATCGCGTAGTCGAGGTAGGAGCGCTGCATCTCCGTCTCGAGCCCGACCGGCTCGACGCGCAGCGCGAGGCCGTCCTCTTCGGGCGTGACGGGAGTGTTCTCGTCGGTCATTGCTGGTGAAGATCCTTCCTGATGCGGTCAGCTGAGACCGACTCAGATGTCGAGGAAGCGGACGTCCTTGGCGTTGCGCTGGATGAACTGGCGGCGGGCCTCCACGTCCTCGCCCATCAGGACCGAGAACAGGTCGTCGGCCTGCGCCGCGTCGTCCAGGGTGACCTGGCCGAGGACGCGGTGCTCCTGGTCCATGGTCGTGATGCGCAGCTCCTCGGCGTTCATCTCGCCGAGGCCCTTGAAGCGCTGGATGGAGTCCTCGCGTACCCGCTTGCCGCGCTGGCGTCCCATCTCGATCAGCGCGTCGCGCTCGCGGTCGGAGTAGGCGTACTCCACCTCGTCCCGGCCCCACTTGATCTTGTAGAGCGGGGGACGCGACAGGAACACGTGCCCGGCCTCGACCAGCGGACGCATGAAGCGGAACAGGAACGTCAGCAGCAGGGTGTTGATGTGCTGGCCGTCGACGTCGGCGTCCGCCATCAGGATGATCTTGTGATAGCGGAGCTTCTCGATGTCGAAGTCCTCGTGCACACCGGTGCCGAAGGCGGAGATCAGCGCCTGGATCTCCTGGTTCTGCAGGATCTTGTCGATCCGCGCCTTCTCGACGTTGAGGATCTTGCCGCGGATCGGGAGGATCGCCTGGTACTCGGGGTTGCGGCCGGACTTGGCCGAGCCGCCGGCGGAGTCACCCTCGACGATGAAGATCTCGCACTTGGTGGGGTCGTTCGACTGGCAGTCGGAGAGCTTGCCCGGCAGGGACGCGGTCTCCAGCAGACCCTTGCGCCGCGTGAGGTCGCGGGCCTTGCGGGCAGCGACGCGCGCGGTGGCGGCCTGGATGCCCTTGCGGACGATGTCCGCCGCCTCGTTCGGGTTGCGGTCCAGCCAGTCCGCGAGGTGCTCGTAGACGACCTTCTGCACGAAGGTCTTCACCTCGGTGTTGCCCAGCTTGGTCTTGGTCTGGCCCTCGAACTGCGGTTCGCTCAGCTTGACCGAGATGATCGCCGTGAGGCCCTCGCGGATGTCGTCACCCGTGAGGTTGTCCTCCTTGTCGCGCAGCAGCTTCCGGTCGCGCGCGTACTTGTTGATCAGCGAGGTGAGCGCGGCGCGGAAGCCCTCTTCGTGCGTACCGCCCTCGTGCGTGTGGATGATGTTGGCGAAGGAGTACACGCCCTCGGTGTAGCCGCCGTTCCACTGCATGGCGACCTCGAGGGACAGGTGCTTGTCCTTGTCCTCGGCCTCCAGGTCGATGACGGTGGGGTGCACCACGTCACCCTTGCGGGAGTTGAGGTACTTCACGAAGTCGACGATGCCGCCCTCGTAGTAGTACGAGACGTGCTTGACCTCGTGCTTCTCGTCCTCGCCCGCCTCGTCCGCACCGGCGGTGGCCTTCGCCGACTCCCGCTCGTCGGTGAGGTTGATGCGCAGACCCTTGTTGAGGAACGCCATCTCCTGGAAGCGCCGCGAGAGCGTCTCGAAGGAGTAGTCGGTGGTCTCGAAGATGTCGGGGTCGGCCCAGAAGGTGACCGTGGTGCCGTGCTCGTCCGTGGCCTCGTGCTTGGCGAGCGGGGCGGTCGGAACGCCCAGCTTGTAGTCCTGCGTCCAGCGGTAACCGTCGGTCTTGATCTCGACGGACACCTTGGTCGACAGGGCGTTCACGACGGACACGCCCACGCCGTGCAGACCGCCGGACACCGCGTAGCCGCCGCCGCCGAACTTTCCGCCCGCGTGCAGGACCGTCAGCACGACCTCGACGGCCGGCTTGCCCTCGGAGGGGACGATGCCGACCGGGATGCCACGCCCGTTGTCGACGACCCGCACGCCGCCGTCAGCGAGGATCGTGACGTCGATGGTGTCCGCGTGACCGGCCAGCGCCTCGTCGACGGAGTTGTCCACGACCTCCTGCACCAGGTGGTGCAGGCCTCGCTCACCGGTCGAGCCGATGTACATGCCGGGTCGCTTGCGGACCGCGTCCAGGCCCTCGAGGACGGTGATGGCGCTGGCGTCGTACGAGGCGGTGGCCTCGGCGTCGTCAGCGTCGATGGACGGGATGATCTCGTTGGGGTTGCCGGAATCGGCCACGAAGCGCCCTTTCTGGCACAGCACGAGCCGAACTCCTGGGGGTACCCCCTTTGGGGGAGGGTCGCCGGAGCGGCTGCGGCATGTTGCGTTGGTAAGCCTTGATCAGCGTTGCTCAGCTTTTCCCGGGCGGTCCCCACGATCGGGGCGGGATTGGCTCCAGTCTACCGGTAGCGCTGACATCGATGGGGGTTTGCCGGTACCTGGATCCGCATGTGCCGCCCTCAACCGGCCTCTCGCGACTCCCGATATGCGGATGGGGGCCCCAGGCGGCTCACGAGGGCACTCAGCGCTTCTGACCGTCAACCCTTTGCTACTTAGGAGTCAGGTGACGATTCGCCCTCGTGTGCGATGCGCGGGCGAAGGGGTCGAGACCGCCCCGATCAGGGGGTTGAGAACCCCTGATGTGATGTCAATCACGTGATGCGGACGGGCCGGAAATCGACGTTCTCTCGTCCGTACGTGTCACCGGGGCCCGTGCTCCCGGCGTGCACGGGGGGCCGAAAGTGACGCCGCCGTGACGATCATGTCGTGTTAGCGTCAAAGCTCGCGCCCTCAGCCGCCGACGGTGCGGCCGCCCTGCGGTTGACCATGCAGGTCGAGCCTGTGGTTGACGTCCGGCCGGGCGCGGGTTCTTGTTCAAGAATCAATGAAACGGGGATAAGTGAATATACGAAAGCGTTCTCTGTCCAAGGCAGCCGTCGTCCTCGGCGCGGCGGCACTGGTGATGGGCACGGCATCGGGCGCCTGGGCGGACGGTGACCCCATCACGGTCAAGACCACGGACGACAACCCCGGCGGCTGGGCGACCTTCTGGCCCAACGGCGAGAAGTTCACCGTCACCGATCACCAGGCCGACGGCATGCGCGCCTCCGGCTACATCCGGTTCAACGGCAAGACCTACCGCCTGGACGACGCCAACGGCGCGAGCACGGGGTCCAGCGCCGGCGGGGTGTCGCGCGACTTCTCGATCGCGGAAGGCACCAAGGTCGAGATCAAGGTCTGTCTCCGGGACGGAGCCAACGGGGCGGCCAAGTTCTGCAGCGCATGGCGTGCCGCTCTCGCCTGACCACGCATGACGGTCCGACACCGCCCGGTGATCCGGACGGCGTCGGACCGGTCGGCCATGCCCGGCCCGAGGGCCTGCGGTGCACCCACCACGGGCCCTCGGACCACCGGGGCGGCGCGGCGCCGGTGCCCGGCTAGCCGTACGTGTCACCGGGACCGGTGCTGCCCGGTGCGCGCAGGGGTCCGTAGCGGCGCGCGGGACCGCCGGGACCGTTGACCTTGATCAGCTTCACCGTGCCGTGCCCGAGGTCCTGGTTCAGCCGGGCGACCAGGGTCGGCGCGAGCAGCCGCAGATTCGTCGCCCAGGCCGTGGAGTCGCAGCGCACGAACAGGACCCGCTCGTCCTCGTCGTACCGCTCGGGCGCACAATGCTTGGCCACGTCCTCGCCGACGATCTCCGGCCAGCGCCCCATCACCCCGCCGACCGCGGCCGGCGCCTCCCAGCCCCGCTCCGTCAGCAGACGGTTGATCGCCGCACCGAGCGCCATGGGGTCCCGCCGGTCGGCACCCGCGCCGGAGCGCAGACCACCGCGTCGCACCTGCTTCTTCTGCCGGGCCGCGTCACCACGCGCGCGGGCCGCCTCCCTGGCCGCCCGCAGCGCCACCCGCGCGAGATCGACACCGGACTGCTGCGGCACGCCCCCCGGGGCGTCCCCGGGCTCACGGCGCTCACTCATGCGCGCTCCACCGTCCCCTCCGCCACCCGGAACCGCGTCCCGGTCAGGACGTGGGGGACGTCGTCGTCCACCGCCGCGGTCACCAGTACCTGCTCACCGGGCGCCACGAGCTCGGCGAGCCGCTCACGGCGACGCGTGTCCAGCTCCGCGAAGACGTCGTCGAGCACCAACACCGGTTCGTTGCCCTCGGCGCGCAGCAGGTCGTACGACGCCAGCCGCAGGGCGAGCGCGTAGGACCAGGACTCCCCGTGGGAGGCGTACCCCTTCGCGGGCATCTGGCCCAGGCGCAGCAGCAGATCGTCGCGGTGCGGGCCGACCAGGGTGACGCCCCGCTCGATCTCCTGCTTCCGCACGTCCGACAGCGCCGCCATGAGCTGCTCGAACAGGTCTTCACGCGTGTGCGCCTCGCCGGGCGCGGACGGCTTGTACTCCAGCGCCAGCGGCCCGCCCCCCGGCGCGAGCTGTTCGTACGCCTTGTCCGCCAGCGGCTGGACCGCCGCGATCAGGTCCAGGCGCTGCGCGAGCAGCTCGGCACCGGCCCGCGCGAGGTGCTGGTCCCAGACGTCCAGCGTCGACAGATCCAGGGTGCGGCCGCCGTGCCGACGGGCCAGCGCGGCCGACTTCAGCAGAGTGTTGCGCTGCTTGAGCACCCGGTCGTAGTCGGAACGGACGCCGGCCATGCGCGGGGCACGGGCGGTGATCAGCTCGTCCAGGAAACGGCGCCGCTCGCCCGGGTCCCCCTTGATCAGGGCGAGGTCCTCGGGCGCGAACAGCACGGTGCGGACGATCCCCAGCACATCGCGCGGCCGGACCTGCGAGGAACGGTTGATGCGGGCCCGGTTGGCACGCCCCGGGTTCAGCTCCAGCTCGACGAGCTGCTGCCGCTCCCCCTGGCGGACCTGCGCCCGGACGATCGCGCGGTCGGCCCCCATCCGCACCAGCGGGGCGTCGGAGGAGACTCGATGACTGCCGAGGGTGGCGAGGTAGCCGACGGCCTCGACCAGGTTCGTCTTGCCCTGGCCGTTGGGACCGACGAAGGCCGTCACCCCCGGGTCGAGCGGGACCTCGACCCGGGAGTAGGACCGGAAATCGGCCAGCGACAGGTGCGTGACGTGCATGGTCGTTCGCCGACCTCCCCCGGCGCCGTGGGCCGCCGTGCGGCCCTGTGGATGACTGCTTCTCCTGTGGATTACTTCTTCTCGACCGCGTGACCACCGAACTGGTTGCGCAGAGCCGCGATCATCTTCATCTGCGGCGAGTCCTCCTGTCGCGAGGAGAACCGCGCGAACAGCGACGCGGTGATCGCGGGCAGCGGGACCGCGTGGTCGATGGCCGCCTCCACAGTCCAGCGTCCCTCACCCGAGTCCTGTGCATAACCCCGGAGCGCGTCCAGGTGCTCGTCCTCGTCGAGCGCGTTCACCGCGAGGTCGAGCAGCCAGGAACGGATGACCGTGCCCTCCTGCCAGGAGCGGAACACCTCGCGGACGTCCGTGACGGAGTCGGCCTTCTCGAGCAGCTCCCAGCCCTCGGCGTACGCCTGCATCATGGCGTACTCGATGCCGTTGTGGACCATCTTCGCGAAGTGGCCGGCGCCCACCTTGCCGGCGTGCACCGAGCCGGAGTCGCCCTCCGGCTTCAGGGCGTCGAAGACCGGCTGCACCTTGGCGACGTGCTCCTTGTCGCCGCCGTACATCAGCGCGTAGCCGTTCTCCAGGCCCCAGACGCCGCCGGAGACACCGCAGTCGACGAAGCCTATGCCCTTGGCTGCCAGCTCCTCGGCGTGCTTCTCGTCGTCCGTCCAGCGGGAGTTGCCGCCGTCCACCACGACGTCGCCGGGCTCGAGCAGCTCGGCCAGCTCGTCGATCGTGGCCTGGGTGCCCTCGCCGGCCGGGACCATCACCCACACCACGCGCGGGGCAGCCAGCTTGTCCACCAGCTCGCGAAGGCTGTGGACGTCGGCGAGATCGGGATTGCGGTCGTATCCGACGACGGTGTGACCTGCGCGGCGGATCCGCTCGCGCATGTTGCCGCCCATCTTGCCGAGGCCGACGAGACCGAGCTCCATCAGTTGTGTTCCTTAGGTTGCGACGTGACGTGGCGTGGCGGCACGGACGTGCCGTGGCACTGATGTACCGTCCCGAGCCTAAACCCGGACGCTCACGCACATCTGTGGGCGTAAGCGCTCATACGCACGCCCTCACCTGCGGGTTCGTCCCCAGGCGCTTCCGGGCCCGGCCGATCCGGCGGGAGCCGGTGGTCCACCGGACCCGGAAGCGTGGTGCACACCTGTGGACGGTGCCGCCGCTCAGCCGCTCAGCCGCACCGGCATGATCAGGTACTTGTAGGCGTCGTCCGCCTCCGCGTCCACCGCGGGCCGCCCGCTGAGCAGCGCGGGCTTGGTGGACGTGGTGAAGGACAGCTGCGCCACCGGGGAGTCGATCGCGCTCAGGCCGTCCAGCAGGAACGTCGGGTTGAAGGCGATGGAGATGTCGTCACCCTCCAGCTGGGCGTCGACCCTTTCCACAGCCTGTGCGTCATCGCTGGAGCCGGCCTCCAGGATCAGCACACCCTGCTCGAAGCTGAGCCGCACGGGAGTGTTGCGCTCGGCGACCAGCGCCACGCGCTTCACGGCCTCCACGAAGGGGGCGGTCTCGATCACGGCGACGCTGTTGAACTCCGTCGGGAACAGCGTGCGGTACTTCGGGAGGTCGCCCTCCAGCAGACGGGTCGTGGTGCGGCGGCCGGCGCCCTCGAAACCGATCAGGCCCTCGCCCGCACCCGAGCCGGAGAGCGCCAGGATCACCTGGTCACCGCTGGTCAGGGCCTTGGCCGTGTCCAGCAGCGTCTTGGCGGGCACCAGGGCGACCGCGGAGGCCTCCGGGTTCTCCGGCTTCCACAGGAACTCGCGGACCGCGAAACGGTAGCGGTCGGTGGAGGCGAGCGTCACCGTGTCGCCCTCGATCTCGATGCGCACACCCGTCAGGACGGGCAGCGTGTCGTCGCGCCCGGCGGCGATCGCAACCTGCTGCACGGCGGAGGCGAAGACCTCGCCGGGAACCGTGCCCGTGGCGTTCGGCATCTGCGGCAGGGCCGGGTACTCCTCCACGGGCAGGGTGTGGAGCGTGAACCGCGAGGAGCCGCACACCACCGTCGCCCGTACACCGTCTGTGGAAATCTCCACCGGCCGGTTGGGAAGGGCGCGGGAGATGTCGGCGAGCAGGCGGCCGGAGACGAGCACCGTGCCCCCCTCCTCGATCTCCGCCTCCACCGAGACCCGCGCGGAGACCTCGTAGTCGAAGCTGGAGAGGCTGAGCTGACCGTCCTCGGCCTTCAGCAGCAGGCCGGCGAGGACAGGCGCCGGCGGACGGGCCGGGAGGCTGCGTGCCGCCCAGGCCACTGCCTCCGCGAGTACGTCGCGTTCCACCCGGATCTTCACTGTTGCCGCCTCCTGCTGTTGCCGGCGCTTCTCGCCCTGCCTGGCTCCGTCGTCTGACTCGGTGTCATCGCTCCCGGTACTGGGAAGGACACCGGGGACCAGTCTGACGCACGGCACTGACAGTAGGTGCCTCTCGGGGTCAAGTCGTGACGAGGGGCAGCCGGGGTCGAAGCATCGAGTTGTGCACAGGACCCCCTTCGAAACGAATTCCTCGCTCTCTCTAGTTGGGAGTAGTAGTAGGGCCTGTGGATACCGTGGATAACCCCGTTTCCGCAGGTCAGCACCCAGATTTTGTCCACTGGCCCTGTGGGCGGTGGCAGTGGACAACTAGGGGCTTCTGTGGAGAACGGAAAGTTCTGCACATCCCGTGCACAGGTCGGGGTGAGTTCTCCCCAGCACCGTCCCCAGGTTTCGGCGTCTTTCCCACAGGGCCTCGCGGCACCTTGATGTGACGCCTTTCACTCGACCCGGTGAGGGCGGGCGTCACGTTGCCGAACAGTGGACAGGCATGTGGAGAAAACGGTGATCGCTGGGGACAACAGCCCCCAGCCTGTGGGTTGTCGGTGGACAACTCTGTGCACAGGCTGTGGATCACTTCCTTGTCCACAGTCTGTGGAGATCGCTCGTCCACGAATCCACAACCGGCTGACCTGGCTCGATCCTCCCTCACCAGGGTCGCCTGTGGACGGCGTCGGGACAACTTCCCAGTCCCCAGGATGTGGACGCGAAAAAGTAGCCGAATCTGTGGAGAGAGGCCGTAACCAGGCCATTAATCGAACAGCGGTCACGGAGCGCCGGTCGCCGCCATAGGCAGGGCGAGGCGAGGTGGGCGAGCACGGAAGGAAGACGCAGGGCACGGCAACGGGGGCGGCGGAGGGCTCGGGAACGAGCTCGGCGGAGGCCTGTCACCCGTCCCGGCCGATCAGAGACGGGCTCATGCCCGACGGGCCGGCTCCGGCCCCGGGGGGCCCGCGCGGCCACGGAGGCGCTGACCCACGGGCAGACGGCCCCGGTCCTGGGCACGACGGCCCCCGGCCCGGCGTATGACGAAGGGCGCCACCGGATCTGCTCCGGAGGCGCCCTCGACGGGTCGTGGCCGGCCCTCAGCCCGCCTTGATGCGGTTGGTGAGCTCGGTGACCTGGTTGTAGATCGAGCGCCGCTCGGCCATCAGATTGCGGATCTTGCGGTCCGCGTGCATCACCGTGGTGTGGTCCCGGCCGCCGAACAGCGCGCCGATCTTCGGCAGCGACAGATCCGTCAGCTCACGGCACAGGTACATCGCGATCTGCCGCGCGGTCACCAGCGCGCGACCGCGCGAGGTGCCGCACAGGTCCTCGACCGTGAGGCCGAAGTAGTCGGCGGTCGCGCTCATGATGGCCGTCGAGGTGATCTCGGGCGCCGAGTCGTCGCCGCCGGGGATCAGGTCCTTCAGGACGATCTCCGTCAGGCCCAGGTCCACCGGCTGGCGGTTGAGCGAGGCGAAGGCCGTCACGCGGATCAGCGCGCCCTCCAGCTCACGGATGTTCCGCGAGATGCGCGACGCGATGAACTCCAGCACCTCCGGCGGGGCGTTGAGCTGTTCCTGCACCGCCTTCTTGCGCAGGATGGCGATGCGCGTCTCCAGCTCGGGCGGCTGGACGTCCGTGATCAGCCCCCACTCGAAACGGTTCCGCAGCCGGTCCTCCAGCGTCACCAGCTGCTTGGGCGGCCGGTCGCTGGACAGCACGATCTGCTTGTTGGCGTTGTGCAGCGTGTTGAAGGTGTGGAAGAACTCCTCCTGCGTCGACTCCTTGTCCGCCAGGAACTGGATGTCGTCGACCAGGAGGATGTCCATCTCGCGGTAGCGCTTGCGGAAGCTGTCGCCCTTGCCGTCGCGGATGGAGTTGATGAACTCGTTGGTGAACTCCTCCGAGCTGACGTAGCGCACCCGGGTGCCCGGGTAGAGGCTGCGCGCGTAGTGCCCGATGGCGTGCAGCAGGTGCGTCTTGCCGAGTCCCGACTCCCCATAGATGAAGAGGGGGTTGTACGCCTTGGCGGGCGCCTCCGCGACGGCGACCGCGGCCGCGTGTGCGAACCGGTTGGACGCGCCGATCACGAACGTGTCGAAGAGGTACTTCGGGTTCAGCCGCGCCGTCGGTTCCCCGGGGCCGGTGGCCGGCGCGGGCTGCGCCGCCAGCGGGCCGGGAGCGCCGGTGGTCGGCAGGTTCGGGCCGACCGGTCCGCCCCGGTGGACGTGCCCGGAACCGGCCGGGGGCTCGGGCCGCTCGCGGCGCCCGGCGTCACGCGGGTCGTAGTCGCCCCGGTCGTAGTCACCGCGGTCGTAGTCGGCGCGCGGCGGTTCGTACTCGGAGCGCTGCGGGTCGTAGGAGGGGCGCTCCATCGGCTGGGGGCGGTAGTCCTGCGGAGGCGGGCCCCCGTAGCCCTCCTGACCTCCGTACCCGTCCTGCGACGGCGACGCGTACGGGTCCCGGTCGGGAAAACCGAGACGCTGCTGCTGCCAGCCGTACTCGTCCTGTGCGGGCCGCGGCCAGGACCCCGGCTCGGGCCGCTGGTACTCGGCCGGGTAGGCAGGGCGGGCGGTGGGGAGCTGGTCGCCGGGGGGACCGGGCTGCTCGGGACGGCGGCGGCCGTACCCCTCATAACCGTCGTAGGAGCCCTCGTACTGTTCGCGCTCGTAGCTCTCGCGGTCCGGGCGCGCCGTCGGGAGCTCGGGCTCCTCGTACCGGGGCTGGGGACGGGGCCCTGGGGCAGGGGCGGGAGCGGCCGGGGGCTCGCCCGCCGACTCGTCGACGGTGATGGCGATCCGGATGGGGCGTCCGCACTCGCGGCTCAGGCTCTCGCTGACGACCGGCGCGAGGCGGCCCTCGAGCACGCCCTTCGCGAACTCGTTCGGCACGGCGAGCAGCGCGGTGTCGGCGACCAGGGCCAGCGGCTGGCAGCGCCGGATCCAGTGCTCGTCCTTCCCCTCGACCCCGTGACCACGGCCCTCACCGAGAAGCTGTTCCAGAACGCGTGGCCACACTGCGGCAAGATCGGCAGGTACGTCAGCCACAGGGCACGCTCTCTCACAGGTCCCTCGAACGTGTGATTCGGGGACGGGTCGGTAGATCAAAGGGTGGTGAAGGGACACAGGGGAACGAGTCGAAGTCCAGTCACGGTAGTCAGGGCGGCCGGTACGGTTCAAGTTGTTGTCCCCAGGCTGTGGACAAGTGTCTCCCGGCGAGCAGTGGTTTGACCGAATGGCGCAGCCGCGCGTACCGTGACGAGGTCGAGTTGTCGATGGCTGCTGCCGCCTGCCTCCGATGGGCACAGATCGCACAAGGTGATCGGTCAGCGGTGCACTCGGGCGTAACGCGAGCTACTCGTGGGCGCACGGTGACAGCCAGGACGGCATCCCGCAGACCCCGATCTTTTTCTGGAGCCCCCGAGTGAGCAAGCGCACCTTCCAGCCGAACAACCGTCGTCGCGCGAAGACCCACGGCTTCCGGCTGCGTATGCGCACCCGTGCCGGCCGCGCGATCCTCGCGTCCCGCCGTAGCAAGGGTCGCGCCCGCCTGTCCGCCTGATCCCGATCAGGTCATGACGTCGTGCTGCCCACCGAGAACCGGCTGAGGCGGCGCGAGGACTTCGCGATCGCCGTACGACGAGGACGCCGGGCCGGGCGCCAGCACCTCGTCGTACACCTTCGTAGCGGTGCCACGGACCCGCACGCGCCTGGGGAGAGCGCTCCCCCGACGCGTGCGGGTTTCGTCGTGAGCAAGGCTGTGGGGGGTGCGGTCGTGCGCAACAAGGTGAAGCGCAGGCTTCGCCACCTGATGCGCGAGCGAGTCGACCGGTTGCCCCCCGGTAGCCTGGTAGTCGTACGAGCGCTGCCCGGTGCGGGCGACGCCGACCACGCAGAACTGGCCCGAGACCTGGACGCCGCCCTGCAGCGGCTCCTGGGAGGGGGCACCCGATGAAGTACCCGCTGCTGGCCCTGATCAAGCTCTACCAGTGGACGATCAGTCCGCTGCTGGGCCCCGTGTGCAAGTACTACCCATCGTGTTCCCACTACGGCTACACGGCCATCGACCGGCACGGTGCCATCAAGGGCACAGCACTCACGGCCTGGCGCATCCTGCGGTGCAATCCGTGGTCGCTCGGTGGTGTGGACCATGTCCCTCCGCGCAAGCGCCCGCGGTGGCACGAGATGCTGCGAAGCGCCTGGCGTGCACGCAAGGGCGGGCCCTCCGCCGCCGAACCGGCCACCGAAGGACAGACTTCCCCCACAGGTCCGACGAGTCCTTCGAGCCCGGCCGCTGAGACCTCGTCCCATGCCCAAGGAGCATGATTAGTGGACACGATTGCCAGCTTCTTCAGCTTCATCACGACACCCGTCTCCTGGGTCATCGTCCAGTTCCACACGGTGTACGGCGCCATCTTCGGCCCCGACACCGGATGGGCCTGGGGCCTGTCCATCGTGTCCCTGGTGATCCTCATCCGTATCTGCCTGATCCCGCTCTTCGTGAAGCAGATCAAGGCGACGCGCGCGATGCAGACGCTCCAGCCGGAGATGAAGAAGATCCAGGAGCGCTACAAGAACGACCGGCAGCGCCAGTCCGAAGAGATGATGAAGCTCTACAAGGACACGGGCACCAACCCGCTGTCCTCGTGTCTTCCCATCCTGGCGCAGTCCCCGTTCTTCTTCGCGCTGTACCACGTGCTCAACAGCATCGCGTCGAACAACACCATCGGTGTGATCGACGAGAGCCTGCTCCGGAGTGCGCAGAAGGCCCACATCTTCGGCGCCCCGCTCGCCGCGAAGTTCACGGACAGCGCGGAGAAGGTCCAGGAGCTCAGCTCCTCGCTCACCGACGTGCGGGTCGTCACGGCGGTCATGATCGTCCTGATGTCGCTGTCGCAGTTCTACACGCAGCGCCAGCTGATGACGAAGAACGTCGACACCACGGTGAAGACGCCGTTCATGCAGCAGCAGAAGATGCTGATGTACGTCTTCCCCGTCATCTTCGCCGTCTTCGGTATCAACTTCCCGGTCGGTGTCCTCGTCTACTGGCTGACCACCAACGTGTGGACCATGGGCCAGCAGATGTACGTCATCCACAACAACCCGACCCCGGGTTCCAAGGCCCAGGCCGCCTACCTGGAGCGCCTTTCCAAGCACATCCTGAAGAACGGCGGGACCCGCAACCGTCGTCAGCGCGCCATCATCAAGGCCATCGTCGCCAAGGGCCGGGACCGCAACGAGCACGAGCGCAAGTTCATCACCGGTCTGAGCAAGAACGGCCTCGTCGCCCAGGCCGACGGCGCCGTGGTCAAGGGCGAGGCCACGGTCGACGAGGACGGCACCCAGACCGGCGGGACGGCGACGCCCAGGCGACAGCAGCCCAAGCGGCAGAGCAAGTCCCAGCGCCAGTCCGGCGTGACCAAGCCCGCCGGCGAACCCACCTCGCTCACCAAGTCCGACGAACAGCAGAGCAAGGCCAAAACGGCGGCCGGTGCCAAGAAGGGCACAGGCAAGCAGCCCGGCGGCGCCACCCGCAGCAAGGCCCAGTCCGGACAGCGCAAGGGCCCGCAGCGGCCCAAGTCCCCGTCCAAGAAGTAAGAAGGAGTCCATCCCGTGACGGAAGGCACCATCTCCACCGCTGCCGAGGGCACAGACACCCTGACCCGCCTGGAGCAGGAGGGTGAAATCGCTGCGGACTACCTGGAGGGCCTGCTCGACATCGCCGACCTCGACGGCGACATCGACATGGATGTCGAGGCCGACCGCGCCTCCGTATCGATCATCAGTGACACGGGCAGCCGTGACCTGCAGAAACTGGTCGGCCGCGACGGCGAGGTGCTGGAGGCGCTGCAGGAGCTCACGCGTCTGGCCGTGCACCGGGAGACCGGTGACCGAAGCCGCCTCATGCTCGACATCGCCGGTTACCGGGCCCGGAAGCGGGAGGAGCTCTCCGAGCTCGGTGCGAAGGCAGCGGCGGACGCCCGGAGCAGCGGCGAACCCGTGAAGCTGGATCCGATGACGCCGTTCGAGCGCAAGGTCGTGCACGACGCCGTCAAGGCCGCAGGTCTGCGCAGCGAGTCCGAGGGTGAGGAGCCGCAGCGCTTCGTCGTTGTGCTTCCCGCCTGAATCGGCTCCGTGCTCCACCGGCCCCGTCTGTTGCGCAGGCGGGGCCGGATTTTGTCAGCCTGATAGTTCGTGGTTCTGGTGTCGGCGCGTGTCGCCGGCACGGTACGGAAGGACGGTTCCCCGTGACCGAGGCAGCGGAGCTTCCCCCCGCGCCCGAGCAGGCACGCGAGGTGTTCGGTGCCCGCTTCGCAGACGCGGTCCGGTACGCGGAGCTGCTCGCCGAGGCAGGTGTGCAGCGAGGTCTGATCGGTCCGCGAGAGGTGCCCCGCCTGTGGGAGCGGCACCTGCTGAACTGCGCCGTGCTCTCCGAGGTCGTCCCCGAGGGAGTGACGGTCTGCGACGTCGGGTCGGGTGCCGGCCTGCCGGGCATTCCCCTGGCGCTCGTCCGGGAGGATCTTAAGATCACCCTGCTCGAGCCGCTGCTGAGGCGCACCACCTTTCTGACCGAGGTGGTGGAGCTGCTCGGACTGGATCACGTGACCGTGGTCCGCGGCCGGGCCGAAGAGGTCATGGGGAAGATCCCTCCCGTGCATGTCGTGACGGCACGGGCCGTGGCTCCCCTCGATCGTCTGGCCACCTGGGGTATCCCCCTGCTGCGGCCCTACGGGGAGA
This sequence comes from Streptomyces sp. NPDC101219, assembly GCF_044767675.1. Classification (NCBI taxonomy): domain Bacteria; kingdom Bacillati; phylum Actinomycetota; class Actinomycetes; order Kitasatosporales; family Streptomycetaceae; genus Streptomyces; species Streptomyces sp. NPDC101219. Next base: position 191,829 of record NZ_JBIWOK010000008.1, read on the forward strand.
TGCTGGCCCTCAAGGGGGACACCGCGGAGGAAGAACTCAAGAGCGCGGCGACCGCACTGAGCAAGCTGGGCGCCGTGACGACCTCGATCGTGCACGTCGGCGGTGGCGTCGTGGATCCGCAGTCGACGGTGGTGCGGGTCGAGGTGGGGGAGAGTCCCGGGGGTGTGCGCTTCGCGGCGAAGCGCGCCAAGGCGGCCCGCACCGGCCGCGCCCGCCGGCGCCGCGGGTAGGACAGCCGCCCCGTCTGCAGGGGGCCAGAAGGACTCCACCCAAGCTGCCGAACCGGCGTATGCCGGAGTGTCGCGGCGATACGGCTCTTGGGGCTGTGCATCGTGTTTCACGTGAAACGTCGCTCACTGCTGCACGGCATCATCAGTCGCGGCCGCGCTGCGGCCGAACCCCGCGACCGTAAGCCTCTCGGTTCACTCGGGGAGGGTCCTGTTCCGGAAGAAACTCCGCCCCCTGCGTCCCCCGAGGGGGGCACGGAGTTGTCCACAGAGGTGGATTTCTCCACAGAACGCCAGGCCTCACTGGTTCGCGACCCCGAAGACATGGGAGGCTCTGTTCATTGCGAGCCTGAAGTCGAGGAGAGTGAATCCTTGCGGTCCGACGCCAACATCGCGGGACCGATGACCGATCCGGTCCCCGGTCCCCGTACCGAGTCGATGGGGGCGGATGTTTCACGTGAAACACCGCCGCCTATGGACGACACTCCCATCGGTCGTGCTGCCCAGCTGGCAGTGGAGGCACTGGGACGCGCCGGTGAGGGCTTGCCACGGCCCGAACAGACCCGCGTCATGGTGGTGGCCAACCAGAAGGGTGGCGTCGGCAAGACGACGACTACCGTCAACCTGGCTGCCTCGCTGGCTCTGCATGGTGCTCGTGTCCTGGTGGTCGACCTCGACCCTCAGGGCAATGCGTCCACGGCGCTGGGCATCGACCACCACGCCGAGGTTCCGTCCATCTACGACGTCCTGGTGGAGAGCAAGCCGCTGGCGGATGTCGTTCAGCCCGTCCCTGACGTCGAAGGTCTCTTCTGCGCCCCCGCCACGATCGATCTCGCCGGTGCAGAGATCGAGCTGGTGTCCCTGGTCGCGCGGGAAAGCCGGTTGCAGCGGGCGATCCAGGCCTATGAGCAGCCGCTGGACTACATCCTCATCGACTGCCCGCCGTCCCTCGGGTTGCTGACGGTCAATGCTCTGGTGGCCGGCCAGGAGGTTCTGATCCCCATCCAGTGCGAGTACTACGCGCTGGAAGGGCTGGGCCAGTTGCTGCGCAACGTCGATCTGGTACGGGGCCACCTCAACCCCGCCCTGCACGTGTCGACGATCCTGCTCACCATGTACGACGGCCGGACCCGCCTCGCCTCCCAGGTCGCGGACGAGGTGCGCAGTCACTTCGGTGAAGAGGTCCTCCGGACGAGCATTCCGCGTTCGGTCCGCATCTCGGAGGCACCGAGTTACGGGCAGACGGTGCTGACCTACGATCCTGGATCGAGCGGTGCCCTCTCGTATCTCGAGGCGGCCCGTGAGATCGCGCTGAGGGGCGTCGGCATCAGCTATGACGCGTCGCACGCCCACATCGGCGCACAGCAGAACGATCCGAGCATGGTGGAGGGCGTCCAGTGAGCGAGCGACGGAGGGGGTTGGGCCGCGGTCTCGGCGCACTGATTCCCGCAGCCCCTACAGAGCGGACCGTGCCTCCGCCCGCAGTCGGAGGTGGTGCATCGTCCCCGTCAACCGGTGCGGCGCCGGTGCTTCCTCACGAGCGCGGTGTGGCAGCGGCGAAGGTGGCCACGCTGCCCCGTGTTTCACGTGAAACAGAGGACCTGGCGGCTGCGGACGGAGTCACGCCGCCCGTCGGTGCGCACTTCGCGGAGATTCCGCTGGACTCGATCACTCCGAACCCGCGTCAGCCGCGCACGGTCTTCGACGACGACGCCCTCGCGGAGCTCGTCACCTCCATCAAGGAGGTCGGCCTCCTCCAGCCGGTCGTCGTCCGGCAGACCGGTGGGGGCCAGTTCGAGCTCATCATGGGTGAGCGCCGCTGGCGGGCCTGCCGTGAGGCGGGTCTGGAGAAGGTCCCGGCGATCGTCAGGGCCACCGAGGACGAAAAGCTCCTGCTGGACGCCCTGCTGGAGAACCTGCACCGCGCCCAGCTCAACCCGCTGGAAGAGGCCGCGGCCTACGACCAGCTGCTGAGGGATTTCAACTGCACCCACGACCAGCTGGCCGACCGCATCGGACGGTCCCGGCCGCAGGTCTCCAACACCCTGCGCCTGCTGAAGCTGTCTCCCAGGGTGCAGAACCGCGTCGCCGCCGGGGTGCTCTCCGCGGGCCACGCCCGAGCCCTCCTGTCCGTCGACGACTCCGAGGAGCAGGACCGTCTGGCTCACCGGATCGTCGCCGAGGGCCTCTCGGTCCGGGCCGTCGAGGAGATCGTGAACCTGATGGGTTCGCGGCCGCAGAAGACCCCGAAGGCCAAGGGCCCGCGTGCAGGGGCTCGGGTATCGCCGGCACTGACCGACCTGGCGACCCGTCTCTCGGACCGGTTCGAGACGCGCGTGAAGGTCGACCTGGGCCAGAAGAAGGGCAAGATCACCGTCGAGTTCGCCTCCATGGAGGACCTCGAACGCATCCTCGGCACGCTCGCGCCCGGCGAGGGGCCGGTACTGCAGAGGAGCCTCGTGGACGACGACTCCGTGGAGCCTGAAGCCTGAGGCGCGGCTGCCCGCAGAAGCAGCTTGGGGCGGACCTGTCCGGTGTGTACCGGAACACGGTCCGCCCTTTGCTTTTCGCCGGTATCGAGGCAAACGCATCATGGATACGATGCGTTCGTATATGGCGCATCCACCCGGCAGGACGTCCGAGACCAAGGCAGGGGCCATGCAGATGACGAGCCGCACCCGGATGGTGAGTGCCTGGCTCGGGGTGGGCGCCGTCGGCGGCTTCGTCGGCAGCCTGCTCAGGGAACGGAGTGCTCTGGCCGCCGCGTGTGAGGCAGCGGGCGAAGAAAGCGAGGATCACCCTTCATGGGGCGTCGGGTCGTACCGCTCACGCTGGACAACCTTCAGGACCTCCCCCAGCGCTGTCGCTCGTGTGTCTTCTGGGAGCTCGACCCCGTCAGCGGTGAGACAGCGGTAAAGGCGGGCACATCCGCGCTCGAGAAGGAGTCGTGGATTTCGGCCGTCCTCCTGGACTGGGGTTCCTGCGGAAGAGTCGTCTACGTCGACGACGTCCCTGTCGGGTTCGTGCTCTACGCCCCGCCCGCCTACGTGCCTCGCTCCTCCGCGTTTCCCACGAGTCCCGTGTCACCGGACGCGGTCCAGCTGATCACCGCGATCATCGTGCCGGGTTACCAGGGTCAGGGACTGGGGCGGGTGATGGTGCAGACGGTGGCGAAGGATCTGATGCGCCGGGGCTTCAAGGCGATTGAGGCGTTCGGCGACGCCCGGTGGAAGGAGCCCGCGTGTGTTCTGCCCGCGGACCATCTGCTGGCCGTGGGCTTCAAGACCGTGCGGCAGCACCCCCGTTATCCCCGCTTGAGACTGGAGCTCAGGACGGCCCTCTCCTGGAAGGAAGACGTGGAGATGGCGCTGGACCGCTTGCTGGGAGCGGTGCAGAAGGAACCCGCCCTCCGGCCCCTCTGAGGCCGGAGGGCGGCCTCGACGGACCTCATACGAAAGGGCCGACCTTCACCGGGTCGGCCCTTTCGTGTTTCACGTGAAACATGCCGCCGCACGACGGCTCGCCGTCACTCGGCGATGAACTCCTCGAGGTCGCGGACGATCGCGGCCTTCGGCTTGGCACCGACGATGGTCTTGGCGACCTCGCCCCGCCGGTAGACGTTCAGGGTAGGGATGGACATGACGCCGTACTTGGCGGCCGTTCCCGGGTTCTCGTCGATGTTCAGCTTGACGACCTCGATCTTGTCTCCGTACTCGGAGGCGATGGCCTCGAGGGACGGAGCGATCTGGCGGCACGGGCCGCACCAGGCCGCCCAGAAGTCCACCAGGACGGGCTTGTCGCTCTTGAGGACGTCCTGCTCGAAGGAGTCGTCGGTCACGTTCTTCAGGGTGCCTGCCACGGCGGGCTCCTTAACTGGTCGATGCGTGGGGCGGGTGGGTGATCAGACGGCGGCGGTCTTCTCGGGTTCGGCCTTCTCACCGTCCGCGAGAGCGGCGAGGTAACGCTCGGCGTCCAGAGCGGCGGCACAGCCCGTGCCGGCCGCCGTGATCGCCTGGCGGTAGGTGTGGTCGACCACGTCACCGGCACCGAAGACGCCGGGAAGGCTCGTGCGGGTCGACGGCGCGTCGACCTTCAGGTAGCCCTCCTCGTCGAGCTCCAGCTGGCCCTTGACCAGCTCGGTGCGCGGGTCGTGCCCGATGGCGATGAACAGGCCGGTCACCGCCAGGTCCGACAGCTCGCCCGTCTTGACGTTGCGCAGCTTCAGACCGGAGAGCTTCTGGTCGCCCTGGACCTCGGCGACCTCGCTGTTCCAGACGAACGAGATCTTCGGGTCGGCGAAGGCACGCTCCTGCATCGCCTTGGAGGCGCGCAGGGTGTCCCTGCGGTGGACGACCGTCACGGACTTGGCGAAGCGTGAGAGGAAGGTGGCCTCCTCCATCGCGGTGTCGCCGCCACCGATCACGGCGATGTCCTGGTCCTTGAAGAAGAACCCGTCACAGGTCGCGCACCAGGAGACACCTCGGCCGGAGAGGGCGTCCTCGTTGGGCAGCCCCAGCTTGCGGTGCTGCGAGCCGGTGGTGACGATGACCGTCTTCGCCCGGTGGACCGTCCCCGCGGTGTCGGTGACGGTCTTGATGTCGCCGCTGAGGTCGACGGCCACCACGTCGTCCGGGACGAGCTCGGCGCCGAAGCGCTCGGCCTGGGCGCGCATGTTGTCCATGAGCTCGGGGCCCAGGACGCCGTCCTGGAAGCCGGGGAAGTTTTCGACATCGGTGGTGTTCATCAGGGCACCGCCGGCGGTGACGGCCCCTTCGAACACCAGGGGCTTCAGCGACGCACGGGCGGTGTAGAGCGCCGCCGTGTAGCCGGCGGGCCCCGAGCCGATGATGATCACGTTACGGACGTCGCTCACAGCGTGTTTCCTCGTCTCTGGTCTGCTTCGGTCGACCGGTGGTGGGAGCTTCTCGCGGACCTCTCACCCCATCCAACGGATCCTACGGGGCGCGCATTCCCGCCGTGCCGGGGCACACGGTAGCGCTATCGGAGGGTGTGCCGGCAGCGCGGCGGCCGACGGGAGCTTCCCCGGCGTTCAGTGAGGGACGGACGGTCGTCAGGGCCGGCTGTAGGTCTGCTTCAACAGGACCTCGGCCGTGCCTGCCGACGGGTTGTCCACGCAGGTGGCTTCGACGATGTAGGCCGTGACCCGGCGGTCGTCGGAGGCGTCGGGAAGCACCACGAGCAGAGCCTTCCTGCCCTGGAAGACACCGGTCTCGGCGGCGAGGGCGGTGTCGTCGCTGCCGATTCCCTCCTGGACGCATCCCGGGACGGCCGGCTGCTTGAGGACCCGGGGACTCGCACCGGCCGCCTCCGACTCGAGCCCGAAGGTGTTCGGAGTGCGGCCGTCACCGCGTGCCGGTGCGTCCTGTCCCAGGAGATCCGTCACCTGCCGCTCCAGCGTGCCCTCGGCGAACGTGTCGGCCGCGGTGACCTGACGCTCGTCCTCGGGACTGCCGGTGTCGTCGAAGGACGACAGGAGGGCCGAGCCGAGGCCCAGTGCGGCGACCGTGAACACAGTGCCCAGGACGGCGACCCGGCGCCGGCCTCGTCGCGTTCGGCCTTTCCGGCCCGGGCCGGTCGTGGACGCACGAGCACTTCCGCCAGGGCGATCCGGCGGTGGGGGTGCCGATGTTTCACGTGAAACACGGTGGCGGTCGTCTTCGGACGGCGAAGCCGAAGCGTCGACGGCCTCCTCGGACTCCTGGGTGTCGGGCACCGTGGCATCCAGCAGTGCTTCGGCGGCGAGCGCCGCGTCGATGCGGCGCGCGACGTCGTCGGGCATGCGGGGCGGCCCCGGCAAGGCGCCGAGCAGACCCCGGATCTCCTCCAGCGAGGCCTGGACATCGGCGCACAGGTCACATCCGTCGAGATGCCGTCGTACGGCGTCGGTGCGATCCGGTGCGAGCAGCCCCTCGGTGAGGTCGGAGATCTCCGCGACTTCGGGATGTTCCGCCCTGTCTGTCGTCGACGTCACGCTCGCCCACCTCCGCCCTTCACTGCAGCCGGGTCATTCGGTCCGGTCTCCGGAGGAACCGCCTGCCGCGGTTCCGCTGAGGATGGGACGGACGGACCACGTGTCCGGTTCCGTGCCCCTCCCTGTCTTCTGCCGTCCTCTGTGGCGTCGGACCGTAGATGGGTGAGCAGCGGCTGCAGTCTGGCCCTGCCCCGTGCACACCGGCTCTTCACGGTGCCGACGGGTACGTCGAGGATGCGGGCCGCCTCGGCGACCGGATACCCCTGCATGTCCACGAGCACCAGGGCCGCCCGCTGATCGGGCGGGAGCGTGGCCATCGCCTGGATCAGCTGACGGTGGAGGTCATTGCGCTCCGCGGGAGCGGAGGCGGACTCGTGCGGCTCCAGCAGTTGCTCCAGCCGCTCCGTGTCGTCGACCGGTGAGGTCCTGCGGGAGGCTGCCTTGCGGGCGCGGTCGAGGCAGGCGTTCACCGTGATCCGGTGCAGCCACGTGGTGACGGCCGACTGTCCGCGGAAGGTGTGGGCGGCCCGGTAGGCGGAGACGAGGGCGTCCTGGACGGCGTCGGCGGCTTCCTCGCGGTCCCCCAAGGTCCGCAGTGCCACCGCCCACAACCGGTCGCGGTGCCGGCGCACGAGCTCGCCGAACGCGTCGGGGTCGCCCTGCACGTGGCGGGAGAGCAGGTCCTGATCGCTCGCTTCGCGGTACGCGGTGCCGTCCGCCATCGGACCCCTCCCCCTCGGTGAGACGTCAGCCGGTGAACTTCAGGTCGGTGATGGCCTGCTTGTAACCGGGCTCACTGTAGGCGTCGCCGGGCGCCGACGGCAGGGCTGTCAGCCAGACCAGCACGTAGCGGGTCTTGACCGGCTTGTCGACCTTCACTGTGGCCTGGCCGCCGGTCGTCATCTCCGTCCCCAGCTTCCGCATGGAACTGATCGGGGTCGACGAGCCCGGGGAGTCCGTGGCGTAAAGGGTGATCGTGGTGTGGGCGCCCTGGTGCAGCAGCTCGATCGACGACGACGTCACCGACTGCTCGGACCCGAGGTCGTAGACGATGCCGACACCGGGCTTGTAGGCCGGGTTCATGTCCGGCCCTTCCCGGTAGGTCTTGGTGCGCCAGTACGTCGACCTGTCACCGTCGAAGGTGTTGCCGACGTCCCCGGGGGCCTGGGCCGCGCCCTTCGCGACGTACTCCTGGGCTCCCTGGATGGCCAGCGGCTTGGCGGGTGCGCGCCGGTCGCCGCCCTTCTCGTTCCCGTCCGTCGTCTGGGTCTTGTTGGTGTCGTCGGACTTGCTGCCCTGATCCATGAGGGCGTCAGCGAGTTGCCAGCTGCCCAGACCGAGCGCGGCGATGAGCAGGGCGGAGACGGCCCACTTCAGCGCCTTGCCGGTGCGGCTCTGCAGCGGGGGCGGAGGGGTCGGCACCGGTGGCGTGGCACGCGGGTGGGGGGCGGGTCGGCCGTAGGTGCCCTGCTGGTAGGTCGTGCGCTGGTAGTCCGGCGGTGTGGTGAACGCGGGCTCCGGCGGACGGATGCGCGGCATCTCACCGATCGCCTTGACCAGCTCCTCGGGCGTGGTGCAGGCGGATTCGTGGCGGGAGGCGGTGGCTCCGTCGTTGGCGAGCGCGCGCATGGCCAGCTCGGACAGCCCGCGGTGCACTCCGGCCCGTACCTGGTCGGGCGGGAGCAGCCCGACGTCCTTGGGCAGGCCGGTGAGGCCGTAGGCGTCGCTCTCGTACGGCCAGCGCTGGGTGAGCGAGGCGTAGAGCAGGGCTCCGATGGACTCCGTGTCGGTGCGCTGCGGGGTGTCGGACGAGACGCCCCGCAGGGCCGCGTTCACGGCCAGGCCGCGGATGCGCCACTGGCCGGTCGAGGTGCGCAGCACGGAGTTGGGGTTCAGGCGGAGGTGGGACAGGCCCTCGCGGTGTGCGGCGGCCATGGCCGCCGCGATCTGACTGACCATCTGGTAGGCGTCGTACACCTCCAGGGGGCCGGCCGCCAGCAGGGTGGTCAGCTCGGTGGCGTCGGGGAGCCATTCGTGGACGACGTAGACGACGTCGTTCTCCTCGACGGCGTCCAGGACCTGGACGAAGCGGGGGTCGCCCAGCAGGGCGGAGGAGCGTGCCGCGGCCAGGACGGAGCGGGCCCGTGCATGGTCCGCGGGCAGGATGTGCACCCCGACGGCGCGGCGGAGCTTCTCGTCCACGGCACGCCAACTGCTGAATCCGTCCAGACGGGTGACGCACTCCTCGAGGCGGTAGCGTCTGGCCAGCTTGTGACCGCTGTGCAGTTCGGGCGGCGAGGTCTTCCCGGAACCGTCGGTCCCGGTGTTCTCCTGTGCCTCGTCGCTGTCCGTGTCCTGCTCCCGGTTCTTGGCCACCCCGTCGGCCGTGGACTGGTCCGCCTGTGCGGTCAGCGACTCCTCGCCGCTGTTGTCTGCCACGTCGACGGCAGCTGTGCTCCGATCCGCCACCGTCGTTCCCTGCCTCCCCATTCCTTGCGCGTCGGCCGGCGTCCGTCGCGCGCGTCCGACGCCGAAACCAATTGTGCCCACAGTCCGCCGCTATGCACGACACACGGCGGTGGACGATGGTTGTGCGCCTACCCCCCGCATCAGCGTCCCAGGCGTCCGCGGACCATACCGACCAACGAGTTGAGCTCTTCGATGCGCATCCGGCGGGCCGCGACGAAGAAGACCCCCAGCAGAACCGCCCCGCCGACCAGGATGGCGACGAACGATCCCGCGACGCCCTGGCCGATCGTCTGGCTGATGCCGTAACAGGCGGCGCCGCTGAGCAGGGCGGCCGGGACGGACGCGATGCACAGCCGCGCATAGGTCCGCAGCACCCGGGCTCCGTCCAGGTCGCCGCCCAGCCGCTTGCGCAGCCGCCGCCAGGCGACTCCGACACCCACCGCGTAGGCAGCGCCGTACGAGGCGGCCATGCCGACCACGGCCCAGCGGGCGGGGAGCACCAGGAAGCAGACCACCGCGGCGGCCGCGTTCACGGCGGCCACGATGACGGTGTTGTAGAAGGGGGTGCGGGTGTCCTCGTAGGCGTAGAAGGCGCGCAGGACGACGTACTGCACGGAGTAGGGGATCAGGCCGAGACCGAAGGCCATCAGCATGTACCCCATGTTGGTGGCCTCGCTGGTGCCCGAGGACCCGAACATCAGGGTGCACATCGGGATGCCGAGTGCGATGAAGCCGAAGGCGATCGGCACGATGGCGACCGCGGTGGTGCGCAGGCCCTGGGAGATGTCGTCGCGGACGGCGCCGCCGTCCTCCTCCGCCGCCGAGCGGGAGATCCGGGGCAGCAGGGCGGCCATCAGGGAGACGGTGATGATGGCCTGCGGCAGACCCCAGATCAGCTGGGCGTTGGCGTACGCGGCGAAGCCCGTTCCCTCGACGTCGGAGGCGAGCCCGGACGCGGTGGAAAGCTGCGTCACGACCAGGGCGCCGGCCTGGTTGGCCAGCACGAACAGGATGGTCCACTTGGCGAGCATCGCGGCCTTGCCGAGGCCGTGGCCCTTCCAGTCGAAGCGCGGGCGGATGCGGAAACCGGTCTCCCGCAGGTACGGGATCATGGCCAGGGCCTGGACGACGAGGCCGAGCAGGACACCGATCCCGAGGAGCCGCTGGCCCTCCGGGGGGATGTTGGTGACGTTCATCCGGGAGTCGGCGGCCGTGCCGTAGACGTAGATGAAGACGCCGAGGGTCGTGATGATGACGACGTTGTTGAGGACCGGGGTCCACATCATCGCGCCGAACTGACCGCGCGCGTTGAGGATCTGACCCATCACCACGTGGACGCCCATGAAGAAGATCGAGGGCAGGAAGTAGCGGGTGAAGGTGACGGCGACCTCGTTGGCGGCGGGGTCGGAGGCGACGGGGTTGGACAGTGCGCGCACCAGCAGCGGCGCGGCGAGCCACGCGAGTGCGGTGAGGGCGGCCAGGGCCACCATCACCAGGGTCAGCAGACGGTTGGCGTAGGCCTCGCCACCGTCGTCGTCGTCCTTCATGGCACGCACGAGCTGCGGCACGAACACTGAGTTCAGGCCGCCGCCGACCGTGAGGATGTAGATCATCGTCGGCAGCTGGTAGGCGACCTGGAAGGAGTCGCCGAGGAGGCCGAGTCCGAGCGCGGAGACGATCAGTGCCGAGCGGACGAAGCCGGTCAGCCGGGACACCATGGTGCCCGCCGCCATCACGGCACTCGACTTCAGCAGACCTCCGGCCCTGCCGCCCTTCTTCGGGGCGGGCGCGGGGGTCTCCGACTCCTGGGGGGCCTCGGCGGCCGGAGGGGGGGTCGCCCCGGCGTAGTGGCCCGGTGTCGAGACCGGTGCGGGCACTGCGGCGGGTTCGCCGACCCGGGCGTCCTGCGGGAGGTGCGTGGCGTGAGCGCTCCGGTGCCCCTCCGGGTACCCGCCGCCCTGCTGTCCGGGAACCGCGCCGCTGTGCTGCTGGTCGCGGAAAAGATGCGCGAAGGCGTCGGGTTCCTGCTGCCGGCCACCGCTCCGGCCGACCAGGTCGTCCACGCCCACGTATTGCGTGGTGCGCGGGTCGTCGCCGTGCGGCAGCAGGTGGGTCGGGCCGTCCGGCTCGGGCGCCGGGGTCTGGGCCCACACCCGGGGGTCGGGCGCGTACGGCGACTGCGGCGGCTGCCCGTACAGCGGGTGGGCGGGCGGCTGACTGCCGGGCGGGGGCGGCGGATGCGCGGCGCGGTCGTAGAGGGCCTCGGCGACGGGATCCTGGGCCGCGATGTCCCGCGCCTGGTAGGGGTCCTGGTCGTAGGCGTCCTGGAGGTACGTGTCCGCGGGTGGCTGCGGCTCCTGGGCGTGCCCGGGCGGCGGACCCTCGGAGCGGTCCGGCTCGGGATGACCCGAGCTGCCCGCGGCACTGCCGCGGTCACCGTCGTACGGCGCGTTCATGGTTACCCCACCTCATCGTCCCGGGCCCACCGGCCACGACATCCTCAACGGTCCACTCTCTCACCCGTGCCGGACGGGTCCGGGCTTTCCGATGCGGTGTCCGGGGCGGGGTCACTCGGCTGCTGCGGGGCGTCTGCCCGCGAGCCGGTCTCCGACTCCTCGGTGAGACGCACTTCGGGAGCCGTCGGTTTCCGCGGGCCCTCCCCGTTCCCGTCCCCGTCGTCGTCCGTCCCGTCGGGTCCGTCCTCGGCACGACGTGCGGCGGCCCGTTTGCGCTGCGTGTACATCCGGAATCCGGCGAGCACGAGGAGCAGGACACCGCCGCCGATGACGAGCATCACCGTGGCGGTGATCTCGGTGACCTTCACGTCGAAGACGACGGGCTCACCGTACGGTCGGCCGTCCTCGGTGAACAGCTGCGCGACGACCGTCGCCCGGCCGTTGGCGTTGGCGGAGGTGGTGAACTTCACCGACTGGCTGTGGCCGCCGGAGACCGTGACGGGCTGCTCCTCGTAGGCGGCCCCGCCGATCTCCAGACGGGTCGGATTGGTGGAGCTGAGGCGCAGCACCAGGTGCTCGACGCCCTGCACCAGGTTGTTCTGCACCGTCACGGGAATGGTCGCGCTGCGGCCGGAGAGCTTCGTCTCTGACTTGTCGATCAGCTTGACCTGGTCGATCAGGACGTCCAGGTACGCCTCGACGCCGCTCCGGTAGGTCGCTGCCTCCGCGACCCGGCCGCGCCACGACGCGGACATGGCCCGGTTCAGGGCGCGCCCGAAGGGGGTCACCACCCTGGAGCGGTCGGAGAGGATCACGTTGAACTTGTCCAGCTTCCCCTGCGTCCGCGCGATCTGCTCGTACGCGGCGCGCGGCAGCTCCTGCTTGCGCAGTGCGGAGGGGTACGCGCCGGCCGAGGGAACCCGGGTGGCGGCCGCCGGGTCCGGCTTGGCCTTGGCGGCGTCGGTGAGGTCCTGGGACTCCGACCAGGTCCCCTTGCGCAGGGCCGCCAGGGCCTCGGCCATCGTCTGCGCCTGGCTCGCCGAGGGCATGCGCTGCGGTGCGACGACGATGCTGCGCTCCTTGCCCGTCTGCAGGCCGAGCGTGAGGCTCTGAGCCAGGAACCGCTGCGTGGCGAGTGTGGACGTGGACGCCTTCGTCAGATCGCCCCGGAAGGCCGTGGACAGGGTGGCGTCCGCGACGACCGCGGTGGTGCCGCCGCCGATGGGGCGGGCCGCGGACGGCGTGTACGACAGGCCGTCGGTCTCCTTGAGGCTGTCGCTGCGGGCGATGACCTTGTCGGCTCCGGCGGAGGTGGCGACCTTGATGATGGAGGGGTCGACCGCACCGTCGACGGGCCAGGCGAAGTCCGTGGTCGGCGTCACGTGGAGGATCGGCTCGACCGTGTTCACGACGACGTCGGTGGCTTCCTTGAGGTGCTTCAGCGAGCCGCCGACCGAGGTGCCGTTGTGGGCGAGGGAGGCCAGGTCCGGGTCACCGAAGGGCAGCGCGACCACTTCGTTGTCCGCCACGGCCTTCTGCACCTCGGCCAGCCACCGCTTGGCGACGTCCTGGTTGCGGCCCGGCACGGTGGTGTCGCCCTCGCCCCTGACCTCGTACCGGTCGGTCATGGCGTCGACCGAGGCCAGCAGGTCGGGATCGACGACCCAGGTGACGTCCAGGTCCTTGCCCAGAGACACCATGCGGTCGAGCCGTCCGCCGGGGGAGATCTCCTTGGCCAGATCGTTGTCGCGGAAGACGGGCGTCTGCTGCTCGTCCGACCCCGTCTCCGCCGTCACGTGGGATGAGGAGATGAGCGGCCACAGGACGGTCGTCTTCGTCCGCTTGCGGGCCTCCTCCGGCTGCCACGGCAGGAACGTCCGCTGTATGCCGAGGATCCGCTCCCAGGGCTGTGCGGCGGTCTCGCCCGAGAGCGACACCGCCAGCTGGTACACGCCGTCCTGCCCGAGGTCCAGCTCGTCGACCGGGACCGAGATGCTGAAGCGCTGGGAGACACCGGGCGTGAGCTCGGAGAACTCCTCGGTGTACTTGCCGCCGAGTTCCCGGCCGGCGGGGCTCAGGATGTCCCGGCTGTTCCGGGCGACCGTGTCGATTCCGGAGCGGGTGTTCATCAGGGGGCCCACCCGCAGGCCGACGTGGGCGTCGGTGACGGCCTGGCGGCCCTTGTTGGTCACCGTGCCCGAGACCGTGACGGTGTCGCCCTCCGAGGGAACGCTGGGGGTGAGCGAGTCCACGGACACCGTGACCGAGCCCGTGTCGCTGGCGGCCCGGAGCGTGTCCTGAGCCGCCGCGTCCGCGGAAGGCGCCGAGGACCACTGCAGCAGCCCGGTCAGCAGGAGCGCCGCGGCGAGTAGGGCCCCGGAGCGCCGCGCCCAGCGGCGGGCAGGTGAGGGACTCGTCCCCTGGAAGTCTGCCGCCTCGGCCACGCGCTCGCCCGTCCCTCGTCGTCAGTGGTCGTCGGAATGTGCGTCCCCGCATGGTAACGATGCGGGCTGAGGGGAGGTGCCGCGGACCGGGCTCCAAGATCGCGCGCGGCACCCAGGCGTCCGCTATGCCGTCGAAGGGCGGGAGTGTGTCTCCGCGTCGCCGGAGCGGTGCTTGTGCGGGTTCGGTGCGAGGTGTCCCGGGGCGGATGTAATGGGGGCGCTTCCGGCTCCCCCGGCCACGTACTCTTTTCTGTTGTGCCGAACGCCAATGAAGAAACCAGTGTCCTGAGCCAGGTGCAGCGCTCCGCGGGGAACGAGCCGCTGCAGGTCGCCCCTGTCGCCGACGACCTCGCCCGCCGCTTCCAGGAGGCCGGATTCTCCCTCGCCCTGGTCGGCGGTTCGGTCCGGGACGCGTTGCTGGGGCGGATCGGCAACGACCTCGACTTCACGACCGACGCCCGCCCAGAGGACGTGCTGAAGATCGTCCGGCCTTGGGCGGACGCGGTCTGGGAGGTCGGGATCGCCTTCGGCACGGTCGGTGCGCAGAAGGACGGCTACCAGATCGAGGTCACCACGTACCGGTCCGAGGCGTACGACCGCACCTCGCGCAAGCCGGAGGTGTCCTACGGGAACTCCATCGAGGAGGATCTCGTCCGCCGCGACTTCACCGTGAACGCGATGGCCGTCGCCCTTCCGGAGAAGACCTTCATCGATCCGCACGACGGCCGCGGCAGCCTCGCCCAGCGCCTGCTGCGGACGCCGGGGACCCCGCAGGAGAGCTTCTCGGACGACCCGCTGCGGATGATGCGCGCCGCGCGGTTCGCCGCTCAGCTCGACTTCGACGTGGCCCCGGAGGTCGTCGAGGCGATGACGGAGATGGCCGGCCGGATCGAGATCGTCTCCGCCGAGCGGGTGCGGGACGAGCTGAACAAGCTGATCCTTTCCCCCCACCCCCGGAAAGGTCTGACGCTGCTCGTCGACACCGGCCTGGCCGAGCACGTCCTCCCGGAGCTTCCCGCACTGCGCCTGGAGAGCGACGAGCATCACCGGCACAAGGACGTCTACGAGCACACGCTGATCGTTCTGGAGCAGGCGATCGCCCTGGAGGACGACGGTCCCGACCTGACGCTCCGCCTGGCGGCTCTCCTGCACGACATCGGCAAGCCCCGAACCCGCCGCTTCGAGAAGGACGGCCGGGTCTCGTTCCACCACCATGAGGTGGTCGGAGCGAAGATGACCAAGAAGCGCATGACGGCGCTCAAGTACTCCAACGAGCTGGTGAAGGACGTCTCGCGGCTGGTCGAGCTCCACCTGCGGTTCCACGGCTACGGCACGGGAGAGTGGACCGACTCCGCCGTCCGCCGCTACGTCCGGGACGCCGGTCCGCTGCTGAACCGGCTCCACAAGCTGACGCGCTCCGACTGCACCACGCGCAACCGGCGGAAGGCCGCAGCGCTGTCGCGGGCCTACGACGGTCTGGAGGAGCGGATCGCCCAGCTCCAGGAGCAGGAGGAGCTGGACGCCATCCGTCCCGACCTCGACGGCAACCAGATCATGCAGATCCTCGACCTGAAGCCGGGACCGGAGGTCGGTCAGGCGTACAAGCACATGCTGGAGCTGCGCCTGGAACACGGCCCCATGGAGCATGAAGCTGCCGTCGCGGCCCTCAAGGAGTGGTGGGCCGCGCGCCAGGACTGAACGCGAACGGTGCCGTGTTTCACGTGAAACACGGCACCGTCGATGCGTCTCGCACACACCGAGGGCGAAGTTTCACGTGAAACATCGCCCTCGGCGTGAAGCGGGCGCGCTACTTCACTTCCTTCAGACAGAGGACGACCTCGTGGCCGCCGCCCGTCTGGTAGTAGGCGATGGGCGCGTCCGGGACCGTCTTGCACTTGTTGCTGTCGCTGGTGTCGTCGAACTTCTCGACGACCTTGTACTCGGCGTCACTGGAGGAGCAGTCGACGGACTTGAGGTCCGGCTTGAACTGCGTGCCCTCGTTGTGCATGCAGCTGCCGACCGACGTGGTCTCGGCGTCGGACTTGTTCCACTGCCACTTGACCACACCGATGACGACCGCGATCGCGATGACGGCGACGACGCGCAGCAGCTTCTTGTTGAAGCGGCCACCCGCGGGAGGCGGCGGCGGAACGGGCGCACCCGGCGGCGGGAACCCCGGCTGACCGGCCTGCTGGGGGAACCCGCCCTGCTGCGGCTGAGGGGCCTGGCCCTGCGGCGGCTGGCCCTGCGCGAACGGATTGCCCTGGGGCGGTGGAGTGGTCACTTAGGGGTCCCCCTAGAACTCGGAAAGGCGGCGCGGCGAGAAATCCGCGCGAGGTAAGACGCACGTAAGCTACCTGGCCCGACTGACAACTCAGGAGCCCTGTGAGGCTCTGTGGCACTGATGTGACACTTACTGGCGCTCAAACCGGGCGATAGCCACTGCTACTGCCCCGTAGATAACGGCGATCGTTACCACCAGCGGAACCGATCGGCCGTCCGGCGGCAGCATCAGGGCGGCCACCCCGGCGGCGCTGACGAAGGCGACGTTGAACAGCACGTCGTAGACCGAGAAGATCCGGCCGCGATAGGCGTCTTCCACGGTCGACTGGACGATCGTGTCCGTGGCGATCTTCGCTCCCTGGGTGGCCAGTCCCAGGACGAACGCCCCGGCCAGCAGGGGGCCGGTGGCGAAGGGAAGACCGAGGGCCGGCACGAGGACGGCCGCGGCGGCCGAGCACACCCGGATCCACCGGCCGGCTCCGAGGCGTCCCGCGGCCCAGGGGGTCAGGACGGCCGCCGCGAAGAAGCCGGCGCCGGAGACGGCCAGCGCGGTCCCCAGCAGGGCGAGTCCGTCGTCGGTGGTCGAGGTCAGCGCGTACCGGCACAGCATCAGCACCATGACGAGCATGGCGCCGTAGCAGAACCGCATGAGCGACATCGCCGTCAACGCCCAGGCCGCCTCCCGGCGCTCGGGGGCGGCGAGGTGGCGGACGCCCGCCACCAGGTCGCGGGCGCAGCCCCTGATGGCGGTGGACAGGCGGGTCGGTGTCATCGCACGGTCCGGGCCCAGCAGGTCCTTCGCGATCCGCAGCGACGCGAGTGCGGCGCACAGATAGAGCGCGGCGCCCACCAGGACCACGGCGGCGTCCGAGTCGGCGACGAGCAGGCGGACGAGGAAGGCGAGACCCCCGCCCGCGGTCGCGGCCAGCGTTCCGGCGGTCGGGGACAGGGAGTTGGCGACGACCAGCCGCTCGGGGTCGACCACGCGTGGAAGGGAGGCGGACAGGCCGGCCAGGACGAACCGGTTCACGGCGGTGACGCAGAGTGCGGCGGCGAAGAGGAGTCCGTCCGGCACCCGGCCCAGGATCAGCAATGCGGTCACGCAGGCCATCAGGGCGCGCAGGAGATTGCCGTGGAGAAAGACCTGGCGTCGGCGCCAGCGGTCCAGCAGAGCTCCGGCGAACGGACCCACCAGGGAGTACGGCAGCAGCAACACCGCCATGGCCGAGGCGATCGCCGCGGCCGACGTCTGCCGCTCCGGCGAGAACACGACGTAGGCAGCGAGCGCGACCTGGAAGACACCGTCGGCACCCTGGGAGAGCAGCCGGACGGTCAGCAGCCGTCTGAAACCCTGGAAACGCAGGAGTACGCACAGGTCACGGACGACGGCCATGGGGGACAGCCTCACACAGAACGAGGGTCTCCGGGTCGTGCGACCCGGAGACCCTCAACTGCCCTGGACGAGCGGGATCAGCGCTCGACCTCACCCCGGATGAACTTCTCGACGTTGGCGTGGGCCTCGTCGTCGAAGTACTGCACCGGCGGGGACTTCATGAAGTACGAGGACGCCGAGAGGATCGGGCCGCCGATGCCCCGGTCCTTGGCGATCTTCGCGGCACGCAGGGCGTCGATGATGACACCGGCGGAGTTCGGGGAGTCCCAGACCTCCAGCTTGTACTCGAGGTTCAGCGGGACGTCACCGAAGGCACGGCCCTCGAGGCGGACATAGGCCCACTTGCGGTCGTCGAGCCAGGCGACGTAGTCGGACGGGCCGATGTGGACGTTGCCCTCGCCGAGCTCCCGGTCGCGGATCTGCGAGGTGACGGCCTGCGTCTTGGAGATCTTCTTGGACTCGAGGCGGTCCCGCTCGAGCATGTTCTTGAAGTCCATGTTGCCGCCGACGTTCAGCTGCATCGTGCGGTCCAGGATCACGCCACGGTCCTCGAACAGCTTCGCCATGACGCGGTGCGTGATGGTCGCGCCGACCTGGGACTTGATGTCGTCACCGACGATCGGGACGCCGGCCTCGGTGAACTTGTCGGCCCATTCCTTGGTGCCGGCGATGAAGACCGGGAGGGCGTTGACGAAGGCCACCTTGGCGTCGATGGCGCACTGCGCGTAGAACTTCGCAGCGTCCTCGGAACCGACGGGCAGGTAGCAGACGAGGACGTCGACCTGCTTGTCCTTGAGGACCTGCACGACGTCGACGGGCTCCTCGGCGGACTCCTCGATGGTCTCGCGGTAGTACTTGCCGAGACCGTCGTGGGTGTGGCCGCGCTGGACCGTCACACCGGTGCTGGGGACGTCGCAGATCTTGATGGTGTTGTTCTCGGATGCGCCGATGGCGTCCGCGAGGTCGAGACCGACCTTCTTGGCGTCCACGTCGAAGGCGGCGACGAACTCGACGTCGCGGACGTGGTAGTCGCCGAACTGGACGTGCATCAGGCCCGGCACCTTGGACGCCGGGTCGGCGTCCTTGTAGTACTCGACTCCCTGCACCAGCGATGCGGCGCAGTTGCCCACGCCAACGATGGCTACGCGAACCGAACCCATTCCGGTTGCTCCCTGTGTAGTACGAGTGAGGCCCTGACTGGGACTCACGTGGCGGTGTCGTCGGGCGTATCCGGCCGGAGGTCGTCCTCCGGCCGGGGCAGGCCGCCCGTCGCTCCAGATGTGGTGTCGTGCTGAGCGGTCCCCCCGGAGACGGAACCCTTGAGGTCCCGCCCGGCACGCTCGCTCTCGATGAGCTCGTTCAGCCAGCGCACTTCGCGCTCCACGGACTCCATCCCGTGGCGCTGGAGCTCGAGTGTGTAGTCGTCGAGGCGCTCTCTGGTCCGCGCCAGGGAGGCGCGCATCTTCTCCAGGCGCTCCTCCAGCCGACTGCGGCGGCCCTCGAGTACGCGCATGCGTACGTCGCGGGACGTCTGGCCGAAGAAGGCGAAGCGCGCGGCGAAGGTCTCGTCCTCGTACGCGTCGGGCCCCGTCTGGGAGAGGAGCTGTTCGAAGTGCTCCTTCCCCTCCGCCGTCAACCGATAGACGATCTTGGCGCGACGGCCCGTGAGCGGAGCGGCGAGGGCGTCCTCGGTGGTGTGCCCCGGTTCCTCGATCAACCAGCCGTTCGCGACCAGCGTCTTGAGGCACGGGTAGAGGGTTCCGTAACTGAACGCACGGAACACACCCAGTGACGTATTGAGTCGTTTGCGCAGCTCATAGCCGTGCATCGGAGATTCGCGGAGCAGACCGAGGACAGCGAACTCGAGGATCCCGGAACGCCGGCTCATCGTCGCCTCCTCCCTCTCCACGGTCGTGCCGTGCCGGACTGGGTGCGGCTCGTCGCCGCCCTTATGCCGAGCTGATGTATCGACTCGATACATCACGACGATAGAACGGGCTCCCGGTCACGACAAGAGGGGCTGGGGTGAACGGGATCACATCAACGCTTCCGGGCGAGCAAGTTGCCTGGTTTGAGGTGAACTTCTGTCCTCGGGCGGGTTTGGCGATGCGTAGTCTGTGCGCCATGCATACCGCCGGGAACCGAGTGACGTCTGTGAGCGTCGTCGTCCCCGGTGCAGTACGGGTGAATGCGGAACGCGTCACATCCGTACTTCGGGGGGACCGGAAACCAGCTGCCGTTTCCAGGCGCGCTCAGGTGCGCCTGCCCGAGGAGTAGTCGTTCGATGAGCGAGCACCGTCGCAAACCGCCGCAGCCGCAGGGAGGCGGACGTGCCGCGGCCCGACGCGGCCAGTCCGGCTCGTCCTCCGGCCGCCGCGCGGCTCCGCGAGGCGCCACCGGGTCTCCGTCCGATGCCCATGGGTCGGGCGCGCGGGGTGAGGAGCGTACGTACGGCAGTCGCGCCGAGGCGCGGCGCGCGGCACAACGAGGCGGAGGCAGCCGGCGCCGGGTCGGCGCCGCCGGGCCCGGCCGGGGCAGAGGGCGCGCGGCGCCGCCCGCCAGGAAGGGGATCATCGACTATCCGCGCCACGACAAGTACGGCTGGCGCCGTTGGATGCCGTCCTGGAGGCTGGTGTCCGGTCTGTGCATCGCCTTCTTCGGTGGTCTGGTGGCAGTCGCCGGTATTGGGTACGCCATGGTGAGCGTCCCGGTGGTGGCCGAGACGGCGACGGCCCAGAACAACGTCTACTACTGGGCCGACGGTTCGCAGATGGTCGCCACGGGTGGTGAACGGAACCGCCAGATCGTCAATCTCTCGCAGATCCCCAAGGCGATGCAGAACGCGGTCATCGCCCAGGAGAACAAGACGTTCCGCGACGACAGCGGCATCGACCCGAAGGGCATCGCCCGCGCCGTGTTCAACATGGCGCGCGGTGGCGAGACGCAGGGTGGTTCCACCATCACCCAGCAGTACGTCAAGAACGCGATGCTGGACGACCAGTCGCAGACGATCTCCCGCAAGTTCAAGGAGATCTTCGTTTCGATCAAGGTGGGCGCCACCGAGGACAAGGACACGATCCTCGAGGGTTACCTGAACTCCGCCTACTACGGCCGGGGCGCGTACGGCATCCAGGCAGCCGCCCGGGCCTACTTCAACAAGGACGCCATCGAGATGAACGAGGGCGAGTGCGCCCTCCTCGCGGCGGTGCTCAAGGGAGCCACCTACTACGACCCGAACGGTACGCCGTCCATCGACCCGGTCGGTGCCAGTCCCGCGGCGAACAAGAAGCGTGCCCTGGCCCAGATGCAGGACACGCTGGACAAGATGGTCGAGTACGACCTGCTGGACGCGGAGACCAGGGCCAAGTACCCCAAGCTGCCCAAGGTGCAGAACCCCCGGTCGAACACCGCGCTCAGCGGTCAGATCGGTTACCTGGTGGACCTCGCCAAGGCGTACATCGTCAACAACAGCGAGGAAACCGGGATCACCTCCAGCAAGCTGGAACAGGGTGGTTACTCGATCTACACGACCTTCGACAAGAAGAAGGTGCAGGAGCTCGAGAAGTCGGTCCAGCGGGTCTACAAGGCGAAGATCAAGCCCGAGGAGCGCCCGGACACCGACACCCACGTCCAGTTCGGCGGTGCGTCGGTGGATCCCGCCACCGGTGCGATCAAGGCCATCTACGGCGGCGTGGACGCGACCAAGCACTTCACGAACAACGCCGACGCGACCGGCGCCCAGGTCGGTTCGACCTTCAAGCCCTACGTGCTCGCGGCGGCCATGAAGTGGGGCGTGCGCGACCCGGATCAGGACGAGATCCAGGCCCAGGACGAGCGCACCATCGTCTCCCCGAAGAGCCTGTACAACGGCAAGAACAAGCTCAAGATCAAGAACTACGACGGGTCGATCTGGCGGAACGAGAAGGGCGAGGAGTGGCTGCAGGTCAATGACGGCGACGAGTCGTACGGCTCTCCGCCCGACTACAAGATCGACCTCCGGGAGGCCATGCGTGAGTCCGTGAACTCCTCCTTCGTCCAGCTCGGCATGGATGTCGGCCTGGACAAGGTCAAGGAGGCCGCCATCGATTCCGGCATCCTGGAGTCGAGCCTCGCGGGCACGAACTACCCGTCGTTCTCGATCGGTACCTCCAACCCCAGTGCGATCCGCATGGCGGGCTCGTACGCCACCTTCGCGGCCAGCGGCAAGCAGCGCGACCCGTTCTCCGTCAAGAAGGTGACGAGCAAGGAAGGCACCGTCTTCACCCACAAGACCGAGACCGAGCAGGCCTTCACGGCTCAGGTCGCCGACAACGTCACGGACATCCTGAAGACCGTGGTGGAAGAGGGGACCGGTACCAACGCGCAGCTCCCGGGCCGCCAGGTCGCCGGAAAGACGGGTACCACGGACGGCAACAAGTCGGCCTGGTTCGTCGGATACACCCCGCAGCTGTCGACCGCGATCAGCATGTTCCGGTACCCCGACGATGAGTCGATCAAGAACCGCCAGTTCCTGGAGATGTTCGGGACGGGCGGGGAGAAGAAGATCCACGGTGCCTCGTTCCCGTCCCAGATCTGGGCGGACTACATGCAGGACGCGCTCAAGGGCCAGGCTCCGAAGTCGTTCCCGACCCCCGAGCCGATCGGCGAGGTCGTGAACGACGACCCGACGCCGACTCCGACTCCCACGCCCACCGAGACCGAGTCGGAGACGCCGTCCGCGCCTCCCAGCTCGACACCGCCCCCCACCATTCCCACGCCCACGCAGCCGACCAACACCTGCCGGCCGTTCGACTTCAACTGCGACGACGATGACGACTCGGGCGGCAACGGCCCGGGCGGCGGGGACGACGGCGGCCAGGACGGCGGAGTGCCCACCTCACCGACACCGACACAAACCGATGGCGGTGGAAACAACAGAGGCCAAGGAAACAACAACGGCGGTCTCTTCGGAGGACCTGGCGGTTAGTCCGACTGCGGACCTTTCTGGGTGTTTCACGTGAAACATGGGCCGTCGTACCCCTCGGGTGCGGCGGCCCTCCGCCATTCACGGCCGGGTACGGCAGGATGTGCGCCATGCCCAGTGGAGAATCGACGCGCGCGAGCGTTCACGAGCCGGACGCGGTGGGGCCGACCAGGGAGGACGAGGTGGCTGCCGCCGGCAGCGAGCTGATCGGCGGTCCGATGGGACGTCGTGTCCTGCGCGGCACGTCCTGGTGGACTCCGGTCAGGGTGATCGCGCTGGTGGCGATCGGCATGTTCGCCCTCGGCCTGGTCCAGAAGGCGCCGTGCTACAACGGCGCCTGGTTCTTCGGCGCCAGCGCCCAGTACACGCACGCGTGCTACTCCGACATCCCGCACCTCTTCCAGGGGCGGGGCTTCGCCGACGGGCTCCTGCCGTACTTCGACCAGCTGCCCGGTGACATGCAGTACCTCGAGTACCCGGTGCTCACCGGTGTGTTCATGCAGGTCGCCGCCTGGCTGACGACCGGAGACGGCAGCATCCAGCACCAGGAACAGTGGTACTGGATGGTCAACGCCGGGATGCTCATGGTCTGCGCCGCGGTCATCGCCGTCTGTGTGACGCGGACCCATGCCCGTCGGCCCTGGGACGGCCTGCTGGTCGCGCTGGCGCCCGCCTTCGCCCTCACCGCGACCATCAACTGGGATCTCCTGGCCGTCGCCCTGACCGCCGCCGCGATGCTCATGTGGTCGCGGGGCCGTGCCCTCGCCTTCGGAGTCCTGCTGGGCCTCGCCACGGCCGCCAAGCTGTATCCCTTCCTGGTCCTCGGGCCCTTGCTGGTGCTGTGCTGGCGCGCGGGCCGGTGGCGGGAGTTCGGAACCGCCCTGGGCGGTGCCGTCGTGGCCTGGGTGGTCGTGAACGGGCCCGTGATGCTGTTCGCCTTCGACGGCTGGTCGAAGTTCTACACGTTCAGCCAGGAGCGCGGGGTCGACTTCGGCTCCTTCTGGCTGATCATGGCGCAGAACTCGTCCGACCCGCTGAGCACGGAGACCGTCAACACGCTCGCCACCCTGCTGATGCTGCTGTGCTGCGCGGGAGTGGCCGCGCTCGGGCTCATGGCGCCCCGGCGACCGCGTTTCGCCCAGCTCGCCTTCTTGATCGTCGCGGCGTTCATCCTCACCAACAAGGTCTACTCGCCCCAGTACGTGCTGTGGCTGGTCCCGCTGGCCGCACTGGCCAGGCCGAAGTGGCGGGACTTCCTCATCTGGCAGGCGTGCGAGGTGGCGTACTTCCTGGGCATCTGGATGTACCTCGCGTACACGACCAGCGGCGACGCGCACAAGGGCCTGCCCGCCGACGGCTACCACTGGGCCATCGGCCTCCACCTGCTGGGGACCTTCTACCTGTGCGTCATGGTGGTGCGGGACATCCTCCTGCCGGAACGCGACCCGGTCCGCCGGTCCGGGGACGACGACCCCTCCGGAGGGGTGTTCGACGGGGCCGAGGACGCGGTGGTGTTCGGGCCCGCCGCACGTCCTGCGCAGCCCGTCGCGCACGCCGGAAGAACGACGGTGGAGTGGGGCAGGACGGCGGGCACCGTGGGGCGTTCTCTCTGAGCGAACACCCCTCCGGGGCCGCCGGGATCCCCGTCCGACGGACAAGGTGAAGGGCCGTACACGGTGAACTCCGTGTACGGCCCTTCGTGTCCTGTGCGGCGCCGGCAGCTTCCTCGGCCGCTGTGCCGGTCAGCGGCCCTGTGGGGCCCCTCAGAGGCTCTCTGCGGGTCTCCGCGGCCCTCAGCGGTCGAGGAGACGGTCGAACTGTGTGGTGGTGTGCCGCAGATGGGCCACCAGCTCCTCGCCGACCTTCGGCTCCGGCGCGTCGGAGGGCACGAACAGGATCGACACCTGCATGTGCGGCGGCTCCGCGAACCAGCGCTGCTTGCCGCCCCAGACGAACGGGGAGAGGTTCCGGTTGACCGTGGCGAGACCCGCGCGCGCGACGCCCTTGGCCCGCGGCATGACGCCGTGCAGCGCCTTGGGAGCCTCCAGGCCCACCCCGTGCGACGTGCCGCCCGCCACGACCACCAGAAAGCCGTCGGATGCGGCCTTCTGCTGCCGGTAGCCGAACCGCTCCCCCTTGGCCACGCGCGTGACGTCCAGGACCGCTCCGCGGTACTCGGTGGCCTCGTGGTCCCCGAGCCACAGCCGCGTGCCGATCCGGGCGCGGAACCGGGTCTGCGGGAACTGCTGCTGCAGCCGCACCAGTTCGTCGGCCTTGAGGTGGCTGACGAACATCGTGTGCAGCGGCAGGCGCGCCGCCCGCAGCCGGTCCATCCAGCCGATGACCTCCTCGACGGCGTCCGAGCCGTCGGTACGGTCCAGCGGCAGGTGGATGGCGAAACCCTCCAGGCGGACGTTCTCTATGGCGGAGTGCAACTGGGGCAGGTCCTGCTCGCTGACGCCGTGGCGCTTCATCGACGACATCACCTCGATGACCACGCGGGCACCGACCAGGCCGTAGACGCCGTCCACCGACGACACCGAGCGGATGACCCGGTCGGGCAGCGGAACCGGTTCCTCCCCTCGCCGGTACGGAGTGAGCACCAGCAGGTCGCCGCCGAACCAGTCCTTGATCCGGGCGGCCTCGTACGTGGTGCCGACGGCGAGGATGTCGGAGCCCAGCCGTGTGGCCTCCTCGGCCAGCCGCTCGTGGCCGAAGCCGTAGCCGTTGCCCTTGCAGACCGGGACGAGCCCGGGGAACTGCTCCTGCACGTGCTTGTGATGCGCCCGCCAGCGCGCGGTGTCGACGTAGAGCGTGAGCGCCATGGCCGGACCGGAACCTTTCTCGTGGCTGCGGTGTATCAGAGGTGTGGAAGGTGTCGATGCCGTCGGAGCGACGGCCACGGAGTCAGCGGCGCGACATGTAGATGTCGAGCGCCTTGTGGAGCAGCTTGTTCAGGGGGAAGTCCCATTCGCCGAGGTACTCGGCGGCCTGACCGCCGGTGCCCACCTTGAACTGGATCAGCCCGAAGAGGTGGTCCGTCTCGTCCAGGGAGTCGGAGATCCCGCGCAGGTCGTAGACGGTCGCCCCGAGCGCGTAGGCGTCGCGCAGCATCCGCCACTGCATGGCGTTCGAGGGCCGGACCTCGCGCCCGATGTTGTCGGAGGCGCCGTAGGAGTACCAGACGTGCCCGCCGACGATGAGCATCGTCGCCGCGGCCAGGTTCACGCCGTTGTGGCGGGCGAAGTACAGCCGCATGCGGTTGGGGTCCTCGGAGTTGAGGGCCGTCCACATGCGCTGGAAGTACGACAGCGGGCGGGGCCGGAAGTGGTCGCGCACGGCCGTGATCTCGTACAGCCGCTGCCACTCCGCGAGGTCCTCGTAACCTCCCTGGACGACCTCGACGCCCGCCTTCTCCGCCTTCTTGATGTTGCGGCGCCACAGCTGGTTGAAGTTCTTGTGGACCTCTTCCAGGGACCGGTTCGCCAGGGGCACCTGGTAGACGTAGCGCGGCTGGACGTCACCGAATCCGGCACCGCCGTCCTCGCCCTGCTGCCAGCCCATGCGGCGCAGCTTGTCGGCGACCTCGAAGGCGCGCGGTTCGATGAAGTCGGCCTCCAGGTCGCGCAGACGCTTCACGTCCGGGTCCTGGATGCCCTTCTTGATCGTCGCCGCTTCCCAGCGCCGGATGACCACCGGCGGACCCATCTTCACCGAGAAGGCGCCCTGCTGCTTCAGGTGAGCCAGCATTGGCTCGATCCATTCCTGCAGATTCGGCGAGAACCAGTTGATGACCGGGCCCTCGGGCAGGTAGGCGAGGTAGCGCTTGATCTTGGGGAGCTGCCGGTAGAGGACGAGGCCGGCCCCGACCATCTCGCCGGTCCGCTCGTCGAACCAGCCGAGGTTCTCCGAGCGCCATTCCGCCTTGACGTCCGCCCAGGCCGGGACCTGCATGTGACTCGCCGACGGCAGGCTCTGGATGTATGCCAGATGCTGCTCTCGACTGATGGTCCTCAGGGTCAGGCTCATTCGGGGCGCTCCTCGGGCTGGTGTGTCCCCATGGGTTCAGGGGCTCCGGCTCTCGCGCGAAGCCTACTGCGCCCGGGGAGCGGCCCGGTTGGGCGCACGCAACCTCCGCCCCGGCCTGTCAGCGGCCGGGGCGGGACCCGGTGCGGGGGAAGGGGTGCCCGGCGTCAGTCGAAGACGCCGCCGAACAGGCCGCCGTGCGCCATGCCGAGGAAGAAACCGACAGCCGAGGCGCCGAGCCCGAGGATGAGGCCGAAACGCTGCCGCGTCGTCTCGGAGATCCACTGGCCGTACGCGCCGGTGAGGATGCCCACCAGGCCGGTCCAGGACGTGAGCAGATGCAGATGGTGGAACATCGCCGTGATGAAGGACGTGATTCCCAGCACCAGGGTCACCACGAGCAGCGTGTCCTGGACTGGGTGGGGCTTTCCGTCCGTGGCGAACAGCCCTCC
Organism: Streptomyces sp. NPDC101219; assembly: GCF_044767675.1. Taxonomy (NCBI): domain Bacteria; kingdom Bacillati; phylum Actinomycetota; class Actinomycetes; order Kitasatosporales; family Streptomycetaceae; genus Streptomyces; species Streptomyces sp. NPDC101219. The sequence goes on from NZ_JBIWOK010000008.1 coordinate 218,534, forward strand.
GACGGTGTTGGGTCGCATTGCCTGTGCCATGGGGCACCTCCTGCGAAAGGCGGCGCATCGTAGCGCCATACACACCCGATGTGTACAGACTGACCGGCTTCCCGGCCTGATTTCAACCGGAAGCCGCTGTCCGGGTACCCTGTAGCGTCTGCACCGGTGTCTGTCCGGACAGAAACGGGAAGGCGCGGGGCTCGGACCAGGGTCCGCCGCCGCCGGCCCGGGGCCGCCGCCCGACCTCCAATGTCAGTGGCGGCTGTTTTACTGACAGGCATCGTTGCGCAACGCATCACGACCCTCCTGCCACGGAACGACCGTGGCCGCTGAGTCCAAAGGAGGTGGGTTCCACATGCGTCACTACGAGGTGATGGTCATCCTCGACCCCGATCTCGAGGAGCGCTCTGTCTCCCCGCTGATCGAGAACTTCCTTTCTGTCGTCCGTGACGGCGGCGGAAAGGTCGAGAAGGTCGACACCTGGGGCCGTCGTCGTCTCTCGTACGAGATCAAGAAGAAGCCCGAGGGCATCTACTCGGTCATCGACCTGCAGGCCGAGCCTGCGGTCGTCAAGGAGCTCGACCGCCAGATGAACCTGAACGAGTCGGTCCTCCGGACCAAGGTCCTCCGTCCCGAGAACCACTGAGCTCCCGCTCAGCCGTTCCGGGATTCGAGTAGCAGCACCAGCAGCCAGCAGCAAACCCGCCGAGAGGTTCCCCCATGGCAGGCGAGACCGTCATCACGGTCGTCGGCAACCTTGTCGATGACCCCGAGCTGCGCTTCACCCCGTCCGGTGCGGCCGTCGCGAAGTTCCGTGTCGCGTCGACCCCCCGCACCTTCGACCGTCAGACCAATGAGTGGAAGGACGGCGAAAGCCTGTTCCTGACCTGCTCCGTCTGGCGTCAGGCGGCGGAGAACGTCGCCGAGTCGCTTCAGCGAGGCATGCGCGTGATCGTGCAGGGCCGGCTGAAGCAGCGGTCCTACGAAGACCGTGAGGGCATCAAGCGCACGGTCTACGAGCTGGACGTCGACGAGGTCGGCGCCAGCCTGCGCAACGCCACGGCCAAGGTCACCAAGACCACCGGCCGAGGTGGCCAGGGCGGCTACGGCGGCGGTGGCGGCGGCGGCCAGGGTGGCGGCGGCTGGGGCGGTGGCCCCGGTGGCGGCCAGCAGGGCGGCGGCGCTCCCGCCGACGACCCGTGGGCGACCGGTGCTCCCGCCGGCGGCCAGCAGGGCGGCGGCGGTGGCGGCGGCTGGGGCGGTGGCTCCGGCGGCGGTGGCGGCTACTCGGACGAGCCCCCCTTCTAGGCGGGGCCGCATCCACACTTCTTGATCACACAGGAGAAACACCATGGCGAAGCCGCCTGTGCGCAAGCCTAAGAAGAAGGTCTGCGCGTTCTGCAAGGACAAGGTCACGTACGTGGACTACAAGGACACGAACATGCTGCGGAAGTTCATTTCCGACCGCGGCAAGATCCGTGCCCGCCGCGTGACCGGCAACTGCACGCAGCACCAGCGTGACGTCGCCACGGCCGTCAAGAACAGCCGTGAGATGGCGCTGCTGCCCTACACCTCCACCGCGCGATAAGGGAAGGGTGACCGACACATGAAGATCATCCTCACCCACGAGGTCTCCGGCCTCGGTGCCGCGGGCGACGTCGTCGACGTCAAGGACGGTTACGCTCGCAACTACCTGGTGCCGCGGAAGCTCGCTATCCGCTGGACCAAGGGTGGCGAGAAGGACGTCGAGCAGATCCGTCGTGCTCGCAAGATCCACGAGATCCAGACCATCGAGCAGGCCAACCAGGTGAAGGCGCAGCTCGAGGGCGTCAAGGTCCGTCTGGCCGTCCGCTCCGGCGACGCCGGCCGTCTCTTCGGTTCCGTCACCCCGGCCGACATCGCTTCCGCGATCAAGGCCGCCGGTGGTCCCGAGGTGGACAAGCGCCGCATCGAGCTGGGCGCGCCGATCAAGACGCTGGGCGCCCACGAGACGTCCGTGCGTCTGCACCCCGAGGTTGACGCCAAGGTCAACATCGAGGTCGTCGCGGCCTGAGTGCCGCGCTCGCTGAATGCAGTGAGCAGGGGCCGCACCCTTCGGGGTGCGGCCCCTCGCGCTCTCCGGAGTGATGGGCCGCCCCGCGCTCTTGCCCAGGAACGGCCTGTTTCACGTGAAACCGACGAGGTCAGCGGGTGGCCCCTGTCACGATCCAGCGACCGGACCGGGTGCGGAGCCACAGGGTGACCAGACGCACGCTCATCATGAGCGTCATCGACGCCCACAGGGCGGTCAGTCCACCGCCGAACACGGGGACCAGGAGGGCCACGGGAGTGAAGACGACCAGGGTCGCCAGCATCGCCCAGGCCAGATAGGGGCCGTCGCCGGCGCCCATCAGGACGCCGTCCAGGACGAAGACGATGCCGGAGATGGGCTGGGACAGGGCCACGATCACAAGCGCGGGCAGGGCCACATCCGTCACCGTCGAGTCGCTGGTGAACAGCGGCAGGAAGAGCGGGCGGAAGATCACGACCAGGGCGCCCAGGACCACGCCCACCGCGATGCCCCACTCCACCATGCGACGGCAGGCCTCCCGCGCTCCGCCGGCGTCACCGGCTCCGAGGTAGCGTCCGATGATGGCCTGACCGGCGATGGCGATGGCGTCGAGGGCGAAAGCGAGCAGGCTCCACAGGGAGAGGATGATCTGGTGGGCCGCCATGTCGGCATCCCCGAGGCGGGCGGCGACCGCCGTGGTGATCATGAGGATGGCCCGGAGGGAGAGTGTGCGCACCAGCAGGGGCGCGCCTGCCTGGGCCGAGGCCCTGATGCCGGCCAGGTCCGGGCGCAGGGAGGCTCCGTGCTTGCGGGCACCCCGCACCACGACGACGAGATAGACGGCAGCCATGCCGAACTGAGCGATGACCGTGCCCCAGGCGGAGCCCGCGATGCCGAGGCCGACGCCGTAGACGAGCACCACGTTGAGGATGCCGTTGGCGAGGAAGCCGCCCGTGGCGACGTACAGAGGGGTTCTGGTGTCCTGGAGGCCCCGCAGGACACCGGTCGCGGCGAGAACGGCCAGCATGGCCGGAATGCCGAGCGCGGAGATCCGCAGATAGGTGACGGCGTAGGGCGCGGCTGTGCTGGAGGCACCGAAGAGATCGATGAGGGCGGGAGCGGTGGGCAGGACGACGGCGATGACGCCCGCACCCAGCAACAGGGCGAGCCAGATGCCGTCCATTCCCTGGCGGATCGCCGAGGGAAGGTCACCCGCGCCGACCCGCCGGGCGACTGCTGCCGTGGTGGCGTAGGCCAGAAAGACGAAGACGCTGACGGCCGTCATCAGCAGCGCCGAGGCGACGCCCAGACCGGCGAGCTGCGCCGTGCCCAGATGGCCGACGATGGCACTGTCGGCGATCACGAAGAGGGGCTCGGCGACGAGGGCCCCGAACGCCGGAACGGCCAGCAGGACGATCTCTCGGTCGTGCCGACGTCGGGCGGCTCGGGGGCTCGGAGGGGCCTGTGTCATGTGCACCAATCTAATCGTCCACAGGTAAGAGATGCAAAGGTTGTGCGCTCCTTACCTGATCCCACAGGGTGTGTCGTTGCGTACACCGCCGACCATGATCTTGGTCCGACTGGGGAAGTTTTTCTTCTGCACAGCCGGTGGACGGTAAATGTGCAGGTCAGAGTGCTTCTTCGGAGTGGGAGTGGGGCTTGTTCACAGGGCTGTCCACGGGGTCGTGCACAGGTTTGGCGGGGTTCTCCACAGCAATGGGCCGGTCGTCCACATGGCCTGTGGATAACCAGATTGGCTGACGGTGCCGACGGGCCTACGGTGGTCCGGCGTCCCGCTCCCCCCGCCGATTCCGGAATCGCCACATATCCGGCGCGCGTCAACCGGAGTTGGGCCTCTTACTTGTCAGTGCCGTGCCGTAGAAATAGGGGCGTGGCGAGGTCCGCTCGCGGACGGGAGGAGGTGGCTCGGTGAGCATTTCCGAGCCCTTGGACGATCCGTGGGCCGACAGCGGTCCCAGTGATCGTCTGCCTGCCTCCCGCCGTCGCGACGAGGGGGGCCGCGGCCGCGACGAACAGCACGACCGCGGCCGGGACACCGGCGGCTGGGACGGCGGAGCCCCGGCGTTCGAGCGGGTTCCTCCCCAGGACCTCGAGGCCGAGCAGTCGGTGCTGGGCGGCATGCTGCTGTCCAAGGACGCCATCGCCGACGTGGTGGAGATCCTCAAGGGACACGACTTCTACAAGCCGGCCCACGAGACCATCTACACGGCGATCCTGGACGTCTATGCCAAGGGGGAGCCGGCCGACCCCATCACCATCGCCGCCGAGCTGACCAAGCGCGGTGAGATCAACAAGGTCGGCGGTGCCTCGTATCTGCACACGCTGGTGCAGACGGTGCCCACGGCGGCCAACGCCGCCTACTACGCGGAGATCGTCCACGAGCGTGCAGTGCTGCGCCGCCTGGTCGAGGCCGGCACGCGCATCACCCAGATGGGATACGCGGCCGACGACGACGTCGACGAGATTGTCAACCGTGCCCAGGCCGAGATCTACGCGGTCACCGAGCAGCGCACCAGTGAGGACTACCTGCCGCTCGGGGACATCATGGAGGGCGCCCTCGACGAGATCGAGGCCATCGGCTCCCGCAGCGGCGAGATGACCGGCGTCCCCACCGGGTTCACGGACTTCGACTCGCTCACCAACGGCCTGCACCCCGGTCAGATGATCGTCATCGCCGCCCGTCCCGCCATGGGCAAGTCGACGCTCGCGCTGGACTTCGCCCGCGCGGCGTCGATCAGGCACAACCTGCCGAGTGTCGTCTTCTCGCTCGAGATGGGGCGCAACGAGATCGCCATGCGCCTGCTGTCCGCCGAGGCCAGAGTCGCCCTGCACCACATGCGCTCCGGCACGATGACCGACGAGGACTGGACCCGGCTGGCGCGCAGGATGCCGGACGTGTCCGCGGCACCGCTGTACATCGACGACTCCCCGAACCTGTCGATGATGGAGATCCGTGCGAAGTGCCGTCGTCTCAAACAGCGCAACGACCTGAAGCTGGTCGTCATCGACTACCTGCAGTTGATGCAGTCAGGCGGGTCCAAACGGGCCGAGAGCCGTCAGCAGGAGGTCTCCGACATGTCCCGGAACCTCAAGCTGCTCGCCAAGGAGCTGGAGCTCCCGGTCATCGCGCTCTCCCAGCTCAACCGTGGTCCCGAACAGCGCACCGACAAGAAGCCGATGGTCTCCGACCTGCGCGAGTCGGGTTCCATCGAGCAGGACGCCGACATGGTCATCCTGCTGCACCGGGAGGACGCCTACGAGAAGGAGTCGCCTCGGGCCGGCGAAGCCGACCTGATCGTGGCCAAGCACCGAAACGGTCCCACCGCGACCATCACGGTGGCCTTCCAGGGCCACTACTCGCGCTTCGTGGACATGGCCCAGACGTGATGCGGCCGGTGCGACGCGCCGGAACCCGCCGCGGTGCCACCTGCGCACCTGCTGAACTGGGCGTATGACGACACCTCAGGAAGAACTGTTGCCGTCCACCCGGAGGGCGTTGCTGCACCGGATCGCCGTCGCCCAGAGCGAAGGGCGGGCACCGTCGGTCGTCGCCGCCGTGGTGCGGGGCGGCCGGGTCGTGTGGACGGGAGCGCGGGCCTGGTCGGCGGAGGCGGCACCGGACACCGACACGCAGTACCGGATCGGGTCGATCACCAAGACCTTCACCGCGGTTCTGGTGCTCCGGCTGCGCGAGGAGGGCCTGCTCGATCTGGAGGACCCCCTGGAGAAGCACCTCCCGGGGACCGGCGCCGGGAAGGCGACCGTCGCCGAACTGCTCGCGCACGCCGGCGGACTGGCCGCCGAGACGCCCGGCCCCTGGTGGGAGCGGACGCCCGGAGTCCTGCGGCCGGAGCTCGCCGACCTGTTGGGTGAGCGTCCGGTGGTGCATCCCGCCGGGCGGCGGTTCCACTACTCCAATCCGGGCTACGCGTTGCTCGGTGCGCTGGTGGAGCGGCTGCATGGCGCGCCGTGGGAGGACGTTCTGCGGCGGGAAGTGCTCGAACCGCTCGGCCTCGGGCGCACCGGCGTGCGTCCCCAGGCCCCGCACGCGGACGGCTGGGCGGTGCACCCCTGGGCCGACGTGGTGCTGCCCGAACCCGCCGAGGACCTCGGGCGGATGGCGCCGGCCGGGCAACTGTGGTCCACCGCCGACGACTTGGCGCGCTTCGCGAGCTTCCTCGTCCGGGGTGACGAGCGCGTGCTGGGCGCCGCGTCCCTGGCCGAGATGAGGACCCCCGCGGCCCCTGCCGAGGCGGCGGACGTGGCCGGGGGGTATGCGTACGGCCTGGGCATGGAGCTGCGTCACCAGGAGGGCCGGGCTCTGGTCGGGCACACCGGATCGCTGCCCGGCTTCCTCGCCTGCCTCACGATCGGGGTGGAGGACGACGTCGCCGCGGTGGTGCTGGCCAACTGCACCGCCGGGATCCCGGTGTTCGCGCTCGCCGCCGACCTGGTCCGCACCGTGGCCGAGGCGGAACCTCGCATCCCCGCGCCCTGGCAGCCCATGAGGGAGGTGGATCCGGATCTGCTGGAACTGGTGGGCCCCTGGTACTGGGGCACCCAGTCCTGCGCCCTGAGGCTGTCGGGCGAGGGTCTTCTCGCGCTGGAGCCTCTGTCCGGCACGGGGCGCCGCTCGCGTTTCCGACCCAACGGCGACGGCACCTGGACGGGCTTGGAGGGCTACTACGCCGGGGAGGTCTTGAAGCCCGTGCGGCGCCCCGACGGTTCGGTGGGGCACCTGGACCTAGGTTCCTTCGTGTTCACCCGGAGGCCCTACGACGACGGCGCTCCGGTGCCGGGCGGCGTGGACCCCGGAGGGTGGCGGGGGACCGGCTGACCACGGGAACCTGTCCCGCAACGCGGTGAAGGGTGCTGTTTCACGTGAAACAGCACCCTTGCCGTCCGTACGGTCGTGCTAGAGCGGCAGCTTGAAGCCGACGTGGGACGCCATGAAGCCGAGCCGCTCGTAGAAGCGGTGCGCGTCGGCGCGTGTCTTGTCCGAGGTGAGCTGGACCAGCTGGCAGCCCTGACGGCGGGACTCCTCGATCGCCCACTCGATGAGCTGGGTTCCCAGCCCGCTGCCGCGTTCGTCGGCATGGACGCGGACAGCTTCGATGACCGCCCGGGTGGCACCGCGTCGCGACAACCCCGGGATGACGGTGAGCTGCAGGGTGCCGACGACGTGACCCGCGCGGACGGCCGCGACCAGGTGCTGGTGGGGATCGGAGTCGAGCCGCTCCCAGGCGGCCAGGTACGGGCCGAGGTCGTCCGGGGACTCGCGCTGGGCACCCAGCGGGTCGTCGGCGAGCATGCCGACGATCGCGGGGATGTCGTCGGCCACCACGGCGCGTATCTCAAGATCTGTCATGGCCGCACCCTATGCGAGCAGGGCTACGGCATGATCCGGTGGAAGGTCCTCAGGCCGGAACGGGAGCCTTCAGAGTCTCCACCGCGCGGACGAGGGGGGCGAGGTCGGGGTTCTTCGCCGCCTCGTCGAGGGCTTGCCGCAGGGCGCTGTCGTGCGTGGGACGCGCTTCTTCGAGGAGGGCCAACCCGGTCTGCGTGACGTTGGTGTAGATGCCGCGCCGGTCGGTGGGGCACAGGTAGCGCTCGAGCAGACCGCGGTCCTCCAGCCGGGTCACCAGACGGGTGGTGGCGCTCTGGCTGAGCACGACCGCGTCGGCCACCTGCTTCATCTGCAGATGCCCGCCTTCACCGTCGTGCTGCCGACTGAGGACGTCGAGGAGGGAGTACTCGCGCACGCTCAGACCGTGTCCTGCCTGGAGGGCGCGCTCGACGTGCGACTCGATCCTTCCGTGCAGCAGGGAAAGCGCCCACCAGCCCTCGGCCAGGGCGGTGAGGCTGGGGTCCGTGGCGGTCATGGGGCTTTGTCCTCCGTCCAGGAGCTGCTGCATCCAGCGTAGAGCACCGACGCAATAGACTGCGTTTGCAATTAACCCGCGTCTGCAATTATTGTCTCCACGCGTAAAGCGCTACTGCAATCTGTCGGAAGGTCCACCCCCATGCCTCTCGCGCTGCTCGCCCTTGCGATCGGGGCCTTCGGTATCGGCACGACGGAGTTCGTGATCATGGGCTTGCTGCCCGAGGTCTCCGGTGACCTCGGGGTCTCGATCCCCACGGCCGGGCTTCTCGTCACCGGTTACGCACTCGGCGTCGTGTTCGGCGCACCGCTGATGACCGTGCTCGGCACCAGGGTGTCCCGCAAGCGCATGCTGATGCTGCTGATGGGCCTCTTCGTCGTCGGGAACCTGGTCTCGGCCCTGGCTCCCGCCTTCGGCGTCATGCTGGCCGGCCGGGTCGTCGCCTCCCTGGCCCACGGCGCCTTCTTCGGCATCGGCTCCGTGGTCGCGGCGGACCTGGTCGCCCCCGACCGGAAGGCCGGTGCCATCGCCATGATGTTCACCGGGCTGACCGTCGCCAACGTCGTCGGCGTCCCCCTGGGCACCCTCGTCGGTCAGTCCGTCGGCTGGCGGGTCACCTTCGGCCTCGTGGCCGCCCTGGGCGTGATCGGCCTGGCCGGCATCGCCGTGCTGGTCCCCGAGGTCTCCAAGCCCGAAGGAGTGCGGCTGCGCCACGAACTGGCCGCGTTCAGGAACGTACAGGTCCTGCTGGCGATGGCCATGACCGTCCTGGGCTTCGGCGGTGTCTTCGCGGCCATCACCTACATCGCGCCGATGATGACCCACGTCGCGGGCTTCGCCGACGGCTCCGTCACCTGGCTCCTGGTCCTGTTCGGCCTCGGCATGGTCGGCGGCAACCTCATCGGCGGCAAGTACGCCGACCGCGCCCTGATGCCCATGCTCTACGTGTCGCTGGGGGCCCTGACCGTCGTCCTGGCGCTGTTCACCCTGACCGCCCACCACAAGGCCCTCGCCGCCGTGACGATCGCCCTGGTCGGCGCCCTCGGCTTCGCGACCGTCCCGCCGCTGCAGAAGCGGGTGCTCGACCAGGCCCAAGGCGCTCCCACCCTGGCCTCGGCCGTCAACATCGGCGCCTTCAACCTCGGCAACGCACTCGCCGCCTGGCTCGGTGGCGCGGTGATCGCGGCCGGTCTCGGCTACACCGCCCCCAACTGGGTGGGCACGGCCCTCGCCGGGAGCGCCCTGGTCCTCGCCGTCGTCTCGGCCGCCCTGGAGCGCCGTGACCGGGACCTGCCCGCCGCTGTCGCACCGGCAGCCTCCGCCGAGCGGCCGGTCACCGTCCAGCACTGACGTCCCCTACGGACGGCCACGCGGCACGACCCGTCCGGGACCGGCCGGTCGGCCGGGCCGCACCGTCCCCCCGCCACACCGCTTCGAGCCCGACATCAAGGAGCATGCGCATGAGCACCACCACAGCTGTCACCCCACTGACCACGGCGGACGCCGAGTCCCTTGTCACCGCGGCATACCGGGCCGCGGAGGCCGCCGGTGTCCCGGTCAGCGTCACCGTGCTGGACGCCGGAGGGCACCTGCTCGCCTTCCGGCGGGACGACCGCGCCGTGCTGATCTCCGGCGAGACCAGCACCCGCAAGGCGTACACGGCCCTGCAGCTGAACGCCCCCACCGCCGATCTCGTCGAGGCGGTGCAGCCCGGTGCCCTCTTCCACACCCTGCCCACCGCGCTCGACCGGCCGCTCCTGTTCATCGCCGGGGGCGTCCCCGTGCACCGTGACGGGCGCCTGATCGGCGCGATCGGCGTCGGGGGCGGGGCGCCGGAGCAGGACCACACCTTCGCGACGACCGCGGCGGCGGCCGTCGTGTGACGGGCACGCCGGACGGAAGACACCCCTGCTGCCTACGGACCGGGCAGCAGGGGCGTCCGTTCGTCGGAGGGCGTCAGCCCGCCGCGACGGTCAGCGGTGCGAAGCGACGGGTCCAGTCCCCAGGCAGGTCCGTGATGCCGTAGGTCATGACGGCGTTGAACGCGACGGAGGCCAGGCCCCGTTCCTTGGCCCAGGCCAGGAGTTCCTCGTGGCGTACGTCGATGTCCGTGCGCAGCGGACGGTCGGTGCCTTCGGCGAGGGAAGAGACGAGGGCCCGGGCGGTGGCCGTGTCGCGGGCGATGAGCGGGCCCACGACATGGGTGTCCATGTTGGGCCAGGCCGCCGCGTACCCCGTGAGCAGGCCGTCCTCCTCGGCGACACGCACGTGGTCGGCGAAGGCCGGCAGGCGGGTGACGACGTGGGTGCGGCCCGTGCCGAACACCTCCTCGTCCAGCCGCAAAATGGCGGGCAGGTCCTCGGCCGTCGCGGCGCGGGTGGCGATCCCGGTGTCGTCCGGGCCGGGGCGGAACCGCCCGCGCAGCATCTCAGCCCGGCCGGTGACCTTGAAGCCGAGCTCTTCGTACAGCGGTCGGCCGGCGGGGGTGGCGTGGAGGGTCAGCGGGGTGGGGCCCATGACCGTGACGACATGGTGCATCAGTCGGCGTCCGACCCCCTGCCGTGCGTGCCGTCCGGCGACCAGGACCATGCCGATGGCCCCGAGTTCCGGGCGGGTCCCGTTCCCGTACTCGGTGACGACGCAGGCGGCGACCAGACCGCCGTCGGGGTCGTCGATGCCGTAGCCCTTCCCGGCGGAGAGCAGGAGGCCCCACTTGTGTTCCTCCCGTGGCCAGCCCCGGTCCTCGGACAGGTCGGCGCACGACGTGAGATCGCGGAGGGTCAGGTGGCGGATCGGCAAGGAGGCGAGCGAAGGTGTCGGCACGAAGGTCACCCTGGCCGACCGGGACCCTAGCCGTCCACCGAAAATGGGCGGCCGCGCGGCCTTTCGGACAGGCCGTGTCCGGTCCTCGCCCCGGCGCGTGGCGCACAGGGGCGTTTCACGTGAAACGGGCTTCGTTACCCTCTTGCCCCATGGCACGGCTACATCTGTTCGACCTGGACGGCACGCTGCTGCACGGCACCACAGCGCCGGTGGAGATCTCCCGGCAGCTCGGCTTGGAGGCGGAGACCGTGGCGCTCGACCGGGCGATCTCCTCGGGCCGTATCGGGCCCCCGGAGTACGCGACACAGGTGCACGCCCTGTGGGCGGGCCTCACCGAGGCACATGTCGTCGCGGCGTTCGAGGCGGCTCCGTGGTTGTCCCGTATCAGGGAGGTCTGGGCGGAGATCACGCGTCGTGGCGACTACTGCGCGGTCGTCTCGCTGTCCCCGTCCTTCTTCGTGGAGCGGCTCATGAGCTGGGGTGCCCATGCCGCACACGGCTCGGTCTTCCCCGCCGTGCCGTTCACCGAGCCGGTGGACCCGGCGGGTGTCCTCAGCGCGGCGGCAAAGGTCAGGATCGCGGACCGGCTGTGCGCGGAGTTCGGCGTGACCCGGGCGGACTGCGTCGCCTACGGCGACTCGATGTCGGACCTCGATCTGTTCGGCGCCGTGTCCGTCTCCGTCGCGGTCAACGCCGACCACCACCTGACCGGGCTGGCGACCCACACCTACACGGGAAGGGACCTCTGGGAGGCCTACGAACTGGTGCGCGCCGCCTGACGTCTCCGGCTCAGCCCAGGTCGGGGGCGTGCATGGCGCGGACGCCTTCGATGTTGCCGTCCAGGTAGTGGCGCAGGGAGAGCGGTACGAGGTGGACGGAGGCGATGCCGACCCGGGTGAACGGCACGCGGACGATCTCGTACTCGCCGGCGGGTTCTTCGACCTCCGGGCCGTGCCGGAGGGAGGGGTCCATGGACTCCAGGCGGCACACGAAGAAGTGCTGCACCTTCACGCCGGTGGCGCCGCCGTCCTCACCGATGTGCTCCACGGTGTCCACGAAGCACGGCACCACGTCCGTGATCTTCGCACCGAGTTCCTCGTACACCTCGCGGTGCAGGGCGTCGACCACGGTCGAGTCCCCCGGGTCGACCCCGCCGCCGGGTGTCACCCAGTACGGGTCGACGCCGGGCTTGGTGCGCTTGATCAGGATCAGATGGTCGTCGTCCAGCAGAACGGCACGGGCGGTGCGCTTGACCACGGGTCGGACGGTCATGCTGGAAATGTGGCCCGGTTGGTTCCACGTGAAACATCGCCCCCACCGGGGCTCGGCGTCCGACGCGTACCCTGCCCCGGTCAGCACCAGTCGGTGGCCGCCCGCTGCAGCCAGTCGTGGGCGCGGGCCACGTGCGGCAGGGCCAGGGTGCCCGTACGGACCACCAGGAAGTAGGTGCGCAGGGGCGGCACCGCCGGCTCGTGCAAGGCCCGTACCGCGCCCCGCTCCAGCGCGGCCGTGCACAGATAGCGGGGCAGCACCGCCAGTCCCGCCCCCGCGACGGCGCAGGCCAGCACCGCGCGCAGGTCGGGGACGATGACGTCGCCCGGGGAGGCCGGGCGGGAGTCGAAGACCGAGGCCCAGTAGCGGGACACGAGGGGCAGCGACTCGTGTACCTCGATCACCGGGACCTGCTCCAGGGCTGAGGGCCCGGTCCGGCGGAGCGTGCCGTCGCCGATCAGGTCGGCCCAGCGTGGAGCGGCGACCAGGACGTGTTCCTCGTCGCAGAGAGGGGTCGCGGAGAGCAGGGCGCCGCGTGGCCGGACCGTGCTGATGGCCAGGTCGTGGTGTCCCGCGGCCAGGCCCTCCAGGGCCTCTTCGGCAGTGCCGAAGGAGGCGCGCAGGGCCAGGCTGCGGCCGTCCTCCCCGGTCAGACCGGTCAGGGCGGGCAGGACCCGCTCCGCGACGAACTCCGCGGGCCCGCCCAGGTGCAGGGTGCGTAACGAGGCGTTCTCTTCGAGCCCGGTCTCGGTGATCTCCACCAGGGCGTCGAGGTGCGGCGCCGCCTTGTGCGCGAGCTCGTCACCGATGGTCGTGGGCGTGACACCGCGAGCTTGGCGGAGGAACAGGGGACGGCCGAGCTGTCGCTCGAGCGTCCGGATCTGGGAGGTGACGGTCGGCTGGGAGAGCCCGAGCAGCGCGGCGGCCCGCGTGAAGGAACCGGCCCGGTGCACGGTCACGAACGTCCGTAACAAGGCCAGATCCACGGCATCCTCTCCCTTGTCCGCACCGGCTCGTCTCGCCCGGGCGGGTCCAACTATAAATATGTCGATAGGTCGCTGTCGTTCCTGTGATTGGACACTGACAGTGAGTCAACTAGCCTTGGTCGCGCGGTTCTTCGCGCGCAGAACCGGGGACGGTCCGAGCCACGAGGGGGGAGGCTCGGACCGTCCGTCAGGGCACCGAGGCACCGGCTGCCCCGTGGGATCGCGTCAGACCGCCGACGTGTCCAGGGCGTGCAGGACGTCCGCCACCAGGTCGTCCGCGTCCTCGGCGCCGACGGAGAAGCGGATGAAGCCCTCCGGCACCGCGTCCCCGCCCCACCGCCCCCGCCGTTCGGCGGTCGAGCGGACCCCGCCGAAGCTGGTCGCGCCGTCCACCAGCCGCAGCGCGTCGAGAAAGCGTTCCGCGCGGGCACGCGTCGGAAGCGTGAAGGACACCACGCATCCGAATCCGCGCATCTGCCGCGAGGCGACCGCGTACGAGGGATCGTCGGGAAGCCCCGGGTAGCGCAGCCCCGTCACCTCGGACCGTTCCCGCAGCGCCCCGGCCAGGGTGAGCGCGGTGGCGTTCTGCCGCTCCACCCGCAACTGGAGCGTGGCGATGGAGCGGTGGGCCAGCCACGCCTCCATCGGTCCGGGAATGGCACCGGTGATCTTGCGCCACCGCCGTACGGCCGCCATGGCCGCGGCATCGCGTCCGGTGACGTACCCCAGGAGGACGTCACCGTGCCCGGTCAGCTGCTTGGTGCCGCTGGCCACCGCGAAGTCGGCGCCGAGTTCCAGCGGGCGCTGGCCGAGAGGAGTCGCCAGCGTGTTGTCGACGGCGACCAGGGCGCCGCGCGCGTGGGCCTCCTCGGCGAGGCGCCGGATGTCGCACACGTCGAGGCCGGGGTTCGACGGGCTCTCGATCCACAGCAGTTTCGCCCCGTCGAGCGCGTCCAGCTGGGCGTCGCCTCCCGTGGGCGCGGTGCGCACGTCGATGCCGTAGGTCTCCAGCTGGGCGCGTGCCAGGGGCAGCGCCTGGTAGCCGTCGTCCGGCAGGACCACCACGTCCCCGGCGCCCAGCTGGGAGAAGAGCACCGCGGAGATGGCGGCCATGCCGGAGGCGAACACCAGGGTCTCCACGTCGTTTTGCTCCGGCGCCTCGAGCTCGCCGATGGCCCGTTCCAGCCGGGTCCAGGTCGGGTTCTCGTCCCGGCCGTAGGTGTAGGGGCCGGTGGGATCGCCGGGCAGGTGGAAGTGGGCGGCGAACACCGGTCCGGGCAGGGTCGGCTCGTACTTGGCCGGCTCGGGGAGGCCGGCCCGCACCGCGCGTGTCCCGTCCCCGGGGCGGGGCGCCGCGGAGCCCTCGTCCGTTGTCGGGTCGCTCATGCCGCCTTCCCTTCCACCCGCTCGCGGACGGCTGCGAGCAGTCCGTCGATCGCGGCCTCCACCATCGCCAGGCACGCGTCGAACCCGTCGTCGTCCCCGTAGTAGGGGTCGGGCACGTCGAGGTCGTCCGCCGCCGCGGGGTCGTACGAGCGCAGCAGGCGGACCTTCGCGGCGTCCCGATCGGTGGGAGCGAGCCGGCGCAGTGCCCGCAGATGGCCGGAGTCGAGCGCGATGACGAGGTCGAGGCGGGCGAACCACGACGGGTCGAACTGCCGGGCCGTGTGGACGGTGCCGTAGCCGTTCTCCCGGAGGACGGTCACCGCCCGGGGATCGGCACCGTCGCCCTCGTGCCAGCCGCCCGTGCCGGCGCTGTCGACCTCGACCAGGCCGTCCAGTCCGGCCTCCGCCACGCGTGCGCGGAAGACGGACTCGGCGATCGGGGAGCGGCAGATGTTGCCGGTGCACACGAAACAGACGCGGTAGGTCATGTCCTCAGTCTCCGTCGGGCAGGACGAGGTTCAGGGCCCAGGAGACGACCGAGATGATCAGGCCGCCGAGGACGGCGGTCCAGAAGCCCTCCACGTGGAAGCTGAGGTCGAACACCTCGGCGAGCCAGGAGGTGAGCAGCAGCATCAGCGCGTTCACCACCAGGGTGAACAGACCGAGCGTCAGAATGAGCAGGGGCATGCTGAGGAGCTGCACGATCGGCTTGACCAGGACGTTCACCACGCCGAAGATCAACGCGACGAGGATCAGGGTGCCGGCCTTCTTGCCCGTACTGTCACCGGTGAGGGTGATGTTGTCGAGCAGCCATACCGCGACGGCCAGGGCGCCGGCGTTGGCGATCGTCTTGACTAGGAAATTCATCATGTGTCTGATCGTGGCAGACACGATCGGGCCTGGGCAGTGAGGTGGGGGCGGGCATCGCCATGAAGGCATTCCGGCTGGACGAACTGGAGGCCGAGCGGGCCGCCAATGACGGTGCGTACCTGCAGTTCCTGCGCGAGCGGAACATGTCGGTCGGCCTCTACGCGCTGGACGCGGGGGCGCAGGACCCGCAGCAGCCGCACCAGCAGGACGAGGTGTACTTCGTCGTCAGCGGCCGTGCGACGATCACCGTGGGCACGGAGACCACGGAGGTGGCGCGCGGCAGCGTCGTGTACGTCCCGGCCGGTGTCCCGCACAAGTTCCACCACATCAGCGAGGATCTGCGGGTCCTGGTGGTGTTCTCTCCCCCCGAGAGCTGAGCCGGGGCCCCGGGGTTCCCTAGGGGACCGCTCAGGGGCAGACAAGGGATCCGGCGCCCCCATCGGCCCCCCGGCCGACCTAGCATCGAGTGCAGGACATCATCGACACGACCCGCACCCGACGGGCGGAGAGGTAAGGACGAGGGCCATGCGAGAGATCTTCACGGGACTGCCGTGGTGGGTGAAGTGGATCGCGGTGCCGGTCATCGCCCTGGTCGTGTTCGGCGGCCTGATAGCGAGTGTGGTCGGCTTCGTGATCGGACTGCTCTTCAAGCTGCTGGTGTTCGTCGCCCTGGTCGGCGGACTCATCTACGTCGTACGGAAGTTCATGACGGGCTCGTCCTCGCGCAGCGACTGGTGAGCCGACGGGGAACCGGTGCGGCGGTAACGCCCGTCACCGGTTCCCTCGGGTGGGGGAAGTTTCCCCGGCAGACCGGTCACGTGCGGTGACGGACGGTTAGAGTCCACAACGCGGCGTGGGGACGCATTCCCGCGAGTGGCCCGCACGCCCGCCCGTGTTCCCCGCACGGGTCGCCCCTCGCCTTCGGGAGTGATCCTTGGCCCCGGCCGACACCGCCCCTGCCCACGTGGCCTCCGTCCCCTCGCAGCCCGGCGCGCCGGACTCCGCGGCCACGGCGCTGCCCACCGCGACGCTCATCGGGTCGGTGCAGCGTGCGCTGCGTCTTCTGGAGTGTGTGGCGGGACACGCGTACGGGGCTCCCGCCAAGCAACTGGCCCGCGAGACCGGCCTGGCGCTCCCCACCACCTATCACCTGCTGCGCACCCTGGTGCACGAGGGATACCTGAGCCGGGACAAGGGACTGTTCTTCCTCGGGGAGGCAGCCGAGCGGCTGAGCAGCAGCGGGGCGCGGCAGAAACGTCGCACCACCTTCGTCGACGCGCTCGCCCGCTGGCGGGACGTCCTCGGAACGCCCGTCTACTACGCCGTGTACCGCGACGGCGAGATCGACGTCCTGTGCGTCTCCGACACCCCGGGGAATCCCGCCGTGAAGGAGTGGGCGGCCTTCCGGGAGACCGGCCACGCCCACGCCATCGGCCAGTGCCTGCTGTCCCAGCTCGGCGAGGAGGCGCGCCGTGACCATCTCGCCCGCCATCCCGTCCGGCCGGTCACGCCGTACACGGTGCGCGACGGGCACAGTCTGCTCCGGCGCCTCGACCGGTCCTGCCCCGCAGGCGTGGTGACGGAGCGCCAGGAGTACGCGGTGGGCACGGTCTGCGCGGCCGTTCCCGTCACGGCCGGCGGCACGGCGGCGGCCATCGCCCTTTCGCTGCCCGCACACCAGGTCGATCGGCTGATGCCCGCGGCCCAACGGCTGCAGGCGGAAGGAAGCCGCTCCGTCGGGTCGCTCGCACTCTCTATCAGTATCTGAAAACTTACTCCTTGTGATCTGGTGTGTACTTTCAGCAAGATTCCCTCAGGTGTCAGGTGGTCCATTCCCGGCCAGTCGACGGCAGATGACGGGGTAGGCGATGCGCGAGTCCGTGCAGGCAGAAGTCATGATGAGCTTTCTCGTGTCGGAGGAGCTGTCCTTCCGTATCCCGGTGGAACTGCGCTACGACACCTGTGATCCCTATGCCGTGCGGCTGACCTTCCATCTGCCGGGTGATGCCCCGGTGACCTGGGCCTTCGGTCGTGAGCTGCTGGTCGACGGGGTGGTGCGCCCGTGCGGTGAGGGCGATGTGCGCGTGGCGCCCGTGGAGCCCGACGCGCTCGGCGAGGTGCTGATCCGGCTGCAGGTGGGCAGTGACCAGGCGTTGTTCCGCTCGTCGACGGCTCCGCTGGTGGCCTTCCTGGACCGTACGGACAAGCTGGTGCCGCTGGGGCAGGAGGGGGCGCTCGGCGACTTCGACGCCCACCTGGACGACGCGCTCGACCGCATCCTGGCGGACCAGAGCGCCGGCTGACGGCCGGGCTCGGCGAACCGGGAGGGGCGGAACGCTTCAGCGCGTTCTGGCCCGTGCGCAGAAACGCTCCCTCACCGTGTCCGGGACGAATCGTCGGCCCCGGCCCCACGACGGGCGGGCAGCGGACGGCAGGACGACGGACGACCGGGGAGGCGTCAGCGCTTGCGCCGCCTCCCCCGGCCACCGCGTGAGGAGGCCGCACGGGCCTCCGGCACCGCCCCGCCCTCCGCAGCCGCTGCGGCGGCCTGCGCGCGGGGCCGGGCGGACGGGCGGTCAGCCGAGACCACCAGGGCGGCCAGTGCCGTGGTGACCGGTACGGAGGCGACCAGACCGATCGAACCGATGAGCGTCCGCACGATCTCCTCCGCCACCAGCTCACTGTTGGCGACCGTGCCGACTCCGCTCTTCGCGATGGAGAACAGCAGCAGCAGGGGCAGCGCCGCGCCCGCGTAGGCGAGGACGAGGGTGTTGACCACGGACGCGATGTGGTCGCGGCCGATCCTGATGCCGGCGCGGTAGAGTGCGCGCCGGCTCATCAGCGGGTTGGCCTCGTGCAGCTCCCAGACCGCGGACGTCTGCGTGACCGTGACGTCGTCCAGCACACCCAGCGAACCGATGATGACGCCGGCCAGGAGCAGACCGCTCATGTCGATCCCCGGGTACAGCCCGTGGATGAGGCCGGTGTTGTCGTCGGTGTTCCCGGTCAGCGCGGCCCAGCCGATGAAGACCGAGCCGAGGATGCCGATCAGCAGCAGGGAGATCAGGGTGCCCAGCACAGCGACCGACGTCCGGGCCGACATGCCGTGGCACAGGTACAGCGCCATCAGCATGATGGCGCTCGCCCCGACCACCGCGACCGCCAGCGGGTTCGAGCCCTGGAGGACGGCGGGCAGGATGAAGAAGTTGAGCACCATGAAGCTCAGGGCCAGCGAGACCAGCGCCATGACCCCGCGCAGTCGTCCCACGACCACGACGGCGAGCGCGAAGATGCCGGCCAGCAGAGCCAGGGGGAAGCGCCGGTTCACATCGGTGACCGAGTACTGCAGGTCCTCCGGCGCGGACGGCTCGTAGGCGACCACGACCTCCTGGTCGCGGCTCAGCTGCCGGGACTGGTCGGGCTGCACGATCTCGGTGAACGTACGGCCCTTGTCCTGGCCGGTGTCGACCCGGATCGTGGCCTTCTTGCAGGTGCCGTCCGCCTGTTGCTGGGCCGAGGAGCCCTCCGCCGTGGACGTGTCACCGGTCGGCACCCCTCCGGAGGCGTTGACGGACTTGCAGCTGACCTCGACCACCTCGGTGACCGTGGCCTGCTGGGTCTGCCGGTCGAAGCCGACGCCGGTGCGCTCGTGCGCGGGAGCACCGCCGGGCCACAGCACCACCAGGCCGGTCAGCACCGCCGCGGCGAACGGGATCAGGATCGCCGCGATCACCTTGCGCAGGTGCCGCGAGACGGGGGCCGCCGGGCCGTGACTGTGACTGTGCCCGTGGGAGTGGCCGCCGCTCGGCCCCGGATGTCCATGGCCCGGCTCCGGGCCGGCCCCGGTGCCCTGGCCGGGGACACCGCCGTTTCCGGCGCCGGATCCGCGGGGTGGTTCGGGCGGGGGGTACGGAGAATGGTGCGTCGAGGTCACCGCCCGATCATCGCAAGAACGGTGGGGGCCCTCTGGTCACCGCGCCAGAACGGACGCTAGCGTGGGGGCACCTTTTGTACACGCGGGAGCTCGGAGCACCGGGCTGAGAGGGCGCTGACCTCCGTCCCAGCGACGTTTCACATGAAACATCACCGAGTCCGAGTGATGTTTCACACGGAACGCCGTCCGACGGAAGCCGCTGCGTCGACCGCCGAACCTGTTACCGGGTAATGCCGGCGTAGGGAGTAGGTCTCATGACCAACAAGGACGCACGCACGCCTGCCTCCACGCAGAATCCGACGGAAGCGTCGGTGAACGGGGAGAGCGCGACACCCATCGGCTGGCACAAGGCGTACGTCGAAGGCACCCGTCCTGATCTGCGAGTGCCGGTCCGTCAGGTCCGTCTCACAAACGGGGAGTCGGTCACGCTCTACGACACCTCGGGCCCGTACACCGATCCGCATGTCGACACGGACGTGCGCAGGGGACTGGCGCCCCTGCGGGAGAACTGGATCGTGGCCCGGGGCGACACCGAGGAGTACGCGGGACGGCCGGTCCGTCCCGAGGACGACGGGATCAGGCACACCTCGCCGCGGGGTGGTCTGCGCAACCTCGACGCGGTCTTCCCCGGGCGTCCGCGTCAGCCGCGCAGGGGCCGCGAGGGTCGCGCGGTCACGCAACTCGCGTACGCGCGACGCGGCGAGATCACGCCGGAGATGGAGTTCGTGGCGATCCGGGAGAACGTCTCTCCGGAGGTCGTCCGCGAGGAGATCGCGGCGGGCCGGGCCGTGCTGCCGGCCAACGTCAATCACCCGGAGTCCGAGCCGATGATCATCGGCAAGCGGTTCCTGGTGAAGGTGAACGCCAACATCGGCAACTCGGCGGTGACCTCCTCCATCGAGGAGGAGGTCGAGAAGATGACCTGGGCGACGCGCTGGGGCGCCGACACGGTCATGGACCTGTCCACCGGCCGGAACATCCACACCACGCGCGAGTGGGTGCTGCGCAACTCCCCGGTGCCGATCGGGACCGTGCCGCTCTACCAGGCCCTGGAGAAGGTCGACGGCCGGGCCGAGGAGCTGACCTGGGACATCTACAAGGACACGGTCATCGAACAGGCCGAGCAGGGCGTGGACTACATGACGGTGCACGCGGGTGTGCGCCTGGCGTACGTACCGCTCACCGCCCGTCGCAAGACCGGCATCGTCTCGCGTGGCGGCTCGATCATGGCGGCGTGGTGCCTGGCGCACCACAAGGAGTCGTTCCTGTACGAGAACTTCGAGGAGCTCTGCGACATCCTCGCCGCTTACGACGTGACGTACTCGCTCGGTGACGGCCTGCGGCCCGGTTCGATCGCGGACGCCAACGACGACGCCCAGTTCGCGGAGTTGCGCACGCTCGGGGAACTCAACCGGATCGCGAAGCGTTTCCACGTACAGACCATGATCGAAGGCCCGGGCCACGTCCCGATGCACAAGATCAAGGAGAACATCGACCTTCAGCAGGAGATCTGCGATGAAGCCCCGTTCTATACGCTCGGCCCGCTGACGACGGACGTCGCGCCGGCCTACGACCACATCACCTCCGGCATCGGCGCAGCGATGATCGCCTGGTGGGGCACGGCGATGCTCTGCTACGTCACACCCAAGGAACACCTGGGGCTGCCCAACCGCGACGACGTCAAGACGGGCGTGATCACCTACAAGATCGCGGCCCATGCGGCGGACCTGGCCAAGGGACACCCGGGAGCGCAAGAGTGGGACGACGCCCTGTCCGACGCCCGCTTCGAGTTCCGGTGGGAGGACCAGTTCAACCTGGCCCTCGACCCGGACACGGCCCGGGAGTTCCATGACGAGACGCTCCCGGCGGAGCCCGCCAAGACGGCCCATTTCTGTTCGATGTGCGGGCCGAAGTTCTGTTCGATGAAGATCAGCCACAGCATCACCGAGCGGTTCGGGGACGCGGGGGCCGACGGCGCGTCCGCCGAGGAGATCGCCGAGGGCATGCTCCAGAAGTCGAAGGAGTTCGCGGCGGGCGGCAACCGGGTGTATCTGCCGATCGCCGACTGACGCGCCCTCCAGGCCCTGAGCCGGGCCTGAGCGCCGCACGAACGGTGGTGGTGCCCGCGATTTCCGATCCGGGCACCGCCACCGGACGACCGGGTGGTCTCGCCGCCGGACCGGGCGACGCCCCCAGGGCGGCGGCCCGGCGCCGGTCCCTCGGCGCTGCCGCCCGCCCGGCGCCGGCACGGTGGGTTCCAGCCATGGAGGAGGGCAGACTGAGCGCATGACAGCCACACCGATGAGCAAGGGTTCCAACCTTCCGGTCCATGCCCCGGTGGTGCGCGTCGAACTCGCCTGGGGCACCGGTCCCGGGGTGCCCGACGTCGACGCCTCGGCCCTGCTGCTGACCGACGCCGGACGGGTGCGGGACGACGGCGACTTCGTCTTCTACAACCAGCCCCGCCACTCGTCCAACGCCGTGACGCACCGCGGCAAGCTGGACTCGGCCGGCGGCTCGACCGACACGCTGGAGGTCGACCTCCGCGCGCTCGAGCCCGCCGTCGAGCGGATCGTGCTGTGCGCGTCGGCGGACGGCGGCACCTTCGGTCAGGTCCCGGGCCTGGTACTGCGGCTGTTCGACGCCGGGACGGGAGCGGAGCTGGCCCGGTTCGACATGGCGGCCGGCACGGAGACGGCCTTCATCGGCGGTGAGCTGTACCGGCGGCAGGCGGCGTGGAAGTTCCGGGCGGTGGGCCAGGGCTACGCCTCCGGACTCGCCGGACTGGCCACCGACTTCGGCATCTCGGTCGACGATGCTCCCCCGGCCGCGCCCACCACTCCGGCGGCCTCCCCGCACGCTCCGCCCGCCGCTCCCCCGGCACCGGCCGCCGGAACGCCCTATCCGTCGCAGCCCGCCCCGCCGGCCCCGCCCCCGGCCGTACCTCCCGCGCCCGCTCCGGCGACTCCGCCCGGCCCCGGGACGACCCCGCGGCTCACCAAGGGGGAGGAGCGGCTGCCGGTGGACATGCGCAAGCGGTTGTCCCTGCGCAAGGAACAGGTGGCGGTGAGCCTGCGGAAGCACGGGGCGACCGGGGTCACCGCCCGCGTCGTGCTCGTCCTGGACGCCTCCGGGTCGATGTCCTTCCTGTACTCCAGGGGCATCGTGGCCGACGTCGTCGAGCGCATGGCCGCGGTCGCGGCTCAGCTGGACGACGACGGCGAGATGCAGGCCTGGACGTTCGCCTCGAATCCGGCCCGGCTGCCGGATCTGCGGCTCGGCGAGCTGCCCGAGTGGCTGCGGCTCCATGTGCGGGTGGGGGAGATGAGCCTCTTCCGGCGCGGCCGCAAGAAGGGGCTGGACCCGAGCCAGGTCGACATGCGCGCGGTCGGTATCCAGAACGAGGAGCAGAAGGTCATCGCCGAGGTGCGTTCCTTCGTCCGGGGCCATCCGGCGTCGGCGCCCACCCTGGTGCTGTTCTTCTCCGACGGTGGTGTCTACCGCAACGCGGAGATCGAGCGGGAGCTCCGGGATGCGGTGGAGGAGCCGATCTTCTGGCAGTTCGTGGGGCTCGGCAGAGCCGACTACGGCGTGCTGGAACGGTTCGACACCCTGCCCGGCCGACGCGTCGACAACGTCGGGTTCTTCGCTGTCGACGACATCAGCACGGTGCCGGACCCGGAGCTGTACGACCGTCTGCTGTCGGAGTTCCCGTCGTGGATCGCGGCCGCGGGCCGGGCGGGCATTCTCTGACCGGCGGACGGGCGCGTGATCGCGCTGCCCGCACACCGCCTCGCCCCCACACCACCGGCCCGAACACCACCGGGCCCCCACACCGGCGGGTCTCGACACGACGAACCGCCGAACGGACACCTGACGACCACGACGTCCGCGGCTCGCGTCCCCGGGCGCGCCCACGCCCCGGCACCCCGCCGAGAGACCCACCCACGACCGCCGTGGGACGCCCGCGCGCATCGCACCCCCGCCGTGTACCGCCCGCGCTCAGGAGGCCGGGAGACCAGGAGGCCAGGACGCACCGCGGCCCCGGACCGTCCGGTCCTGGGGCGCACTCGGCCCTCTCCCGGCTCCCGCTCCGCGGGGAGCGCGAGCCGACGGCCGGACCGTCCGGCTACTCCGGCTGGTGTTCCGGTCCGCCGAAGTCCGGGCTGCTGTAGTCCGGGCTCGAGTAGCTCGGCCGGCCGCTGGACGGCCCCTCGTCGGGGCTGCTGAACCCCGGCCGGTCGTAGCCGAGCTGTGGGATGCGCCCGGCCGGCGTGCCGGGCCCCGACCGGTGCAGTGCGGCGGCGGCGCCCGGGTCGGCCAGGGCGTCGCGCAGGAACGGCACGATGCCGCGCTCCAGGAGGGCCTCCCGCCAGGCTTCCCTGGCCCGGGCCAGTTCCTCGTCGGCCTGCGCGTACGGCCCGCTGTGTGCCGAGGGCTTGTTGCGCAGTGCGGTGAGCAGCAGTCCCACGGCGGCGACGAGGATGGCGACCGCCGTCACCGCGCCGAACACCCAGCCGGTGGTGAGCATGGTGCGGGCGAAGGCGGCGTCCGGGTCGACGACCCGCAGGACGTAACCGACGAGCAGGAAGATCACGGCAGCGGTGCCGGCCAGGACGGGGGCCAGGACGGCGACCACGGCGACGGCGCCCGCGCCGGCCGTCTCGGCGACCTCGCCCATGGTGGCGGCGAGTCCCACCGCGCCGCCGCCGGTCTCCTCGGAGCCCGCGTCGCGCACGGCCGGGGTGGTGGCCCCCGGTGGGTGGCGCAGTTCCTCACGGACCTTGACGTAGTGCTGGTACTCGGTCGCCGCGGCCGCAGCGATGATCGCGGTGGCGTTGAGCGCCATGGTGCGCAGTTGTTCGGCGTTGAGCCGCTGTCCGACAGCGGTCAGTCCGGGACGGTGTGGTGCGGTGCGCAGCGCCTCATCGAGAACCCGCTCGTACTCCAGGCGGTCCTCGCTCATCAGGTACTGCGGAACGCTGTTCATGTGCATCCCCCGATGCTCCGTAGGGCTTGGGGCTCGGCATGCTGACGAGCCGTCGGGCAGAAACGGAGGGGAGCCTGCTACGGATAAGCCGATGGTAGAGCGGTGACGGCGCGCGGTGACAGGGGGTTTACCGAAATTGACACGCGTCGGCTGCTTCCCGGGGCCGTCCGAAGGCGGTCCGGAAGCGGCCGGGTGAAGCCTCAGGCGTGCAGGGGCAGTTGCCGGACCAGCAGCTTTCCGGCCATCGTCACGCCGCCGTCCATCGCGATGGCGAGCCCGTCGGCATAGACGTGCGGTCCTTCGATGACGGGGCCGCGGTCGTCCTCGCCGTCCTCGGAGCCGACTTCGCCCAGGAGATAGGGAATGGGGCTGTGCCCGTGAACGACCCGGGTGCCGCCGTACGTATCCAGCAGGGAGCGCACCGCGTCGGCGCCGCCCTCGTCCCGGAAGGAGAAGCGCTTGGTGAACTTGCGGAACAGGTCCCAGACCTCGTCCGCGTCGTTGCGGGTGATCGTCTCGCGGACGGTGTCGTTGACCTCTTCGATGGAACGGCCGTAGTCGAGGTAGGCCGTGGTGTCGGAATGCAGCAGCAGATGACCGTCGACCTCCTCGACGGCATCCAGGCGGGACATCCACTGCAGGTGGTGGTCCTGGAGGCGGTCCATGTCGGTCTTCTGTCCGCCGTTGAGCAGCCAGGCCGCCTGGAAGGTGGCGGTGCCCGCGCCGGAGTTGACGGGGGTGTCGCCGAACCGTTTGGCGCCCAGGAGCAGCAGCTCGTGGTTACCCAGCAGGGCCTTGCAGTAGCCGCCGGCCGCGGCCGCCTCGGCGGACAGCCGCATCACGAGGTCGATGACGCCGATGCCGTCCGGGCCGCGGTCGGTGAAGTCGCCGAGGAACCACAGGCGGGCGGTGCCTGCGCACCACTGGCCCGCGGCGTCGATCAGTCCCTGCTCCTGCAGGGCGGCCACCAGTTCGTCGAGGTAGCCGTGGACGTCCCCGACCACGTACAGCGGACCGGGGCCCGTGGCGGACTGCGGGGCCGGAGCGGGCTCGGGTTCGACGGGCACCTGGACAGTGTCACCCCGATTGATGACGGGAAGGTCCCGCTGTGTGGGCGTGTATCCCTCGGGGTAGGTGTCCGCGACGGGCGGGACGACGTCGCCGGGATGGGTGCTGTGGGCGTACGGGCCGGTCTCGTGGACGTACGCGGGCACCCGGAAGTCGCGCACCGTCGCCGTGCGCTCCACCTCGGGTCCCTGACCGGCCCCCTGAGTCATCGACCCCTCCACCACCATCGCGCCGCGTCTGCACCGCATCGGACTGCCTGGTCGCAGCGGTCCGCGGTGTCGTGGGCCCATCATAGGAATGCGAATCCCGCCATGTGATGACCCAGGGGTGCTGAATCAGAGCGGGGCTCCGGTTCGCCGCGGCTTTCGTCCCGATTGCGCCCGGCTTCGCCGCCCCCGAGCCCGTCCGAGCGGGGGCGGGGCGGGCGCGCGTTGGTCGGGCGGTCGGCCCGGTTCCCCTGGAGGAGTGGCGTCGGATGTCGGCCGTTTCACCCTCCGGGGCGGCACCCGATCCCCGCACGGGGCCCTTCTGGATTCCCGCCGCCCCGGGCCCGGGTGCCGTGCGGCGGACGGGTCACGTGCGCTCGGGTGACCTCGGCGGGCTGACCGTCGTGCGGGGCGGCCGGCGCTGCGAGGAGGTGCGCACGATCAGCTCCGTCGGTATCACCTGCTCGACCGGATGGTCGGAGGCGACGCCCTCGATCGCGTCGATGAGCAGCTGGACCACGGCCGTGCCGATCCGGCGTGGCTTGAGGGAGAGGGTGGTGATCGGCGGCTCGGTGTTGGCGTACACGGTGGACTCGCTGCAGCACACGAGCAGCAGGTCCTCCGGGACGCGCAGGCCGTAGCGGCGCGCCGCGGCCAGCAGGTCGGTGCCGTTGGGGTCGAACAGGCCGTAGACGGCGTCCGGGCGGTCGGGGCGGGCGAGGAGCCGGTCGGCGGCGACGGCGCCCGCGCACGGGTCGTGGGCCGGGTAGGACTCGTAGACCGGGTCCTGTCCCACGCGCTCGCACCAGCGCAGGTACGCGGTGGTGGACAGGTGCGTGTAGGTGTCGGTGGTGGTCCCGGTCAGCAGGCCGATCCGGCGGGCACCGGCGTCGGCGAGGTGGTCCAGGATGCCGAGGACGGCGGCCTCGTGATCGTTGTCCACCCAGGCGGTGACCGGGAGGGAACCGGCCGGGCGGCCGTCGGAGACGACCGGTAAGCCCTGCCGGACGAGCTCGCTGACGACCGGGTCGTGGTCGGAGGGGTCGATGACGACCGTGCCGTCCAGGGCGACGTTGGACCACACGTCGTGCCGGGAGGTCGCGGGGAGGATCACGAGGGCGTAGCCGCGGGCGAGCGCGGCGGAGGTGGCGGCGCGCGCCATCTCCGCGAAGTACGCGAACTCGGTGAAGGTGAAAGGTTCATCCCCGTACGTGGTCACGGTCAGGCCGATGAGTCCCGACTTGCCGGTGCGGAGCGTGCGGGCGGCGGCCGAGGGGCGGTAGCCCAGTCTGTCGGCGACCTCGCGGACATGGCGCCGGGTGGCGTCCGGGAGCCTGCCCTTGCCGTTGAGGGCGTCGGAGACGGTCGTGATGGAGACTCCGGCGGCGGCGGCCACATCCCTGATGCCCGCTCGTCCCGGCCGGCTGCCTCGGCGTGAGGTTTCCGCGCGGCTCACCTGGTGCTTCCCTGCTGCTGTCATGGCGAGCCGATAGTAGGGCTCATGCGGTGGGGTAGGGCGGGCGCATATGCACGCGTTGACAGGCACGTTTTTGCATGATCAAAAACGACCAATCTCCATGGAAAGCAAGGAAGTTGAACGTTCCAATTCACGGAACTGACGTCTCGACCCGCACGTACCTGCCAAGGGTCCGATGTTGCGAAGAGGTCTCAACTCACCTGCACGAGGGATGCGCGCCACGGCGTGAACCACCGGCGCATAGATATATGTGAGGCGCGCCCCCCGTGCGCGCGCCCTTCATGCGACTTCGGGTGATCTTGCCCCGTTGTCCTCGGAGGGAGGGGCCCGGGCGGGCCCCGTGCGGCCCGCGCATCCCGCTGCGCCACCGCTCTACGCAGCGGAGGGGAATCCTCATAAGGTGAGCAGTATTGGATGTCGGCGGCGGTCATGGGCCGCCGGTCTTCGCGAGGAGGACTGCGGTGAGCGAGACGAGCCCCAAGCTGCGCGCCGAGCTGGAGGGGATCCCCACCTACAAGCCGGGCAGGCCGGCCGCGGCCGGAGGGCCCGCCGCCTACAAGCTGTCCTCCAACGAGAACCCCTACCCTCCGCTCCCGGGTGTCATGGAGACCGTCGCCGCCGCGGCCTCGTCCTTCAACCGCTACCCGGACATGGCGTGCACGGCGCTGATGGCCGAGCTGTCCGAGCGGTTCGCGGTGCCGGTCTCCCACCTGGCCACCGGAACCGGTTCGGTGGGCGTCGCCCAGCAGCTGCTCCAGGCCACCTCGGGCCCCGGCGACGAGGTGATCTACGCCTGGCGCTCCTTCGAGGCGTACCCGATCATCACGCAGATCAGCGGGGCGACGTCCGTGCAGGTGCCGCTGACGCCGGGCGATGTGCACGACCTGGACGCGATGGCCGACGCCATCACCGACCGCACGCGCCTGATCTTCGTCTGCAACCCCAACAACCCCACCGGCACGGTGGTGCGGCGGGCCGAGCTGGAGCGCTTCCTGGACCGGGTGCCGCAGGACGTCCTGGTGGTGCTGGACGAGGCGTACCGCGAGTTCATCCGCGACCCCGAGGTGCCCGACGGCGTCGAGATCTACCGGGAGCGGCCCAACGTCTGCGTGCTGCGCACCTTCTCCAAGGCCTACGGGCTGGCCGGGCTGCGCGTCGGCTTCGCGATCGCCCACGAGCCGGTGGCCGCGGCGCTGCGCAAGACGGCGGTCCCGTTCGGGGTGAGCCAGATCGCGCAGGAGGCGGCGATCGCCTCGCTGCGGGCGGAGGACGAGCTCATCGGCCGGGTCGGTTCGCTGGTGTGTGAGCGCAATCGAGTGGTCGAGGGGCTGCGCGAGCAGGGCTGGACGGTGCCGGAGACGCAGGCCAACTTCGTCTGGCTGCGGCTGGGCGAGCGCACGGTGCAGTTCGCGCAGGCGTGTGAGCAGGCCGGGGTGGTCGTCCGGCCGTTCGCCGGTGAGGGCGTGCGGGTGACGGTCGGGGAGACCGAGGCGAACGACATCTTCCTGAAGACGACGGAGGCCTTCCGCAGGGAGGTCTGAGTCCGAACGACGACACGTGTGTCCGGGCGGCCGGCGGGTGATCCCGCCGGCCGCCCGCGTGTGTGGGCGCGCGGCAGCGGGCGGGGTGCCGACCGGTCCCGGGACGGCCTCCGGGGCCCGGTGATGCAGAGGGGTTGACATCACAGGGGACCCCCCTTCCGGATGCGAAAAGCAGTACGTCATAATTGCTTGTGAATGTGAACGCGTTCACAAGCGGACCCCGTATTCCCGAGTTGTGTGGGGATGAACGGGGAGCAAGCGGCCGTTCCGACCACGGCGACGTAAGGAGCACGACGTGGAACTGGCTCTGGCGCCGGAGACCCTGGCGCGCTGGCAGTTCGGCATCACCACCGTCTACCACTTCCTCTTCGTCCCCCTGACGATCTCGCTGGCCGCCCTCACCGCCGGGCTGCAGACCGCCTGGGTGCGCACGGAGAAGGAGAAGTACCTCAGGGCGACCAAGTTCTGGGGGAAGCTCTTCCTGATCAACATCGCGATGGGCGTGGTCACCGGCATCGTGCAGGAGTTCCAGTTCGGCATGAACTGGTCCGACTACTCACGGTTCGTCGGTGACGTCTTCGGCGCCCCGCTCGCCTTCGAGGCGCTGATCGCCTTCTTCTTCGAGTCCACCTTCATCGGGCTGTGGATCTTCGGCTGGGACAAGCTGCCCAAGAAGATCCACCTCGCCTGCATCTGGATGGTCTCGATCGGCACGCTGCTCTCCGCCTGGTTCATCCTGGCCGCGAACTCCTGGATGCAGCACCCGGTCGGCTACCGGATCAACGAGGAGAAGGGCCGCGCCGAGCTCACCGACTTCTGGCTGGTGCTCACCCAGAACACCACCCTCAACCAGGTCTTCCACAGCTTCGCGGCGGCGTTCCTGACGGGCGGTGCCTTCGTGGTCGGCATCGCCGCCTTCCACCTGATGCGCAAGAAGCACATCACGGTGATGCGCACCTCGCTCCGGCTCGGCCTCGTCACCATGGCCGTCGGCGGCCTGCTCACCGCGGTCAGCGGCGACACCCTCGGCAAGGTCATGTACGAGCAGCAGCCGATGAAGATGGCCGCCGCCGAAGCGCTCTGGGAGACCGAGGGCCCCGCACCCTTCTCCGTCTTCGCCTACGGGGACGTGGACAAGGGACACAACAAGGTCGCCCTGGAGATCCCCGGCCTGCTGTCCTTCCTCGCCCACGGCGACTTCGACTCCGAGGTGCCGGGCATCAACGACACCAACGAGGCCCTGCAGGAGCAGTTCGGCCCCGGCGACTACCGGCCCATCATCCCCGTCGCCTACTGGAGCTTCCGCTGGATGATCGGCTTCGGCATGGCGTCCTTCTCGCTCGCCCTGCTGGGCCTGTGGCTCACCCGGAAGCGGTTCCTGCTGCCACCCGCCCTGCGCACCAGGGAGGACGAGGTGCCGCACCTGGTGCTGCTCAAGCAGCCGCTCGGTGCGAAGCTGACCCGACTCTACTGGCGCCTGGCCCTGTGGACGATGGCCTTCCCGCTGATCGCCAACGCCTGGGGATGGATCTTCACCGAAATGGGCCGGCAACCCTGGGTCGTCTACGGCCTGATGCAGACCCGCCACGCGGTCTCCCCCGGTGTGTCCCAGGCCGAGGTCATCATCTCGATGTCGGTCTTCACCGCGCTGTACGCCGCCCTGGCCGTCATCGAGGTCCGGCTGCTCGCCAAGTACGTCAAGGCGGGACCGCCGGAGCTCACCGAGTCCGACCTCAACCCGCCCAAGAAGCTCGGCGGCGACCTCCGTGACGCCGACAAGCCGATGGCCTTCTCGTACTAGGCCGAGGGAGGCACACCGTCATGGAACTGCACAACGTCTGGTTCGTCCTCATCGCCGTCCTGTGGATCGGCTACTTCTTCCTGGAGGGCTTCGACTTCGGGATCGGGATCCTCACCCGGCTGCTCGCCCGTGACCGCACGGAGAAGCGGGTGCTGATCAACACGATCGGTCCGGTGTGGGACGGCAACGAGGTGTGGCTGCTCACCGCGGGCGGCGCGACCTTCGCGGCCTTCCCCGAGTGGTACGCCACGCTCTTCTCCGGCTTCTACCTGCCGCTGCTCGTGATCCTCGTCTGCCTCATCGTGCGGGGGGTCGCCTTCGAGTACCGGGCGAAGCGGCCGGAGGAGAAATGGCAGCGCAACTGGGAGACGGCGATCTTCTGGACCTCGCTCGTCCCGGCGTTCCTGTGGGGCGTGGCGTTCGGCAACATCGTGCGCGGCGTGAAGATCGACGCCGAGTTCGAGTACGTCGGCCACGTCTGGGAGCTGCTCAACCCGTACGCCCTGCTCGGCGGCCTGGTCACGCTGACGCTGTTCACCTTCCACGGCGCGGTGTTCGCCGCCCTGAAGACCGTCGGCGACATCCGGGAACGGGCACGGCACCTGGCGGAGCGGGTGGGACTGGTCACCGCCGCCCTGGCGCTGGGCTTCCTGCTGTGGACCCAGGTGCGCAGCGGTGACGGCATCAGCCTGATCGCCCTCGTCGTGGCGGTCGCCTCGCTGGCCGCCGCTCTGGTGGCCAACCGGGCCGGCCGGGAAGGCTGGTCGTTCATGCTGTCCGGCGTCACGATCGTGGCCGCGGTGGCCATGCTCTTCCTGACGCTCTTCCCGAACGTCATGCCGTCCACCCTGGACCCGGACTGGAGCCTGACCGTCACCAACGCCTCGTCCAGCCCCTACACCTTGAAGATCATGACCTGGCTCGCGGTGATCGCCACTCCGGTCGTCATCCTCTACCAGGGCTGGACGTACTGGGTGTTCCGCAAGCGGATCGGCACCCAGCACATCGCCGATCCCGTGCACTGAGGTGTGTTTCACGTGAAACCGATCGACCCGCGTCTGCTCCGGTACGCCCGCGCCACCCGGTTCTTCCTGCTGGCGGTCGTCGGCCTGGGTGCCGTCGGCGCGGGCCTGGTCGTCGGCCAGGCCATGCTCATCGCCGAGGTGGTGGTGGGGGCCTTCGAGGACGGCCTGACCGTCTCGGGGCTGGTCACTCCCCTGCTGCTCCTGGCCGCGGTCGCGGTGGGGCGGGCCCTGGTCGGCTGGCTCACCGAACTGGCCGCGCACCGGGCGAGCGCGGCGGTGAAGTCGGAACTGCGGGGCCGGCTGCTGGAGCGGGCGACCGCGCTCGGCCCGGCCTGGCTGGGCGGGCAGCGGACCGGATCGCTCGTGGCGCTGGCCACGCGGGGCGTCGACGCCCTGGATGACTACTTCTCCCGCTATCTGCCCCAACTGGGGCTCGCGGTGGTCGTCCCGGTGGCGGTGCTGGCGCGGATCGTCACCGAGGACTGGGTGTCGGCGGCGATCATCGTCGGCACCCTGCCGCTCATCCCCCTGTTCATGGTGTTGATCGGCTGGGCCACCCAGTCGCGCATGGACCGGCAGTGGCAGCTGCTGTCCCGGCTGTCCGGACACTTCCTGGACGTGGTCGCCGGGCTTCCGACGCTCAAGGTGTTCGGCCGGGCCAAGGCACAGGCCGAGTCGATCCGGCGGATCACCGCCGACTACCGGCGGGCGACCATGCGCACGCTGCGGATCGCCTTCATCTCCTCCTTCGCGCTGGAACTGCTCGCCACGCTCTCGGTGGCCCTGGTCGCCGTGACGATCGGCATGCGGCTGGTGCACGGCGAAGGGGACCTGTACATCGGTCTGGTCATCCTGATCCTCGCTCCGGAGGCTTATCTGCCGCTGCGGCAGGTCGGAGCGCAGTACCACGCGGCTGCCGAGGGGCTCGCGGCGGCCGAGGAGATCTTCTCGGTTCTGGAGACCCCGGTTCCTGGGGCCGGAACAACGCGCGTCCCGGACGGTGACCTCACCTTCGAGAACGTGACGGTCCGCTACCCGGGCCGTTCCGCGCACGCGGTGTCGGACGTCTCCTTCACCGTCAGGCCCGGGGAGACCGTCGCACTCGTCGGCCCCAGCGGATCGGGCAAGTCGACCCTGCTGAACGTGCTCCTCGGCTTCGTCCGCCCCGCCGAAGGCCGGGTACGGGTCGGCGGAACGGACCTCGCGGAACTCGACCGCGCCGACTGGCACAGCCGGATCGCCTGGGTGCCGCAGCGGCCGCACCTCTTCGCCGGAACGGTCGCGGACAACGTCCGCCTGGCCCGTCCCGACGCGGACGACGACGCCGTGCGGCGCGCGCTGCGGGACGCCGGTGCCCTGGAGTTCGTCGAGGCGCTGCCCGAGGGCACCGCCACCCCACTGGGCGAGGACGGGGCGGGGCTGTCCGCCGGGCAGCGGCAGCGGCTGGCGCTGGCCCGGGCGTTCCTCGCGGACCGGCCGGTGCTGCTGCTGGACGAGCCGACGGCCGCACTGGACGGGGCCACCGAGGCCGACGTGGTGGCGGCGGTCCGGCGGCTGGCGGCGGGACGGACCGTGCTGCTGGTGGTGCACCGCCCGGCGCTGCTCTCCGTCGCGGACCGTGTGGTGCGGCTGACCGAACCCACCCCGACGGCGTCCACCGGGCACGCGGCGACGGCCGACCCGACCGTGGACGTCGTACGGGAACCGTCCGGCGTCGTCACCACCCCCACCGCGGTGGAACCCGGACCGGCCGGAGGCGGGCCGGCCGCGGAGCCGGCTCCGACCGCCGCAGCCGGCGGGGTGCTCGCGCGGGCCCGTGCCCTGTCGGGCGCCCGGCGCGGGCGGCTCACCCTGGCCCTGCTGCTGGGCAGCCTCGCGCTGGGCAGTGCCGTCGGACTCATGGCGACGTCCGGCTGGCTCATCTCCCGGGCCTCGGAACAGCCGCCGGTGCTCTATCTGATGGTGGCGGTCACGGCCACGCGCGCCTTCGGCATCGGCCGCGCGGTGTTCCGCTACGCCGAGCGGCTCGTGTCGCACGACGCGGTGCTGCGCATGCTCGCCGACACCCGGGTGGCGGTGTACCGGCGTCTGGAGCGGCTGGCCCCGGCCGGGCTGCGCGGTGCGCGGCGCGGTGACCTGCTCTCCCGACTGGTCGCCGATGTGGACGCACTGCAGGACTACTGGCTGCGGTGGCTGCTGCCGGCCGGTGCGGCCGTCGTGGTCTCCGCCCTGTCGGTGGGCTTCACGGCATGGCTGCTGCCCGAGGCCGGGGCCGTCCTGGCGGCCGGACTGCTGGCCGCGGGCGCCGGGGTGCCGCTCCTCACGGGAGCCGTCGCCCGGCGTGCGGAGCTGCGGCTGGCGCCCGCCCGCGGCGTGCTCGCGACCCGGGTGACCGATCTGCTGACCGGCACCGCGGAACTCACTGTCGCCGGTGCCCTGCCGGAGCGGACCGCCGCGGCCCGGCGGGCCGACGGCACCCTCACCCGGATCGCCTCGCGGGCCGCGACCGCCACCGCGCTCGGCGACGGACTCACGGCGCTGATCTCCGGCCTGACCGTCGCCGCGGCCGCCGTCGTCGGCGTGCAGGCGGTGGCCGACGGCCGCTTGGAGGGCGTGGCCCTGGCCGTCGTCGTGCTCACTCCGCTCGCCGCGTTCGAGGCCGTCCTCGGAATGCCGCTCGCCGTGCAGTACCGGCAGCGGGTGCGCAAGAGCGCCGAGCGCGTGCTCGACGTGCTGGACGCGCCGGTGCCGGTGCGTGAGCCGGAGCAGCCGCGGCAGGCGCCCGCCTCGCCGTTCCCGCTCGTCGTGCGGGACCTGTCCGCCCGGTACGCGGGGCAGGACCGGGACGCCCTCAGCGGGCTCGACCTGACGCTGGAACAGGGCCGCCGCATCGCCGTGGTGGGCCCGTCCGGTTCCGGCAAGACGACCCTGGCGCAGGTGCTGCTGCGGTTCCTCGATGCCCGCAGGGGCGGCTACACGCTGGCCGGAGTGGACGCGTACGCGCTGGACGGCGACGACGTGCGGCGGCTGGTGGGGCTGTGCGCGCAGGACGCGCACCTCTTCGACAGCTCGCTGCGGGAGAACCTGCTGCTGGCGAAGCGGGACGCGACCGAGGAAGAACTGCGCGACGTCCTCGGCCGGGCCCGGTTGCTGGAGTGGACGCGGAGCCTGCCGGACGGCCTCGACACCCTCGTCGGCGAGCACGGCACACGGCTGTCGGGCGGCCAGCGCCAGCGCCTCGCCCTGGCCCGCGCGCTGCTGGCCGACTTCCCGGTCCTGGTGCTCGACGAGCCGGCCGAGCATCTCGACCTTCCGACGGGCGACGCGCTCACCGCCGACCTGCTGGCCGCCACCGAGGGGCGCACCACGCTGCTCATCACCCACCGGCTGGCCGGTCTGGAGGCGGTGGACGAGGTGATCGTGCTGGACGAGGGACGCGTGGTGCAGCGCGGGCCGTACGCGGAACTGGCGGGCGCGGACGGGCCGCTGCGCGGGATGGTGCGGCAGGAAGCGGAGGCGGACCTGCTGGTCGGCGTGCGGTAGGCGGCCGGCGTCCGGGCCGGTCCCACCGCGCCCAGTGCTGAGTGCACGTCAATTCACCTGGCGTGGTGCTCCGCTGGACCATCCGGGGCGGGGCGTCCCCCAGGTGTACGACGTGAACAGGACCGGGTGGCCCGATCGGGCGCAGGATCGCTGTCATGCGCCTCGTCCGCCGTCACCCGCTGCCCGCCGCCGTGCTGTTGTGCGCGCTGGCCGTCCTCGCCGCCCGGCCAGCCGACGGCGGCGACGTCGGTGGCGACTCCGGCGGCCACGTACCCGGGCACGGCTCGGCGTCCGGTGTGGGCACGGAGATCGTGCGGCTGTACGAGGAGGCCGAGGCGGCGACCAGGACGTACGAGCAGGGCCTGCGCGAGGCGGAGAAGCAGCGGGCGCAGGCACAGCGGTTGGAGAAGCTGCTCGACCGCGAACGGCGCAGGACCGACGCCCTGAACGAGGACCTGGGCAGGATCGCGCGTTCGCAGTACCGCAGCGGTGGCGGCCTGCCGCTCACGGCGCACATGCTCCTCGCGGACAACCCGGAGGAGGTGATGCGGGGTCAGCGGGCCCTGTGGAAGGCCGACCTGGCGCTCGACAATGCGATCGAGAAGAGTGTGCGGGCTGAGAAGCGGCTGGCCCGGGACGAGGCGAAGGCCGCGACGGCCTGGAAGCGGCTGGAGCAGCGCAACAAGCAGCTCGCCGCGGTGAAGAGCGGGATCGAGCAGAAGCTGGAGGCCGCCCGCTGGAAGCTCCAGGGGCAGGCCGACGCCTCGGTCGCCGCGGGGGCCTGCCGGGGCGCGGTCCGGCTGGACCAGCCGGAGACCCGGTACGACAACCCCTGGGTGTCGCCGGTGGAGGCCTACGAGCTGTCCGCGTCGTACGGCAGCGGCGGGGCGCGGTGGGCGAACCGGCACACCGGACAGGACTTCGCCGTGCCGATCGGCACTCCGGTGCGGGCCGTGGGGGCGGGCCGGGTGGTCAAGGTGTCCTGCCACGGCGCCTTCGGCATCGAGATCGTGGTGGAGCACGCGGGCGGCTACTACACCCAGTACGCCCACCTCGCCGCCGCCGCGGTCGACCAGGGCGAGCGGGTCCGGACCGGCCAGTGGATCGGCCAGTCCGGCACCAGCGGCAACTCCACCGGCCCGCACCTGCATTTCGAGGTGCGGGTCACGCCCGAGATGGGGTCGGCGGTCGACCCGGCGCCGTGGCTGGCCCGGCGGAACGTGCATCTGCGGTGAGCCACCTGCCCGGCGCGGGGAAGGTGGCGGGCCGGCCGTCTCCCGCTCAGGGGCCGCCGCCGGGCATCGCCCAGGGTCTTTCGTCTGGGTCGGGCCGGATCAGGGAGCGGGGTCCGGTGCTGGGGGCACCTCCCACGCCGTTCAGGCAGTGGGGGAGGCTCGCAAGGCGGAGGAGGGCGGCAGGGCGGAGCCCTGACAACCGACGACAACGCGGCGAGGCGCGGTGCCGGGACCCCGCGGGCCCGGCGTGCTCCAAACGCGAGGGCCTAGTAGTGCTCCGCGAGGATCTGCTCGATCACCACGGCCACGCCGTCGTCGTTGTTGGCGACCGTGCGGCCCGACGCGGCCGCGAGGACGTCCGGGTGGGCGTTGCCCATCGCGTACGAGCTGCCCGCCCAGGTCAGCATCTCGACGTCGTTGGGCATGTCGCCGAACGCGACGACCTCGTCGTGCGAGATGCCCCGCTCGGCGCAGCACAGGGCGAGGGTGCTGGCCTTGGACACCTCGGGGCCGCTGATCTCCAGCAGGGCGCTGGGGCTGGAGCGGGTGACGTTGGCGCGGTCGCCGATCGCCAGCCGGGCCAGGGTGAGGAAGGCGTCCGGGTCGAGCGAGGGGTGGTGGGCGAGGATCTTTAGCACGGGTTCGCCGGCGGTGTGGGCGTCCGGCGCCAGCAACTCCTCCGCCGGGGCCAGGGTGTCCGGGACCTCCATGTGCAACTTCGGGTACTGGGGCTCCTGGTGGAAGCCGTAGGTCTGCTCGACGGCGTACATCGTGCCCGGGGCGGCCTCGCGCAGTCGGCGTACGGCGTCCAGGGCGTTGTCCCGGGCCAGTTCGCGCACGGTGACGAAGCGGTGGGCACCGGGGCCGCCGTGCAGGTCGACGACTGCCGCGCCGTTGCCGCAGATGGCGAGGCCGTGGCCGTGGACGTGGTCACTGACCACGTCCATCCAGCGGGCGGGGCGGCCGGTGACGAAGAAGACCTCGATACCGGCCTCCTCGGCGGCGGCCAGCGCGGCGACCGTGCGGGGGGACACGGACTTGTCGTCGCGCAGCAGGGTGCCGTCGAGGTCGGTGGCGATGAGCCGGGGCGGGGTGAGGGGGGAGGCCGGCGTCTCGGGCCGTCGGGTCGCTGAGGTCACGCGTCCATTGTCCCGCATATGCCCGCACGGGCGTGCGGCACTCCGCACATCTGAGTGGTGACCGCTCCCGCCTGCGGTGTTCCCGGCCGAAGGTGCGCCGCACGGCCCGGGCGGTACGCCCCCACCGTGCCCCGGGGCGGGGCCACGGCCCGGGGCCGCGTCCGGCGGCGGGCGGGGGCGGCTCGTCACCGCAGCTGCGCCGGGGCCTCCATGGCGATCCGCTCGAAGACCTTCTCGTCGGCTGCGAAGTCCGAGTCCGGGATGGGCCAGTGGATCACCAGCTCCGTGAAGCCCAGTTCGGCGTGCCGGCCGGCGAAGTCGACGAAGGCGTCGAGGGACTCGAGCGGCCGTCCGCGGTCCGGAGTGAATCCGGTGAGCAGGATCCTGTCGATGTCGTCCGGGTTCCGGCCCAACTCGGCGCAGGCGTCCACCAGTTTCTCCGCCTGCCCGCGCAGGGCCTGGACCGACTGCTCGGGTGTGCCGTTCTCGTACAGCCTCGGGTCGCCCGTGGTGACCCAGGCCTGTCCGTGCCGGGCGGCGAGCCGCAGTCCGCGGGGGCCGGTGGCGGCGACGGCGAAGGGCAGCCGGGGCCGCTGCACGCAGCCGGGGATGTTCCGTGCTTCGTGCGCCGCGTAGAAGTCGCCCTCGTACGACACGGAGTCCTCGGTCAGCAGCCGGTCGAGCAGGGGGACGAACTCGGCGAAGCGGTCAGCGCGCTCGCGCGGTGTCCACGGTTCCTGGCCCAGCGCGGTGGCGTCGAACCCGGTGCCGCCCGCGCCGATGCCGAGGGTGACGCGTCCGCCGGAGATGTCGTCGAGGGAGATGAGCTCCTTGGCGAGGGTCACCGGGTGCCGGAAGTTCGGCGAGGTCACCAGGGTTCCCAGCCGCATCCGGTCGGTGACGCCCGCGGCGGCGGTCAGCGTCGGGACGGCACCGAACCACGGGCCGTCCCGGAAGGTGCGCCAGGACAGGTGGTCGTACGTGTACCCGGTGTGGAAGCCGAGTGCCTCGGCGCGCTCCCACGCCGAACGGCCGCCCTCGTGCCAGCGGCGGTACGGGAGGATCACGGTGCTCAGGCGCAGACTCATGCCGCCGAGCCTATGCGCCGCCCGGTGTTTCACGTGAAACCCTCACGGGCCCGGGAAAGGCCGCCCTCCGGACACCGCACGCCCATGGCCTGCGTGCGCCGCACCCCACCTCGCCACTCGCGCACCGCACCCGGCACGCAGTCGCCGGGTCACCGCACCCGTTCGCTCAGCCACGGGGTCAGGACGAGCATCGGGATGAACTCCTTGTGCGTCCGGTCCCGGGGCATCGGCACGACGAGGAAGTAGCCCGGAGGGAAGCGCCGCGCCTTGACGTACGCCCGGCCCTCGAAGACGGAGCGGAGGAAGGCCGGTACCTCGTCCCGGGGGACGTCGGGGCACTCGACGTTCTCGACCTCGATCAGGGCGTCGTCCTCCGGGTAGAGCCGCACGCGTACCCGGGGGCGTCCGCCGAACTCGACGTGGGCCTCGTGGGGGAGGGATCCGTCCGGGTCGGTCGTGACGCCGACCCCGGACGCGGTGCGGCGCGAGGTCTGGTCGGCCCCGATGTCGTGGGAGACCTCGATCTCCCGCGCGTACTCCTCGGCGAGCGCGCGCAAGGCGGTCACCGCGGCTTCGGTGGTGGGCAGCTGGTCCATACCGACGATCATGCCGTGCCGGATGTGTCCGGCGGAAACCGCAGGTACCGGGAGGGCACCGACGCCGTCAGCCACACGCCGTTCGCGCTGAGCCGGAAGACGTGGCCGTCGGCGTGCAGGGCGCCGGCGTCCACCGTGAGGACCACCGGACGGCCGCGCCGGGCTCCGACCCGGGTCGCCGTCTCCCGGTCGGCCGAGAGGTGGACGTCGTGCCGGTGCATGGGCCGCAGACCCTCGGAGCGGATCGCGCCCAGGAAGCGGGCGACGGTGCCGTGGTAGAGGTACGGCGGCGGGGTGGCCGGCGGCAGTCCCAGGTCGACCTCGATGCTGTGGCCCTGACTGGCGCGGATGCGGGCGCCGTCGACGGCGAAGCGTCGCTTGTCGTCCGCGTCGACGACGTGGATGAGCTCCTCACGGGTGAACCGGAAACCGTGGGTGGCGGCCGCCGCGATCAGGGTGTCGATCTCGGCCCAGCCGCCCTCGTCGAGGGTGAGTCCGATCCGCTCGGGGCGATGCCGCAGGTGTCTGGAGAGGTATTTCGACACCCTCACTCTGCGTTGTTCGTTCATGCGTTCAGACTGCCGGGCGTAACGCGGATCACGCGAAGGGTTTTGGAAGAGAGGTTTGATCCACAGCCCAGGGTAGTTATCCACAAGCAAAAGTGAGGATCCTGTGGACAGTCGCCGCCGTCAGAGCCGGGGCTTCACCCGCGCGATCCGCCGCAGGACCCCCGGCATCCACCGCGACAGCGCGTACCCGCCCCGCGCCTCGGGCGTCACCGGCACCACCGCCTCGTCGTCCACCACCGCGCGCAGGATCGCCCCGGCGACCTTCTCGGGCGGGTAGTCGCGCAGCCCGTAGAGCCGCGCGGCCCGCTCCCGGAGCCGCTGTTCCTCCTCCTCCGCAGCCCCCGCGAACCGCGCGGTGGACGTGATGGCGGTGTTGACGAATCCCGGACAGATCGCCGTCACACCGATGTCCCGTTCCGCCAGCTCCGCGCGCAGGCAGGCGCTCAGCATCAGCACCGCCGCCTTGGAGGTGCTGTAGGCGGGCAGGGACCGGGAGGGCAGGAACGCCGCCGCCGAGGCGACGTTGACGATGTGGCCGCCCTGGCCCCGCTCGGTCATCTGCCGGCCGAAGAGGCGGCAGCCGTGGATGACTCCCCACAGGTTGACGTCGAGGACCCTTCTCCAGTCCTCCGTCGTGGTGTCCAGGAACGGGCCGCCGAGACCGACGCCGGCGTTGTTCACCAGCACGTCCACCACGCCGTACTCGGCGCCGACCCGCTCGGCGAACTTCTCCATGCCGTGCTCGTCGGAGACGTCCACCGTCTCCGCCCAGGCCCGCTGCGCGCCGCCCTGCCGGGCCTCCTCCGCGGTGCGCCGTGCCGACTCCGTGTCCCGGTCGGCCGCGATCACGCGCGCGCCCGCCGCGGCGAACGCCAGCGCGGTGGCCCGCCCGATGCCGCTGCCGGCCCCGGTGACGAGCACGAGCCGGCCACCGAACCGGTCGGCGTACCGGCCCCGGGCCGCGGTTCGCGTCCTGCCCTCCTCCACCGACTCGACGAAGTCGGTGATCCAGGACGCCAGCTGGTCGGGACGGGTGCGCGGCACCCAGTGGCCGGTGGGCAGCGTCCGCCGGGTCAGGCGGGGCGCCCACTGCTCCAGTCCGTCGTAGAGGTGCTCCGAGAGGAAGCGGTCGCCCAGCGGTGTGATCAGCTGGACGGGCACGTGTGCGTACGCGTCCGCGCGCGGCGCGCGCAGCCGGGGCCGGACGTTGTCCCGGTACAGCCAGGCCCCGTGGGCGGCGTCGGACGGCAGGGAGGCGGTCGGGTAGTCGCCGCCGGGCACCTTCTCGACGCGCTGCAGGATGCGCGGCCAGCGCTTGCCGAGGGGGCCGCGCCAGGCCAGTTCGGGCAGGACCGGGGTGTGCAGCAGGTAGATGTACCAGGACTTGGCGCCCTGGCCGAGCAGCTGGCCGACCCGGCGCGGAGTGGGCCGGCCCAGACGGCTGTTGATCCAGTGACCGAAGTGGTCGAGGGACGGCCCCGACATCGAGGTGAAGGACGCGATGCGGCCCTCGGTGCGCCCGACGGTGGCGAACTCCCAGGACTGGACGGAACCCCAGTCGTGACCCACCAGGTGCACCGGGCGGTCCGGGCTGACCGCGTCCGCCACGGCCAGGAAGTCGTCGGTCAGCCTCTCCAGGGTGAAGCCGCCCCGCAGCGGCTCGGGTGCCGTGGACCGGCCGTGGCCCCGCACGTCGTACGCGACGACGTGGAAGTGCTCGGCGAGCCGGGCCGCGAGCCGCGACCACACCTCCTTGCTGTCGGGGTAGCCGTGCACCAGGACGACCGTGGGCCGTCCGGCATCACCCAGCTCGGCCACGCACAACTCGACGTCACCCGCGTGCACCCGGCGCTCCCGCGCCCCGTCGATCCCCGTCATGACGGCGAATCTCGCAGTCGTTAGAGCATTCGTCAACAGCGCCTCCGGTGCCGTCCGCCCGGCCCGGTGCCCCACCCGGGCGCCGTATAGCCCTCAGGCAGGGCGTCCCCTACGGGCGCGTACGACTCCAGGGGGACACCAAGACGGCTCTCCGGTCTGACGACCGGGTTGCCGCGGGTCACTACCGTCTGGGACGTGACTGTGATCGCGACCGAAAGCCTGAGCAAGCGGTTCCCCCGGGTGACCGCGCTTGACCGGCTCTCCGTGGACGTCGGGCCCGGTGTGACCGGACTCGTCGGATCCAACGGGGCCGGCAAGTCCACACTGATCAAGATCCTGCTGGGTCTGTCCCCCGCCACGGAGGGCCGCGCCGAAGTGCTCGGCCTCGACGTCGCCACCAAGGGGCCGGCCATCCGTGAGCGGGTCGGCTACATGCCGGAGCACGACTGCCTGCCGCCGGACGTGTCGGCCACGGAGTTCGTCGTCCACATGGCCCGCATGTCCGGACTGCCGCCGACCGCCGCGCGCGAGCGCACCGCCGACACCCTGCGCCATGTCGGCCTCTACGAGGAGCGGTACCGCCCCATGGGCGGCTACTCGACCGGCATGAAGCAGCGCGTGAAGCTGGCGCAGGCCCTGGTGCACGACCCGCAGCTGGTGTTCCTGGACGAGCCGACCAACGGCCTCGACCCGGTCGGCCGCGACGAGATGCTCGGCCTGATCCGCCGCATCCACACCGACTTCGGCATCTCCGTCCTGGTCACCTCGCACCTGCTGGGCGAACTGGAACGCACCTGCGACCACGTGGTCATCGTGGACGGCGGACGCCTGCTGCGCTCCAGCTCCACCACGGACTTCACCCAGTCCACCACGACCCTCGCCATCGAGGTCACCGACACCGACGAGCACCCGGACGGCACGCGCGCGGTGCGCGACGCCCTCCTCGCGCGCGGGGTGACCGTCCAGGACGGCAGCGGGCTGCCGGGCGCCGGACACGTGCTGCTGCTCACCGCGCGCGGCGACGAGACGTACGACCTGGTCCGCGACGTCATCGCCGGCCTCGGTCTCGGCCTGGTGCGCATGGAGCAGCGCCGCCACCACATCGCCGAGGTCTTCCAGAACAGCGACGAGACGCGGAAGGAGGCGGTCGGTCATGGCAGCTGAGCACTCCGTGCAGACACCCGCCACCGCATCGGGTGACACCCGTATCCACAACATCGGCTACCGCTCCTACGACGGCCCCCGTCTCGGCCGTTCGTACGCCAGGCTCTCGCTGTACTCGCAGTCGCTGCGCGGCTCCTACGGCCTCGGCCGGTCGGTGAAGTCCAAGGTGCTGCCGATGCTGCTGTTCGTGGTGATGTGCGTGCCGGCCGCCATCATGGTGGCGGTCGCCGTCGCCACCAAGGCCAACGACCTGCCCGTCGAGTACACCCGCTACGCGATCATCATGCAGGCCGTCATCAGCCTGTACGTGGCCTCGCAGGCACCCCAGTCCGTCTCGCGCGACCTGCGCTTCAAGACCGTGCCGCTGTACTTCTCGCGGCCGATCGAGACCGCCGACTACGTACGGGCCAAGTACGCCGCGCTGGCCTCCGCGCTGTTCATCCTCACCGCCGCCCCGCTGCTGGTGCTGTACATCGGCGCGCTGCTCGCCAAGCTGGACTTCGCCGACCAGACCAAGGGATTCGCACAGGGGCTGGTCTCCGTGGCACTGCTCTCACTGCTGTTCGCCGGCATCGGCCTGGTCATCGCGTCGGTCACCCCGCGCCGCGGCTTCGGCATCGCGGCCGTGATCGCCGTCCTGACCATCTCCTACGGGGCGGTCTCCACCCTCCAGGCGATCGCCGACTACCAGGGCAGCAGCAGCGCCACCGTCGCCTGGATCGGCCTGTTCTCCCCGATCACCGTCCTCGACGGCGTGCAGTCCGCCTTCCTGGGCGCGACGTCCACCTTCCCCGGCGGCACCGGACCCGGCACCGGAGAGGGCGTGGTGTACGTCGTCCTCGCCCTGGGCCTGATCGCCGCCAGCTACGGCCTTTTGGTGCGCCGCTACAAG
Source organism: Streptomyces sp. NPDC101219 (assembly GCF_044767675.1). Lineage (NCBI taxonomy): Bacteria > Bacillati > Actinomycetota > Actinomycetes > Kitasatosporales > Streptomycetaceae > Streptomyces > Streptomyces sp. NPDC101219. The sequence continues at coordinate 261,961 of NZ_JBIWOK010000008.1, forward strand.
AAGGTGGGAACGTGACCCCGCCCAGCCCGTCGCCCGCCACCACCCTTTCAAGGAATGGGCTGCGTCCATGAGCACTCTTTCCATCGACCACGTCTCGCGCTGGTTCGGCAACGTGGTCGCCGTTAACGACATCACAATGACCATCGGCCCGGGTGTCACCGGCCTGCTCGGTCCCAACGGCGCCGGGAAGTCCACCCTCATCAACATGATGGGCGGCTTCCTCGCCCCGTCCACCGGCACCGTCACCCTCGACGGGCAGCCGGTGTGGCGCAACGAGCAGATCTACCGGCACATCGGCGTCGTGCCCGAGCGCGAGGCGATGTACGACTTCCTCACCGGCCGGGAGTTCGTCCTCGCCAACGCGGAACTGCACGGCCTGGGCGCGCAGGCGGCGCAGAAGGCCCTCGCCACGGTCGAGATGGAGTACGCGCAGGACCGCAAGATCGCCACGTACTCCAAGGGCATGCGGCAGCGCGTGAAGATGGCCTCCGCGCTGGTGCACGAGCCGTCCCTGCTCCTGCTGGACGAGCCCTTCAACGGCATGGACCCGCGCCAGCGGATGCAGCTGATGGACCTGCTGCGGCGGATGGGCGACGAGGGCCGCACGGTGCTGTTCTCCTCCCACATCCTGGAGGAGGTCGAGCAGCTCGCCTGGCACATCGAGGTCGTCGTCGCCGGACGGCACGCGGCCAGCGGCGACTTCCGCAAGATCCGGCGCCTGATGACGGACCGGCCGCACCGCTACCTGGTGCGCTCCAGCGACGACCGGGCGCTGGCCGCCGCGCTGATCGCCGACCCGTCCACGTCCGGCATCGAGGTCGACCACAGTGAGGGCGCGCTGCGCATCCAGGCCGTCGACTTCGGCCGGTTCACGGCCCTGCTGCCCCGGGTCGCCAAGGAGCACGGCATCCGCCTGCTCACGGTCTCGCCGTCGGACGAGTCCCTCGAGTCCGTGTTCTCGTACCTGGTCGCGGCGTAGGAGGCCCTGATGTACGACCCCACTGTCGCCCGGCTCACCTATCGGGCGCTGCTCGGCCGGCGCCGGGCCCTCATCCTCGGCGCCCTGCCGCTGCTGCTGATCGTGATCTCCCTGGCGGTGCGCGCACTCGCCGGTGTCGACGACCAGACGGCCGCCGACGTGCTCGGCGGACTGGCGCTCGCCACGATGGTGCCGATCATCGGTGTCATCGCGGGCACGGGCGCCATCGGGCCCGAGATCGACGACGGCTCGGTGGTGTACCTGCTGTCGAAGCCGATCAAGCGCCCCACCATCATCTTCACCAAGCTGATCGTCGCGATCGCCGTCACCATGGTCTTCTCGGCCGTGCCCACGCTGATCGCGGGATTCATCCTCAACGGCAACGGCCAGCAGATCGCCGTCGCCTACACGGTGGCGGCGCTGGTCGCCTCCATCGCCTACGCGGCGATGTTCCTGCTGCTGGGCACCGTCTCGCGGCACGCCGTGGTGTTCGGTCTGGTCTACGCGCTCGTCTGGGAGGCGCTGTTCGGTTCCCTGGTGTCCGGTGCGCGCACCCTCAGCGTCCAGCAGTGGTCGCTGGCCGTCGCCGAGAAGGTCAACGACGGCACCCTGGTCACCTCGGACGTCGGCCTGACCACGGCGACCGTCCTGCTGGTCGTGGTCACCGTGCTGGCCACCTGGTTCGCGGGCCAGAAGCTGCGCGCGCTGACGCTGGCCGGGGAGGAGTGACCGTCCGGGGCAGCCGTCCCTGACCGGTCCGCGACGGCGGGCGGTACGTCCTGGCAGGCGCCGGACGCACCGCCCGCCGTGCGCGTGCACCGGGCGCCGGCCGGTGAGGGCGCGCACCCGGTTTATTCGGTGGCGTCCGGCCTGTCCGCCGGGGCAGAGTGGAGGTGTCCGCAACGCCGGGAAGGTCCGGTGTCAGGGTCCGGGAGAGGAGCGGGGCGATGCCACTGCACGGCAGGACGTCCGGCTCCCTTCGGGGCAGCCCGCGGCGGATTCCGGAGTAGTCCTCACGCTCCGTCGAGTCCGCCCCGCACGCGGGAGCTGCCCGGGGCGGCCGCTTCGAGCACGCGCCCGCACAGCGCGTGGGCCGCCCACCCGGAGGATTGGCCGAGAGGCAAGGCACCGGCTCGGGCCGGGTCCGGAACGGTCGTTCCGGTCACCGGTGAGCCGCGGTCGGGCGCGAGCCCGCGCACGTTCGATCCGTGCATCCTCCGCGAGACGCCGGACACCCGGCGCCATCAGCCCAGCAGACGCTCCAGGACCAGCGCGATCCCGTCCTCCTCGTTGGAGGACGTCACCTCGTCGGCCACCGCCCGCAGCTCCGGGTGGGCGTTGGCCATCGCCACGCCGTGCGCGGCCCAGCCGAACATCGGGACGTCGTTCGGCATGTCGCCGAAGGCGATCGTCCCGGCGGCCTTCACGCCCAGGCGGCGGGCCGCCAGCGACAGCCCGGTGGCCTTGGACAGCCCGAGGGGGAGCAGTTCGACGATGCCCTCGCCCGCCATGGTGACGGTGACGAACCCGCCCGCGGTGCGGGCGGCCACGTCGGCGAGCTCGTCGGAGGTCAGGGACGGGTGCTGGATGTACAGCTTGTTCAGGGGCGCCGTCCACAGGTCGGACGCGTCCGTGAACGGGGTGGCGGGCAGCCCGCCCACGACCTCGTACCCGGGCCCGACCAGCACCTCGCCGTCCAGGCCGTCACGGCTCGCCGCCAGGTGCAGCGGGCCGGTCTCGGCCTCGATCTTGGCGAGCGCCACCCCGGCCAGCTGCCGGTCCAGCGTCACCGACGTCAGCAGCCGGTGCTCGCCCGCGTCGTACACCTGGGCGCCCTGACCGCACACGGCGAGGCCACGGTAGCCGAGGTCGTCGAGTATCGGCCGGGTCCAGGGGACGGCGCGCCCGGTGACGACGATGTGGGCGGCACCCGCCGCGGTGGCCGCGGCGAGTGCGTCCCGGGTGCGCTGCGACACCGAGTGGTCGTCACGCAGCAGCGTGCCGTCGAGGTCGGTGGCCACGAGCCGGTACGGGAAGGGCGACGCTGCGGTACTCACTTGGCGACCGGCTCCAGCAGTTCACGGCCGCCCAGGTAGGGGCGCAGCACCTCGGGCACGCGCACCGACCCGTCGGCCTGCTGGTGGTTCTCCAGGATCGCCACGATGGTGCGCGGTACGGCGCACAGGGTGCCGTTGAGCGTGGCGAGCGGGCGCACCTTCTTGTCCTCACGGACCCGGATCTGCAGGCGCCGGGACTGGAACTCGGTGCAGTCCGAGGTGGAGGTCAGCTCGCGGTACTTGCCCTGCGTCGGGATCCACGCCTCGCAGTCGTACTTGCGTGCCGCGGAGGAGCCCAGGTCGGCCGAGGCGACGTCGATCACGCGGAACGGCAGCTCCAGCGACGTCAGCCACTGCTTCTCCCACTCCAGCAGCCGCTGGTGCTCCGCCTGCGACTCCTCGGGGGTGACGTAGGAGAACATCTCGACCTTGTCGAACTGGTGCACGCGGAAGATGCCGCGCGTGTCCTTGCCGTGCGAGCCGGCCTCGCGGCGGAAGCAGGGCGAGAAGCCCGCGTAGCGCAGCGGCAGGCGGTCCGCCTCGATGATCTCGTCCATGTGGTACGCGGCGAGGGGCACTTCGGACGTGCCGACCAGGTAGAGGTCGTCCTTGTCGAGGTGGTACACGTCCTGGGCGGCCTGGCCGAGGAAGCCGGTGCCCGCCATGGACTGGGGACGGACCAGGGCCGGGGTGAGCATCGGCGTGAAGCCGGCGGCGGTGGCCTGCGCGATCGCCGCGTTGACCAGCGCCAGCTCGAGCAGGGCGCCGACACCGGTCAGGAAGTAGAAGCGGGATCCGGAGACCTTCGCGCCGCGCTCGACGTCGATGGCGCCGAGGATCTGGCCGAGTTCCAGGTGGTCCTTGGGCTCGAAGCCCTCGGCGCCGAAGTCGCGGACGGTGCCGTGCGTCTCCAGCGTGACGAAGTCCTCCTCGCCGCCGACGGGGACGTCGGGGTGGACGAGGTTGCTGAGCTGCAGCAGGAGTTCCTGGGTCTCGGCGTCGGCGGCGTCCCGTTCGGCGTCGGCGGCCTTCACCGCGGTGGCGAGCTCGCCCGCCTTCTTCAGCAGCTCGGCCTTCTCGTCACCGGACGCCTTGGGGATCAGCTTGCCGAGTGCCTTCTGTTCGGCGCGCAGCTCGTCGAAGCGGACGCCGGACGACCTGCGCCGTTCGTCGGCGGACAGGAGGGAGTCGACGAGGGCGACGTCCTCTCCACGGGCGCGCTGCGACGCACGCACACGGTCGGGGTCCTCACGGAGCAGGCGAAGGTCAATCACGCGGTCAAGGCTACCGGTGTGCGGTGACGGGCCACGACCCACTATTGCGGCCGGGGTGGCTTACGTTCCGTTATTGGCGAATTGCACCTTGTTTTCTTCCCGGTCAATAAGGGTGATCGGTTCCCCGGAACGGGTCAGGCGAGGGTGTGGTGATTGACTGGATTCCCTTGCGGGGCAGGGGACTTGAGGGATGCTTGTCCACAGAGATCGCCGCTGCGGGGAAAGTTATCCACAGGGTGTGGGGAAGATCTGTGGACATTGGAATTGATCACTCCGAAAGGCGCGGCCGACGTCGAGGATTCCCGGTCCGACCTCGCTTTATCCCCACTTTCGAGTGGAAAGGCGTCACCTCAAAGGGTTGACGCAGGGAAAAGGGTGGACGAAGGGTGATGTGCCGCCAGGCGGCAGCGATCATGACCAGAAGGGCGATTTGTCGACCGTACGGCACCTTGGTGTCGACTTGTCCCCAGGTCGAGAAGCGGACCTGTGGATAACTCCTGTGGATGGCGAAAATCAGCAGGTAGGACCGACGGCCGACGCCCTGCGGCCCCACCCGTCACACGCGGACGGCGGACCCGTCAGAACCGGCCGTCCTGGCACCGCGCCACCCAGTCCGCCGCCGCCACGAACTCCTCGTCCGACGTCCCCGGAAGCGTGGGACGCGATGGCGGGCCGGCGTCGGCCCGCGGGTAGGAGCCGAGGAAACGCACCTGGAGGCAGATCCGCTTGAGGCCCATGAGCGCCTCGGCGACCCTCCGGTCGGAGATGTGGCCCTCGGCGTCGATGCAGAAGCAGTAGTTGCCGATCCCGGCGCCGGTCGGCCGGGACTGCAGCAGCATCAGGTTGATGCCCCGCGTCGCGAACTCTCCCAGCAGATCGCGCAGTCCGCCGGGATGGTCGTCCCGCTGCCACAGGACCACGGAGGTCTTGTCGGCACCCGTGGGGGCCGCGGGCCGGGCGGGCCGGCCCACCAGCACGAACCGGGTCTGGGCGTTCTCCGCGTCGTGGATCCCGGTCTCCAGCGGCACCAGCCCGTACCGGCCCGCAGCGAACTCCCCGGCGAAGGCGGCGTCGTACCGGCCCTCCTGGACCAGCCGCGCCCCGTCCGCGTTCGATGCGGCCGACTCCCAGTGCACGTCCGGCAGGTGCGCCTTCATCCAGTTGCGGACCTGCGGCTGGGCCGCCGGATGCGCGGTGACCGTCTTGATGTCCGACATTTTGGTGCCGGGGCGGACCAGCAGGGCGAAGGTGATCGACAGCAGCACCTCGCGGTAGATCATCAGCGGGCTGCCCGCGACCAGCTCGTCGAGGGTGGTGGTGATGCCGCCCTCGACGGAGTTCTCGATCGGCACGAACGCGGCCTCCGCCTCGCCCGCGCGGACGGCGTCGAGCGCGGACTGCACGGACACGTACGGGACGAGCTCCCGGGTGGCCGTCTCCGGGAGGGTGCGCAGGGCGACTTCGGTGAAGGTGCCCTCGGGGCCGAGATACGCGTAGCTCGCTGGCATGTCTTCACCCTAATGGGCCCACCCCCGTGTGCCGCCCGGATTTGCCCCGAGGAGTGACAGCGGCCTGGTTTCATCCCTCCAGGAGCCGCTGGCCGACATACTCGCCCTCCGCCGCACCGCCCGGCACCGCGTACAGCCCGCTGGCCTCGTGCCGGATGTACGGCGACAGGGCGTCGCCGCGGTCCAGCTTGCGCTGCACCGGGACGAAACCGCGCAGCGGGTCCGCCTGCCAGCAGATGAACAGCAGACCCGCGTCCGGCACTCCGTCGGCGTCGATGCCGTCGTGGTACGAGAACGGGCGCCGGAGCATCGCGGCGCCGCCGTTCTGATCGGGGCGGGTGATGCGCGCGTGCGCGTTGAAGGGGACGACCAGGTTGCCCCGGGAGTCCGTCTTCTCCAGGTCCATGGGGGACGTCTCCGTGCCCCCCGACAGCGGCGCCCCGTCCGACTTGCGGCGCCCGATGACCGCCTCCTGCTCCGTGACCGGCAGCTTCTCCCAGTCGTCGAGGAGCATGCGGATGCGGCGCACGACGGCGTAGGAGCCGTTCGCCATCCAGGCGGGCTCGCCCTTGTCCGGGACGAAGATCCGCTGGTCGAAGTCGGCGTCGGCGGGCTTGGGATTGCGGGTCCCGTCGATCTGGCCCATCAGGTTGCGGGCCGTCATCGGGCGCGCGGTGGCGCCCGGGGACCGGTTGAAACCGTTCATCTGCCAGCGCACCCGCGCCGCCGACCCCGCGTCCTTCTGGACCGCCCGCAGGGCGTGGAAGGCGACCAGGGCGTCGTCGGCACCGATCTGCACCCACAGGTCGCCGTTGCTGCGCTTCTTGTCGAGCCGGTCGGAGGAGAAGTCGGGCAGCGGGTCCAGGGCCACGGGGCGCTGCTTCTCCAGGCCGGTGCGTCCGAAGAAGCTATGCCCGAACCCGAAGGTCAGGGTCAGTGAGGACGGCCCGGCGTCACGCGCCACGCCGGTGTCGCCCTGCCCGCTCGGCTCGCCCGCCATCAGACGGCGGGCCGTGTCGGACCAGCGGCGCAGCAGGGCCGCCGCCTCCTTGCGCCCGGCGCCGGGGGCCAGGTCGAAGGCGACGAGATGGCCCCGCGCGTGCAACCCCTCGACGATGCCGGGCTGATGTTTCCCGTGAAACATCACCCGGCGTTCGCCCACCGAGGCGAGCGGGGTGGCCGCTCCGGCGGGCGCCGACGCATATCCCACGGCGCCGCCCGCCGCGCCGAACACGATCCCGGTGGCGCCCGCGGTGCCGAGCAGGCGGCGCCGGGAGATGCCGTCGGGGGCAGGGCGGGCGGTGTCCGCCGCCTCGGGTGCCTCCGGGGTACGGGTCTCGGGAAGGGACTGGTCGGGCATGGTCGTTCAGCCGATCTGCGCGTTCTTGGAGACGGTCACCTGGTCGATGTCGGAGGTGCGCACGGTCACCTCCACCTTCCAGTCGCCGGCGAGCGGGATCTGCACCCCGCTCGCCGACCAGTGTCCGGCGGTGATGCGGTCGGGTGCCACGGGCAGCGGTCCGATGTCCTTGGCGGCGAGGGTGAAGGCGATCTTCACCTCGGGGATGTCGTAGGGCGTGCCGTCGGTGCGCTCCACGTACACGTGGACGGCGTTGTTGCCGACGCGCGCGGGGTCGAGGTCGACCGTGACGACCCCCTTGCCCTTCTCGCCGCCGGTGTCGAACGGCATGTTCAGGGTCACCGCCCCCGATCCCTGGCCGGTGGCGGCCGAGGCGGAGTCGGACACCGAGGCGGCCGCTCTCGCCTCCTGCTCGGTGCGGCCCGGCTCGGTCTGGGTCAGTGCGGTGGTGACGGCGAGCAGGACGACGGCGACGGCCGCCTCGGCGAGCACGGAGCGGCGCAGTCCGAACCGGTTCGGGTCGGCGTCGCGCACCCGCTTCTGCCGCGCGCTCTCCACGGCGGCCCGCTGCCGCGCGAGCTGGGCGGCCCGCACGGCATCCGTCCCGTTGTCGCCCGTGGCCTTCTCTGCATCGGTCGCGGGCTCGTCGGTCGCGGGCTCGTCGGTCGCGGACCCGTCGGCCGCGGACCCGTCGGCCGCGGGCCCGTCCGCCTCGGCCGCCGTCATCGCCGGTGCTCCGGTCTTCGCCCCGGCCGTGGCCTCGGCCTTCACTGCGGTCGTCGAGCCGGCCTTCCCGGCCTTCCCGGCCTTCCCGGCCTTCCCGGCCTTCCCGTCCTTTCCGGTGGTCCCGGCGTCGGCCTCCGTGGCGGACGCGGCGCCCGCCGTCTGCTTCTCCGCGCGTGCGGCAGGCACCCGGGTCGCTGCCGTTGCCGTTGCCGTCGCCGTCGGCTCCGCGAGGCGCGCCGTCCAGCGCCGGGAGAGGGCGGCGATCCCGACCAGCACCGCCACCAGCACGATCTTGGCGAGCAGCAACTGCCCGTACCGGGTGTCGGTGAACGCCGACCAGGAGCCGAGCTGCCGCCAGCTCTGGTAGATCCCGGTGAGGACCAGTGCGATCACGCTGCCGAAGGCGATCCGGGAGAACCGTCGGACCGCCTCCGGGCCGACCGGGGTGTCCGCGGGCGCCCGGTAGAGCGCGACGAGCAGGGTGGTGAGTCCGCCCAGCCACGCGGCGACCGCCAGCAGGTGGAGCACGTCGACGGGCATGGCGATGCCCGTCTGGATGCCGGTGGACGCATGCTCGGACAGGGCCCAGGTCGCCGCGAGACCGGCCGCCACCACGGTGCCGCCGATCGCCAGACCGAAGGTGAGGTCCCGCTTCCGCTCCTCGCCGCCGTCCCCCGGCGCGCTCCCGCCGCCGTCCCCCGACGCGGCACCGCTGCCGGCCCTGTCGGTGCCGTCCCCGTCGGTCTCGGCGTCGTCGTCGGCCGCGGGACGGGCGTAGGCACCGAACAGCACGGCGATGAACAGCGCCGCGGCCGCGAGCAGCAGCAGCCGGGAGACCAGGGCCGCACCCGTCTTGGTCTGCAGCACCTGCCCGAGCAGCGACAGGTCGAAGACGTCGCCGAAGGCCCCCGACGTCGTGTAGGAACCCCGCAGCAGCAGCATCCCCAGGGTGGACGCGGTGAGCGCGAGCCACCCGGAGACCACCAGCCGCTGCACCGCCCGCACCGACGCCCCGCGCCCCCAGCAGGCGAGCACGAACGCGGCCCCGCCGACCAGGACCACGAACCCGGCGTACGCCGTGTAGCGCCCGAAGCCGTACAGCAGGCCGACCGCGCCCTCGTCGGGTGCCTGGCCCGAGACGGACACCGTGGTCTCGGAGGGAGCGCCGACGGAGAAGCTGAAGGCACCGGCGACGGGATGGCTGTCCGCCGACACGACCTGGTACGTCACGGTGTACGTGCCGTCGGGCAGCCCGCTGTGCAGGCGCACGGTGTACGTGGTGCCCTCGGGGTTGTCCGGGTCGCCCCGGTCGACGCGCTTGCCCTTGGGGTCGAGCACGCGCAGGGCGTCGTCACTGATCGCGACGGGCTCGGAGAAGGTGAGCGACACCTGGGCCGGGGCCTTGTCGACCACCGTCCCCTGCTGGGGATCGCTGCCCGTCAGCGCGGCGTGCGCGGAGACGGGAGCGGCCCCGGCGAGCAGCGCGCCGGTGACGGCCAGCAACAGCAGCACCAGGATCCGGACGCGGGGCGCGATGGTCTGGGTCACGGGGGTGTCTCCCTCAGTGTCCGTGCTTCGGCGTGTAGGTGGCGGCCCTCACCGGGATCTCGACCGTGACGGGGTCGGACTGGGCGAACCGGAGTTCCACGGAGACCTTCTGGCCTTCCTTCGGCTTCCGCTTCAGCTCCTCGAACATCAGGTGGTTGCCGCCGCTCTCCAGGACGAGGCGGCCGTTCGCCGGGATGTCGAGGCCGTCCACCTCCCGCATGGAGCCGTCGACGGTCTCGTGCACGGTCACCGAACCGGCGACGTCACTGTCCACGGACGTCAGCCGGTCGGCCGCGCCGCCCTTGTTGGTGATGACGAGGAACCCGGCCGCCATGTCCGACACGGGCTGCGGCATGTACGCGGAGCCGACGGACAGTTCGGGCGTGCCGGAGTCCTTCCCTCCTGAGTCGGAGCTGCCGCAGCCGGTCAGGACCAGCGCTCCCGCGACGGCGAGGGCCGCGCCCACGGCACGCCTCACGGTGCCTCACCCTTGATGATCTCGGGGAGGTCCTGGGTGTAGTCCTCGACGGTGGCGTCCTCGCCGTAGAGCAGGTAGCCGCCGTCGGTCTTCGGGGAGAACGCGACGACCTGCGTGCCGTGGTCGGAGACCGTCTTGCCCTGGTCGTCCTTGCGCGGCGGGTTGATGGTGATGCCCAGGGTGCGCGCGCCGGCCTGGATGGTGGAGAAGTCCCCGGTCAGACCGACGACCTGGGAGTCGATGCCCTTGAGCCACTTGCCCAGCGCGGGCGCGGTGTCCCGCTCGGGGTCGGTGGTGACGAACACGATCCGCAGCTGGTCCTGCTGCTCCTTGGAGAGTTGCTTCTTGGCCACGGCGATGTTGTTCATCGTCAGCGGGCAGACGTCGGGGCAGTGCGTGTAGCCGAAGTAGATCAGCGTCGGCTTGCCCGCGGTCTCCTTGCGGAAGTCGTACTCCTTGCCGTTCGTGTCGGTGAGGACGAGGTCGGGCTTCTCGAACGGCTTGTCCAGGAGAGTGGCCGCCTTCTCGGCACCGGCCTCCTCGGATACCACGGCGACCGGCTTGCCGCTGTTGTCGTCGTTGGCGCCGCAGGCGGTGAGGGTCACGCAGGCGGCGGCGAGCAGGGCCGCTGCGGCGAAGGTGTTCTTGCGCATGAGATTCGGTGTCCCGGTGGTGAGTGCTCCGGCGGGGGGGGGGGGGGGGGGGGCCCCGGGGGGGGGCCCCCGCCCCCCCCCCCCGGGGGGGGGGGGGGCAACCACACCCCCCCCCCGGCCCCGCCCCCCC